>REDA01000094.1 GCA_007693745.1 Balneolaceae bacterium
CTGCGGGACATACGAAATCGTATTACATCGATCAAGAATACACAGCAGATCACCAAAGCCATGAAAATGGTAGCGGCTGCCAAGTTGCGTAAAGCCCAGCAGCGAATGACGGAAACAAGGCCATTTGCACAGAAACTTCAAAGTGTTGCAGGGCGGCTTGTCACCGGTGGAGCTGAAAGCGGCAATGCACTTCTTCGGCAACCGGAGACTATCCAAAAAGTGGCCATGATTGTTGTTGGTTCTGACCGCGGACTCTGCGGCGGCTTCAATACCAATCTCTTCCGAACGGTTGAAACCCACATATCCGCGGAGCTTAGTGAGTTTCAGGATTCGGATAAACTGGATCTTTTTGTTATTGGCCGAAAGGGGGATCAGTACTTTAGAAAGAGAAAATATCAGGTGGTAAAATCCTGGCCCGGTTTTTTTGATACACTGAATTATGAAGATACTTCAGCAATCATGAGTGATCTTTCACTGGCTTTCGCAGAGGGAAAATATGACAGGGTTTTGATCGCATTCAACGAGTTTAAAACAGTCATTGCCCAAAACAGAGTTATCACAGATGTTCTTCCGGTTCAGGTATCGGAACTGGAAACGGATATTGAACCGAATGAGAATGCTCTTGCGGAATATCTCTACGAACCCGACGCACCGACAATTCTCTCTGAATTACTTCCCCTCTATCTGAATATGCAGCTATGGAGAGCCGTTCTGGAATCGAATGCTTCTGAACAGGGGGCAAGAATGGCCGCAATGGACAATGCAACAGAAAATGCAAAGGAACTTGAGCAGGAACTGAGCCTGAAATATAATCAGGCCCGTCAAAGTGCAATTACCACAGAAATTTCAGAAATTGTTTCCGGCGCTGCAGCACTGGGTGGTTAAAATCAGCTGTCTGTCATCCCACGCGAGCACGAGTTTTTTCTTTATTATTTATCTTCGATATTGATATCTTTACTTACCTGATGATTTTTAAAAGGAGGGATGGCAGAGTGGTCGAATGCGGCGGTCTTGAAAACCGTTGAGGCTTCGCGGTCTCCGGGGGTTCGAATCCCTCTCCCTCCGCATAGAAAGCCCCGGACTAATCCGGGGCTTTTCTTTTAAATAATTCAGCAAACTCATCGTTTGGATACTATAAAATCATATTGCTGAACTGTTCCCAAACCTTTATGAAATTGCGCTTCTCCATCTGCTGTTCTGTTCTTCTTCTCTTCACGATGCTGCCATACTCAGGCACTGCTCAGGATACCCTTCGTATCGATCTCTCGGAATTTATTGAACGCGGACTCGAACTTTCGGGACAGGTGGCTTATGAGAGAACAGCGATAGACCTGGCCGATAACCGGGTGAACGTAGCCAGAGCTCAAAGAATCCTGCCCAGAGTCGATTTCAGCAGTCAGCACGGTGTAATCCCGGGTGTGGTAAGCAAAGACGAAAGAAATTTGCCTCCGGGCCAGTGGTATCTGGATCCAAACCTCGAGAATGACTGGGAAGACTGGGCCATTTTCACACGTGCAGAAATAAATGCGATTCAGCCGCTGTTCAGCTGGGGCGCGATAGGGAATGCCATACAGGCCGCACAGGCGGGAGCCAGGGCAGTGCAATTTCAATTCAGTGCAGTGAAGGCGGAAGCGGAAGTCCAGCTTCTGGAGCTTTACTACAGTTATCTTCTCTCTGTTGAGATCACGAGAGTGCTGGAAGAGGCCACAGATGCGATCAATCAGTTTGAGAGAAGGCTTGAGGAGATGATTGAGGATGCAGATCCCACGCTAAAGGAATCAGACATTTTTAAGTTTGAGATTCTGAAATCTGAATTTAAAATCCGGGTGATTGAGGCCCATGAAGGACTCTATCAGGTAGAGAGGCTCTGGAATTATCTGCTTAAGGCGGATCAGGGCACAGTCTATCTTCCCAAAGAACAGTTTCTGGAACAGATTCCCTACCATGTACGGGATTTCCCCTTTTATCAGCAGATGGCACTGCAAAACCGTCCGGAACTGAGGGCTGCAGAAGCGGGTCGCGACGCACTCAGGAGCAGCAGGGAAGCGGTAAGGGCACAGCAGTTTCCGCTGATATTCCTGGGGATTACCGGCAGTTACGCCAACACCCCCAACAGGCCGCGGCAGACCAACCCATTTATCATCAACAGCACCAATTATGCATCGGCAGGAATCGGCTTTGGTATCCGGCAAAATCTGAATTTTTCAACCATCCGAACCAATCTTCAGCGGGCGGATATCGAATACCGCAGGGTCAATGAACTGGAAAATGCACTGCAGGACGGTATCATGCTTGAACTCAATAATGCTTACAGAGAAGCGGTGGTTGCGGAGAGCAGAGTTAACCAGTCGAGGGAGTCGCTCACGATCGCGAGAAACTGGGTCAGGAATGAGCAGTTAAACTATGATATCGGATTCGGCGACGTGGAAGATCTGCTGGATGCACTTCAGAAGGAACTTGAGATCCGGTTTGAGTTAAATCAATATATATTCGAGTTAAACAAAAAAATTGCCGAACTTTTAAAAACGAGCGGACTGCCTGTTCGCAGCTCGTTTGAAAATTAGAAGATTATGAAATTTATTTTATCTGTAACTTATTTATCGGTCATACTGTTACTGAATGCACTCAATGCCCAGCCGGCAGCCAATGAGATCAGATCCATGCTTGAGGAAAGAGATCTGGAGATTAAGGAACTTTTGGGGCCGGAAGGATCCGACTACACTCAACAGCAGAGGGATCAGCTGAAAGATATCATTAATGATGTGATCGATTATCGTTCCATGGCTGCATTTGCACTTGGAAATACTTACACTGAAATCAGTAAAGAAGAGCAGGATGAATTTGTTTCTCTGTTTGCAACGATCATCCGTGACAATTCATTGAACAGACTGGATATTTACAGGGCTGAGGTTGAGTATCTGAACATCATAGTGGATGGGAATGAAGCTGTGGTGGAAACGATGGCACAGCTCGACAATGTAAGGACACAGGTGGATTACAATCTGCGAAGAGATGCAGGCACCTGGGTTATTACAGACATGACGATTGATGAAGTCTCTACGGCAGAATCCTATAACAGGCAGTTTCAAAGCATAATACGTCAACGCGGTTTTGATGCACTGATGCAGTCTTTACAGAGACGCGCAGCCCGAGCGAACCGATAATAACCAAACCCGGATGGCAAAAGAGATTTCTGATACAACACTGGCAGAGGAAGGATATGTCTATTCTGCTTATGGCAGTGAGAAATATTTGAAACATGCCGTTGCGAGTGTTACCTCACTTCGAAGATATGACAAGAAAAGACCCGCAGCCATCTACTGCTCATCTGAACTGCGGGCGTGTCTCGAAAAAAGTGAGGCCGGTTCACTTTTCGAATATGTGTTTGATCTTCCGGATGAAAATCAGTCCATAAACGGTTTTAAGCATAATATTCACCTGTTTATGCCTTTTGAGAGAAACCTGATTCTGGACAGTGACATGATCTGGTGCAAAAATCCGGACAGGCTCTGGCTCTCTCTTTCACCCTTTCCTTTTACCATCACAGGAAATCAGCTCTCAGATCTTTTCTTCGGCTCCAGCAAGGGGATATCCGTAATCAAAGACCTGATTCTGAATAAACGAAAGAAAACACTTGACCGGTTTGGGTTAACCTATCTGAGCAGAGTGCAGGCAGGAATGATCTATGCTCAGGATCCGGATCTTGCCAGAAGGGTAAGCGATGAGGCAAAAACCTATTTTTCACTGCGAAATGAAACACACTTCAGGAGCAGAACGGATGAAACCGGACGAATTGATGAAAGCTGCGAATGGAGCATGGCCATGGCGATGTCGAAAATGAAACTGCAGGTTTTTCCATGGCTGAACGGGTTTGATAGTCCGCAGCTCGATTTTCTTGAAAGCTACACCGAGTATGATCCGGATTTTCACTCTGTATCCTGTCTCTATTACACACAGCGGCTGGTGTATGATCTGAAAGGGCTGAAATCTGACTGGTTCCGCAATCTGCTCATACGTCTGATAACGAAGATACCGGGCAGAGGAGATTATCTCTATGTAACCCCTTACTGCATCCATTTTGGATGGGTTCACCAAAAAGAACCCTTGAATCAGTTTTCAGTACGATGCTGGTCAGCCTTCAAAAAGAGAAACTCTCTTGAAAAAACTGCAAGCTGATGTGCCGCCTCCAACACGGCAGTACCTTGATGACAGGCTGAAAATGAAAACCGTTTTGATGATTGCCCCATACTTTATTCCACGACGGAGGGTTGGAGCACTCAGACCTTTTAAATTTGCTGTACATCTGGAGAATTTTGGGTTTAAACCGGTAGTGCTCACAATTGATTCCGGAAGTGACCGCTGTTCTGCCAGAGAAGAGGAGCTCTTAAAGAAGATAGAGGTGATTGAGCTCAGGAGTGTTATCGACCGCACTCAGCCCGAAAAGAGGAGCAGCATGGAAAAAGCTCCAGAACCAAGACACTCTTCCGGGTTAGGGAACCGTTTTCTCAACTGGATAGATCGCCACACTCCTGTGGATACCTGGATCTATTTTTTCCGGTTTCGCTATCGCTATATTCTGAAGCGCGCGCGCGAGGTGAATCCGGATCTGATCTGGGCAACAGGGGATCCCTGGTCTTCGCTCTGGCTCGGGGAAAAGCTCTCAAGAGTATTGAATAAACCCCTCATCACAGATTTCAGAGACCCCTGGACTCTCTCCGGAGTGAATTTACGAAAGCGTTCACCGCTCTCAGTCAGAGCTGACAGGAGAGTTGAGGAGAGGATCATAGCGAATTCCGGTAAAGTTGTGTTTACTTCTGCGTACACCGGAAAAATTTACAGAGACCATTACAGTTTGCCGGAGCAGAAATGTGAAGTGATTTATAATTCAATTGACTCCGACTTGCTGCCGGATAAGTGGGAAATGAAGTGGGAAAGCTCTCTTGATCCGGCTTTCTTTAATATACTCTTCTTTGGCCGTTTCAGAAGATTGAGCCCGGTTTCTCCTGCGATCTCTTATTTAGAGAAACTTGAGAGGGTTTCTCCGGAACTTGCGGCAGTGGTTCGTCTTCACAGTTTTGGGCTGCCCGATCAGGATCAGCGCCAGGAAGTATTAAACAGCCGGTACCGTGATCATTTTGTGTTTCATAAGCCGGTTCTGCCCGAAATGAAACGGGATGTTCTTCAGAAAGCAGATCTCCTGCTTCTGACCACACATCCGGAAAGAGATGGGGTGATCCCTGCGAAATTCTGGGATTACCTCGACTCAGGCAAACCTATTCTCTCTCTTTTGCACCATCCCGAAGTCCATCAGATTTTGTCTGATCATCATGCCGGATATCAGCCTGTAGAGAAAAGAACCGGATATGATGATGCTGCGAAATGGACCTGCCGTTTGGTTCAGAATCCGGAAGGGAGCGAAGAGTACACATCCAGGCTCTCATCCGGCAGTGCACAGCAGATCTACAGCTCCCTGAATGCCGCGCGGAAACTTGCAACACTGTTTAATGAACTGCTGAAATGATCGATTCCGGCATCAGAGCTGCCATCTCAGCCCGAAAAGCAGGCCGGTACGATTACCGGTAAGCCCACCGCGGTCAAACGCCACTTCAAGAGTGGCCAGCAACGGAAGGGTAGTACCAAGGGGTACCGGAGCTTCTGCTCCGAATAAAAAAGCCCACTGATCCAGAGACCGCCCGCCCACATTTTCCACAATATTTACACACCCGATGCCAAACAGGGCGCCTTCTCCAAGATCAGGAACTCTGTTATCACACATTTTTCCGAAATTCCTCGTAAAGGTTACTTTTCCGGTAAAGGTGAACGTTGAAACGGATGAGATAAAAGCGACATGGTGGCCCACGATCCGATTGTTTAAAATACCAAGGTTATCCTCATTTAATGTAAACAGAGGAGTTCCCAGGGATCGCATGTGATAGGTCCACCCGGAGCGGTAGAAGTAGTGATTGTAGTAATTTTCATTATATCTGTAGTCACCGCGATCATCCGGATCCCGGTCATCGCGCAGTTCACGGGGTCCCGCCTGAAATTTGGTGTAGATATATTCATAGAGAAAACGATCCAGAAACGGAACCCGGTCCGGAAGTGTAACCGACAGACCGGTCAGTGCATCCATGTAACTGCGCAGCATCAGATTGGCTTTCAGCTCGAAGGGAAACTGGCGGTAAACAAGAATTTCGGTATCGTTCAAAGTCCAGTAAAAACCGGCATTCACTGCACCGAGATGATCGCCGAGCACGTAGCTCTGATCCGGACCCGGTGTCTCTTCATCTCCGGCCCTGGCGAGAAGCACATTGAAATAATCGCTCCACCTGACAGGCACAGTGCGGCCGTTCGGATCTGTTCCGCCCCATTTGGCATAGTGAGCGATACCGGCGTAAGGCCTGAAAGCGCGCTCTCCGCCAAACCGAAGAGCAAATATCTTCTCGTGCAGCAGAACATTGCTGATGTATCTCCGGCTGCCCAGCCATCCGTGAGAAATATGCCCCTGCACTTCAACGAAATTACCAGTAAATGGAAGGGGGGTCCAGCCGGTGAGACCCAAACGAACCTGAGGCACCGGAATGGCATTGGTGCTGATCCCCATCGAACCGGAACCAAGCAGCGGATCGTGAACAGGTGAGGAGTTGTGGAAACGCCCGGCGATTAACTCAAAACCATACGCTTCTGCAGCCACATATCCCTGATTGAAATAGAGTGTGGAGTGGGTGCCGGGCCTTGCTGCCAGATCGGCACCGGCGCGAAGATAAAAACCGGAAGTTATTTCTCTTTTGTGGTGAGATGCCGCCCGGAAAAGAAACTGGCTGCCGGAAGGGGAGTAGATACCCTGCCGGTTCGACTGCAGCCAGAAGGGTGTAACCGGATCGGATGAGAGAATAGCAGATGTTTCAATGAAGCTGCCCGACTGAGCAAAACTCTCTTCGGTAACGACAGGATGCAGCGCAAAAAGAAGCAGCAGATAGAAGGATTTTGCCACTTTTTTCGGGGTTGAGAAACAGTTCATTTTCATCAGAAAAAAGGTTTTACAGATAAAGAGAAACAGAAAGTTAACTCTTATATTGCAGAAAAGTGAAAAAAACAGGACCGGAATCGGCGGCACCGGTGCACGAACTCAGACAGGAACTGATTTATGGAAGAAAGGTGCAGGATACGGACTCTATTTACTGCTCTGCTGGTACTGCTGCCCCTTCAGTATGCCTGGGTTGGAGTTGAGGGGGTGCTGCGGAGTGAGCCCTGGCCGGCCCTGGTTTTTCCGGGATTCAAAAATGTGTACAGCGACGGGGATCGCTTTTATGTGAACAGTTATCACTTTACACTCAGCAGCGGTGATGAGCTGATCACGGTTGGGTCCCCCGTTCTTTTCCCGGAACTCCCGCTCTCGCAGCAACCCGGATTTATGAGAACACATTTCGGCACTCCGGAAAAAGCAGAGGCACTCACAGAAGATCAGAGAGAGTGGCTCTACCTGGCAGCCGAAAAAATTGCGGGCATCAGGCCAGATGCCATTACACTGTCACAGTCCAGAGCCTGGTTTTCCCGTCCTTCACCCACGCTGGAACCCGATTCGGCAGTGGTACACTTTGAGATTGAAATCTGATTCCTTCCTATGAATTCATTCAGGGTTCAGAATCCATGGTATGTTGATTACCTGCCGGTAACTGCGGGGGGACTCGGTCTGGCGCGGATATCGGTATCACTGGCCATTCTCTTTTTTCTGATACCCGGCGACGGACTCCCGCACTACCGGTTTCTGGCAGATCTTCCGCCCGGTTTTTATTCACCTGCTCCCGGTCCCATGCAGCTTTTGGGTCAATTTCCTCCTTTTTCTTTTTTTTTGATTCTGCATGCGGTCATCCTTCTTTCGGCAGTGGCGATGCTGGCGGGTTACCGTACAAAAACTTCTTCCATACTCTGTGGCCTGGCAATGCTGCTGCTGCAGGGTGTTCTTTTCAGTGCGGGCAAAATTGATCACGAAATAGTTGTCCCGCTGGTTCCGCTTGTCATGGCTTTCAGTAACTGGGGGGCTGCCTGGTCTGTGGATTCGATCCGGAAGCCATCAGCTGCAGAGGTTCAGAGCTGGCCGCTGGCACTGATGGCTCTGCTGATCGGATTTATGATGTTTACGGCGGGCTTTCCGAAACTTCTCGGAGGCTGGCTCGATCCCACCACGCAGGCGGCGCAAAGTCATGTACTGAATCAGTTCTATGGCAGGGAGAGGCAGGATCTGCTGGCAGCATTTGCAGCCGGTTTTCACAGTCCGTTACTCTGGGAACTGCTCGACTGGGGCACGGTACTTTTTGAGCTGCTCTTTCTGGTCGCGGTATTCAGGGCGGCCTGGTTTCGCTTTTTCCTGATGCTGGCCGTCCTTTTCCATACAGGGACCATGCTCACGATGAATATCGCCTTTTTGCCCAATTTTCTTGCCTATTCCCTCTTTCTGAACTGGAGCAGTCTGCACGGGCAGATTGTAAAGAGAGAACCGCAGGATACGGGAATGGCAGGAAATAAAACCGGCAGAAACAGAATTGTACTCTATGCACTTCTGCTGGTTATGCTGTTCGTTCTGCTGAGATGGACAGGCAGCCAGTTCGGTACCGGTTCTGATCTGCAGTTCCATGAAGTTGTGCTGGTGACGGCATCGGCATTTTATGTGCTGATTACATCAGCGGCTTCAGTAACCCGATATCTTATCAATCGCCTCCCATAGCCTGAAACGTTCCAGAAAGCGGTCGAGAAGCAGATACCAGGGAAACCCAACGAGGATCAGCTGCATCACAAAGGCATCAAATCGGATATTCATGGTAAGTGTAATCCCGATATGCATCGCGATCAGAAGCAGAGTAGTGTAGGGCCGGAGCCTGGGCCACCACATGGTAAAGCCGATCAGTTCGGTTACCCAGCCGATCAGCAGAATCAAAGAAGCGATGGCAACACTGTTCAGAGCCAGTTGCTGCAGCAGATTTGGAGCAAAAGCGCCCTCCCTGGACAGGATGTCAATACCCTTTTCGCCAATCCAAAGCCAGAGATGGCGGCCATCAGACCAGTGAATTCCGGTGCCAATCAGTTTTGCAAAAAAGGCGGATGTGTACCCCAGGCCGATAAAGAAGATGACACTGCCCAGGACAAACCGCGCCATTTTTTCTTTTTTCGGAAAAAACAGAGCCCCCAGAGCCAGGCTAAAGACAGACATCCCGATCAGGTTCTGGCTGTGAGGAATTTCACCTTGTGAAAACCGGATCACATACTGCAGGTGAAATAAAAGCATCGCGACAGCATAAAACCATTTAGGACCGATCCGGAAATAGGCGAAAATGACCAGCAATGTAATGACCGCTGCGGTGATCAGGGCAAGCTGATGATCAAAAAAAAGGGAAATATCGAGATAATTGGCGATCCCGAGCGGCAAAACGACTTCCACATTCCTGAGCTGGGAATAAAAGCCCCACTCCCAGCTGAACTTGATGGTATAAATAACCACAAATAGTTCGAAAATCTTGAAATAAACCATCTCTCCCAGCGTAGATTCTCTCTCAGGCTCGAACAGCTGTCGTCCTATATATCCACTCCATTTCATCTCAGAAACCCTCCCCGGCCTGTTCCGCATCCGGCAATGACGGGCGCAGCGTCACCTGATCGTCTGTAATCAGCAGAAGCGGGTAAATGGAAATTGTTACGGCTCCTGCTTCATCCATTTCCCCGTGAACAGAGGCCGCAATCCATCTCCGGCCGTTCAGTGACTCTTCCCCGAACATAGTTCGCAGAGCCTGCCTGCGCCCGGGAGTCCATTCCTCTGTTTTTGAGATAAAATTTGAGAAGTCAATCTGATCCACACCATACCTTCTGACGGGGACCACCCTGAGGTCGTTCTCATAAAGGGTTCTGATCTCCCAAATCAGCTCATCAGGTGTATCCGTCACATCCAGAACCATCGCCCGGGTCCAGGGATTGCCTGCCTGTGAGAACATCGGATAGATGCTGAAAGGCCAGAATTCACCCTCGTGCGTGGCGACGAGCAGAATAAAAAAAAGGAGAACCAGGGCGATGATTCTCATCCCCCTCACCGCATCCCTGAAATAGAAAGTAGATTGCATGATTCAATGAAAATGCTATAATACCGTTAACCAAATTCCATAAACTGTCACTGAAAATGAAAACAGTTCATACATTCAATATAGCAAAGTGAACGCAGATCCCGAACCGGGATTGTTCACTCAATTTCATACTCCGGGAACGGGGTTAAAACCACCGGATTTTCCAACTGCAGAGCGGTCTTTATTCAGGTAGATGAGGCAATAGTTAGCAAGAAAATCCGTATTATGCTTAACTTATCGCGAGATAGTAAAACGAAGTATGCATAGAATCATCAGGGCGTTTCAACCGATTGTCGAGTTCAACATCCGATATCCCTTTTGGGTGATTGGCATTGCTGTTGTTTTAGGTATCATTTCATCATTTTTTGCGGTTCGCCTCACGGTAGACACAGATATTGCAAACCTTTTGCCTTCTGAGCACCCCAACGTACAGGCGCTGAATCAGCTTCAGGAAGTATCCGGCGGGGAAACAGAGATGAAGGTAGCTATCAAATCCCCCGATTTTCAGGCGAATATTGCCCTTGCGAATCTTCTTGCTGAAAAGAGTATGGAGCTTTACTATCCCCGCGGCGGGTTCCACTTTTTCAGCAGAGCTGAGTTCAGGCGGGATACAGATATTCTCAAAGACAATGCACTCTACATTGCCACGCTGGCTGAACTTGACCAGATCATCACCTTTCTGGAAGACGAAATAGAGACAGCGAGACAGGAAGCGAATCCGTTTTTCGTCGATTTTTTTGATGATTTCGATGACTTTGATGAAGATGAAACAGGTACTGAAACTTCAGGAATCGACAGCTTTAAAGAGGTCTATCATGATCTGATTCCCTCAGAATATCCGGCCAGTGAAGACAGTACCCTGGTGATACTTACACTCTATCCGGCCGGGTCGCAAAGCAACATCCGTTATCTTGAAGAGCTGTTCGCCGCTTACGGAGACCTGGTGGAGTCGATCGATCTCACTTCATTTCATCCGGAGATGGAAGTGCTTTTTGGGGGACGCCTGAAGCGCCATCTCAATGAGTTTGAATCGATCATGAACGATGTGTTCAGCAGCTTTGCCCTGGGGATTTCAACGGTTATCCTTCTGGTCATGATCTATTTCTTTATCAAAAAACTGATCAACTACCGAAGGGGAGATCGGAGAAGGCAGAAGTACAGTCTTGTTTCACACATCATCCGCTTGCCTGTTCCAATTCTCGTGATCGGAATCCCCCTGGTACTGAGCCTGCTCTGGACGTTCGGAATTACCTATATGGTGCTCGGAGTGCTCAACACAATGACCTCCGTACTTTTTGTGATTCTGTTTGGTCTGGGAATCGATTACGGCATCCATTACTACGCGCGGTACATCGAGCTCAGAGCCTCGGGAAAAAGGATCGAACGAAGTATCATAGAAGCATACAGGCGGACGGGAACCGCAATATTTGTGAGTGCCATTACCACCGCACTGGCGCTTTTTGTTCTCATGTTTGCCGAGTTCAGGGGCTTTTCCGAATTTGGGTTTATTGCGGGGATGGGTATTCTTCTGGCTCTGACAGGCATGCTGTTCGTGATGCCGGCCATACTGGTTCTCTTTGATAAATGGCACTGGATACTGCTGATTCGCAGATCCGAAAAAATTGACCGTTACGGAGAAGACAGGCGTTTTTCATTTGCAAGATCCATTGTAGCCAGCGGAGCGATACTCACTGTAATCATTCTGATCTTCTCGGGATCTCTGCGATTTGAGTATCAGTTCAATAAACTTGAGCCGGTATTTGAAGAGTATGAAGCTTTTCGGGATCTGATCAGAGAAGCAGAAGATGGAAGCTCGAGGCGAAATCCGGCCTTTATCATTGCCGACAGTGATGAGGATGTTTTTGAAATTCTGGAGATTGTAAGAGCAAGGCAGAACAGCAATCCCGAATCCATGATCCTGGATGTAGAGTCGATACAGGAGAGATTTCCTCCAACCAGGGAACTGGCCATGATTAAACTGGAAAGGATAGAAAAAGTACGGGGGCTTCTGAATAACAGCTTTTTAGTTCAGCAGCAGAGCGAAGCACTCGATATTCTCCGGCGCGGTTCCCAGACCGTGGAGCCGCTGGAAGAAGAGGTGATTCCCGATTATCTGAAAAACAGATTCACCACCCGAACCGGTGAGATCGGCCGATTTGTAATTATTTATCCCGGACAAAACCTCGCAGACGGGCGTCGTTCCATAGAATTCAAGAACGAACTGTCGGATATCGTACTGTCCGGCGGAAGGGTTTACCATGCGGCGAGTACATCCATTGTGGCAGCCACAATGCTGGAAATGATGCGGGATGAAAGCCCGTACATGGTTGGAGCCACCTTTTTTATCGTTTTTATCATCGTTCTACTCTCCTTCAGAAATCTGAAATGGTCACTGATCGCTCTTATCCCGCTTATTGTCGGACTGATACTGCTGTTCGGTCTGATGCTGATGTTTGATCTCAGGTTTAATTTTTACAACCTGGTGGTGTTACCGGCTATACTGGGTATTGGTTGTGATAACGGCATCCACCTTGCACACCGGTTCAGAGACGAGGGACGGCGCAACCGCAGAGAAGTTCTCTCAAGTACCGGTCAGCACATCACAATCGGATCCTTGACAACCATGCTGGGATTTGCCGGTCTGATCTTTACCACCCACCCCGGCCTGCAGTCGATAGGAGTGATGGCTGTAGCCGGAATAGGCATGACTCTCTTTACGGCTCTTGTTTTTCTTCCTTCGATCGTGCAGGTTCTCGAGGACAGAAATGCTCTTTTTGATTGAATGAATTCACAGAGATGATTGTAAAAACCGGATCTATCGTTCTCAGAACCGTTGATTACAGCGAATCGAGTGTTATTGCCACCCTTTTTACAAAATCTCAGGGCGTGGTGTCTGTGATTGCAAAGGGAGCCCGTAAACCCAAAAGCCGGTTTGCAGCAGCACTGGTACCCGGGCAGATTCTTGAAACGGTGTACTATTACAAACCGGGCAGGAGCATCCAGACTCTCAGTGAAGTTTCCTATCTTCACAAACTGGATCAGCTACGGGTCGATGTAAAAAAAATGGCACTTTCCGTTACCGCACTGGAGCTTCTGACACAGGTATTACATGAACAGGAAGAGAACGGGAGTCTCTTTGAATGGCTGGAAAATCTGCTGATTTGGATAAACAGCAGCAATCATGTTACGAAGAAGCTGTTCCCCTACCTTCAGCTGCGAATAACAGATCAGATTGGTATCGGTATTCAGCCTGATCCGACGGCAGAAAGCTCATCAACAGGAGGCTATCTGAACATTGAAGCGGGCACGGTATCCCCCCAGCCCGAAGGGGCAGAATCAGTGCGCCTTACTGAATCACAATACTCTTTTGTTATCGATACTCTTCACTCCCGGAAAGCCGGTTTGCTGCAGAAAGAATTCATGGCGGGAGAACTCAACAGCCTCATAGAGTATCTCGACAGATATATCCGCTATCACGTAGAGGGGGTGAAACCCCGAAGATCAGACAAAATATTTGAAACAATTTTTGCATTGTAATGGTTATACTGTCATAATGGTTTACGTATTTTCAATGCGAATCACTTAATTTCAGCTGAAAAAACAGTTTTCGCATTCAAATTGGTTTTGCAACAGTCTGTTTTTGCCATGCAGTTAACTGCAATGAACTGAGTATGATCACACAGAATGAGGCAGACTGCCGCTGCCCGGTTGTTATTTTATGAGAAAAAAGGAAAGATATTTATCGCTGTTACTCATTCTGCTCATCGGAATTCTGATTGGCATGATTCTGATGCTGTTCCGGCAGGGATCATTTACGTTCGACCTGGCTGAAGTGAAAGTCACGGAAGTGAGCCGAAGTCCGGTGCCGCTCTTTAGTCCGGAGGAGCTGGAAAAGATTGACGACCGGTTTCTCTTTCGGTCGGTGGCAAGAAGTGTTACGCCAACCGTAGTCTATATTGAAACCGTGATCTCCAACCGTAACAGGGCGGCCTCCGATGAAGAGAGTGAAGATTCACTCTGGGATCGTTTTCTGCCTCCCAGAGCCCGAACCGTGGGCTCCGGTGTGGTGCTTACAAGAGATGGATATATTCTGACGAACAACCATGTGATTCAGGATGCTGTGCGGGACGGTATCACAGTAACGCTGGATGACAAGCGGATCTTTGATGCCAGGGTGGTGGGCGGAGATCCGAGCACAGATCTTGCCGTTTTAAAAATCGATGCAGAAGATCTTCCGGCCGCAGTGATCGGTAATTCTGACCTTGTGGAAGTAGGAGAGTGGGTGATGGCAGTCGGAAATCCTTTCAGGCTCAGATCCACTGTAACCGCCGGCATTGTAGGTGCCCTGAGCAGGGAAGTCCAAATTATCAACGATCAGTACCGCATTGAGAGTTTTATACAAACCGATGCGGCAATTAACCGGGGCAACAGCGGGGGTGCGCTCGTCAATACCAGCGGTGAACTGATCGGGATCAATACGGCCATTGCCACACAAAGCGGTACCTATCAGGGCTACGGGTTTGCAGTTCCCAGCAACCTGGCTCTGAAAGTGGCGAAAGATATCATTGAGTTTGGAGAGGTGAAACGCGGATTGATGGGCGTGAGTATTCAGACGGTGGATGCCGGTGCAGCGAGGAGGATCGGGCTTGACCGAATTGCCGGTGTACTGGTGAGTGGTATTGGCACCGACAGCGCCGCAGAAGAGGCTGAAATGAGGCCGGATGATGTGATCCTTGCCGTGAACGGAACCCCTGTGAATGAAGCCAATCTGCTGCAGGAGAGAGTCGCCATGTTTCGTCCGGGCGATTCGGTCATCCTGACCTTATGGAGGAGGGGGAAGGAGTTTGATCAGGCACTGATTCTGAGAGAGCGGGTGATCCTGCCGCCGGTTGCTGCCCGTGTTGAAGAATTCAGGGAGGAAGAGCTGCACCAGTGGGATGAAATCCCTGAAAGAGGAGAAAACAGCGGTATTGAAGAGCTCTTTTTTGAGGAGCCCGGCTTTCTGCTCAGGGCACTCTCAAAACCGGAAAATCCGCAGCAGTACAACATCTATATTCAGAGAGTTCAGCGGGGCTCAGAAGCGTGGAATCGCGGACTCCGCCCCGGATCGGAACTTCTTGAACTGAATGGAGAGTCCGTTTACAATCTGAGTACGCTGCGAAGTGAGATCACAAAAGCCATCAAAAACGGCACTCCACTACGGTTCAAAGTACAGAACGAAGAGGGTGCAGTCGGTTATTTCAGACTCTATTGATATGATCAGATATATACTTCTTTTCACAGCTTTCTCACTCACCATGTCTGCCTGCTCTACCCCGGAACCGGTTTCGGATGAAAGGGTGGAAGCTGAAGAGACGCATCCGGCAGGGTGGTTCCGGCCGGGAGTGCCATCGTCCTCCGATTCTCTCTCCATAACAGGATATTCTCATTCGGCTGCTGCCGCAAGAGAGCAGGCACTTCAGGCAGGAAAAGAGACCGCACTTTCAAATCTGCGCTATGAAATTGACCGCCTGGCCGAGCAGGCAAGAGTATCCCTTGCCGAAATAAACGGCGCCACTCCCTACAGTGAGGCCGGCTTCATACTCACCCTCAGAAACAGAGTTGCAGAACTGGATCTCTCCAAGGCAGATCTGGAGCAGATTGAAGAGCGCAGATCCGATGGAGTGACAGAGGTGTACACCCGGGTAACTGCAGACCGTGCCCGGCTGCTGGGCAGACTTGCATCAGAATTTCCGGACTCCCGTTTTCCGGAGATGTTGTTAAAGTAACCGCATCTCCTTCAGATCACTTCAAAGCGAGACTGAAAAAACCGCAGATATTCCGGTTCGTAAATAAATCTCAGTCCGGTAATCGACCCGGCTTCAGCACAGACAGCCTCTACCGACTCGGCGACCACATCCATATGAGCCTGGGTATAGACTCTCCTTGGAATGGTCAGGCGAACCAGCTCAAGAGCAGGGTAGTTGTGATCTCCTGTCTCCGGGTTTCTTCCTGAGGAGACCACTCCGCGTTCCATGGCTCTCACACCAGAATCGAGATAAAGGGCAGCGGCCAGCGACTGAGCCGGCAGGAGCTCCTGCCTCAGATGAGGTAAAATTTCCCTGGCGTTGAGAAAGATCCCGTGTGTACCGATGGGCTTCACAATCGGGATTCCCATCCCCATAAGTTTTTTTCCCAGATAACGCACCTGTCCCACGCGGGCGCGGATATGATCATATTCGATGGACTCTCGAATACCGATGGCCAGGGCTTCCATATCCCTGCCTGCCATACCTCCGTAGGTATGCAGCCCTTCAAAAATAACCAGCAGGTTACAGGCTTTGTTGTAAATCTCTTCATCATTCACGGCCAGAAACCCGCCGATATTCACCAGGGCATCTTTCTTGGCACTCATGGTTGCCCCGTCGGTGAGTGAACAGATCTCCTTCACAATGTCAGCCACACTTTTATCTTCGTAGCCGGGCTCCCTCTCCTTAATCAGATAGGCATTTTCTGCAACCCGGGTCATATCATGTATGATTTTAATGCCATGTTTTGCGGTGAGCTGCCGCACAGCCTTCAGGTTTTCCATGGACAGAGGCTGCCCGCCCGCCATGTTTACTGTTGTGGCAACAGAGACATAAGCGATTCGCCCGGCCCCCTTCTCATTAATCAGCTGTTCCAGTTTGTCAAGATCGATATTTGCCTTAAAAGGATGGTCACTCTCCGGATCGTGTGCTTCATCAATAATCACATCCACAAAAGTGCCTCCGGCGAGCTCCTGATGCAGTTTTGTAGTAGTGAAATACATATTTCCGGGTACAAAATCCCCTTTTTTGATCAGGATCTGGGAGATAATGTGCTCAGCTGCCCTGCCCTGGTGTGTGGGAACCAGGAAGGAATACCCGTAACAGTCCCGGACAGCCTCTTCCAGATGATAGAAGTTGGCACTTCCTGCATAGGACTCATCACCAAGCATCAGGCCCGCCCACTGCCGGTCGCTCATTGCCGATGTACCGCTGTCGGTAAGCAGATCTATATACACATCCTCCGACCGCAGCAGAAACGTATTGTATCCCGCTTCATGCAGCGCCTTTTTCCGCTCAGCCGGGGTTGTCATTTTTACCGGCTCTATCATCTTGATTTTATAGGGCTCTGCCCACGATCGTTTGTCTCTTTTCATATTTTGTCCTCTTTGATATGGATGCCATCCAGCCTCCTCTATTCCGATTGGAGGCGTGCTGAACCACACGGAATTCCGATGACGGAGTTACCTGTAAAGTAAAAAATCCTTTCTGAATGTATGGAGGCTTTTAAAAACTTTTGGCCGCTATCTTTCTTGTCGAAATTCCAAAATCCTCACGTATCGCAAACAGACTGCGGCTTTACATCTGCTTCCTCCCGATCTTATGCAAAATTCCTGGTATTTCAAACCCCACTGTATGAAGGTTACCAGAAAAAAAGGGGGATTGGCAAAGGATCCGGAAAACCGGTTCACCGGTAAGGAAAAAGCAGGGTATCAGACGGTTACTGAATTTTTAAATCGAGATGATACAGATAGTTACAATTCTCAGGAATCTTTCTTATCTTGTAATGTAAATAAAAAAAGAGCAAATACACCTGAAAGCAACCCATGATGCGGGGAACTTATCCGCATCGCTTCACTATAATCAAGGCTTTCAGAGAAGAAACAGCGGTGTTCGCTACCGGTAATGTGAACATGTCTCGTGTTTCTCATCAGCAGTGAAACTTGCTTTCTTTTTGAAATGATTATGTGAATAATACGGATACAGTTAAAAAATTACTAACTCTTAAACCAGGATACCGATGAATAGAATAACAAAAATTCTGATGATGACTCTGATTCTGTCTCTGCTTGCGCTCTCCGCAGCAAATGCACAGTTGAATGAAGAACCGAACCGCCTCAGTGCCGGGGTCATGGGGGGTGTTACATTAGGCCACATGAATATCGGAACGGAATTTGATCCGGCATTCGGATTTAATCTCCGCTATGCGGCCAACCCTGTCATGTCACTGCAGACGAATTTCCTATTTGGAACATTTACCACCAATGCCAATGACGACAATTTCCTCGACCGGTCGTTTGAAAACAGCTATTTCACAACCTCTGTCACTTCACAGATCGGTCTTCTGAGATTGCTGGGATCCACCTCTGAAAAAGTGAACGTTTACGCCAATGTGGGTATCGGACTGATCTTTAATGACGTCACCACGGATGTGGGCCGGAAAGATCTCGATATCTGGACGCAGTTTGCAGGTGAAAACCATTCGGAACGCGCCATGTTTGCCACATTTGGAACAGGTGTCCGTTTCAATCTCGGCAAGAGAGTGGATCTCTTTGCTCAGTACGATTACAACACGTCCACCTCAGATCTTCTGGACGGATTTCGTACTCGGCCGGAGACAATGATCGATCTGAATCGACGTACTCCTGACAGCTGGAGCGGGTTTACTGCCGGCCTTCAGGTGAAATTCGGAAGCAGCAGCCGGGACGCTGACTGGCACAAACCAGAACCTACAATCAGTGCGGCAGCTTTCAGCAGACTGGAATCACAACTGGATCAGCTTGCCGCCCGCATGGATGAGCAGGGTACACGAATCGGACAAAATGAAGAGAATATCCGTGCCCTTGAAAGACGGATGGATGAATTTGATGAGAAACTCAATGCGATTCACGCTCTGCTGGCAGATCAGGAGAGTGTGGATCTCACCATCGGCAATGATGTTCTGTTTGCATTCGACTCAGCGGTTGTGAGAGAATCATCGAAACCAACTCTCGCCCGTGTGGCAAGAGCCCTTCTGGATCATCCGGATCGCACACTGGTCGTAACCGGCCATACCTGTGATGTGGGTCCTGCAAGCTACAATATGGGTCTTTCGGAACGAAGAGCTGCTGCTGTACGAAGCTATCTTGTCGATTCCGGTATCGATGCTTCGCGAATTGTATCACAGGGCAGGGGAGAAACCTCACCGCTTGTGCCGAACAACAGCGAAGAAGCACGTGCTCTTAACCGAAGAGTTGAGCTTGTGATACAGTAAACCACGTAAAGTTTTTCCTGAAAAAAGCCGGTATGTTCGCATACCGGCTTTTTTTTTGCAGCTGTTGCAACCCTGTTCCGCTGTATGAATGGTCATCAAAGAAACAGGGTCAGCGGATAAGCATGAGAGGCTATGCAGGTAAACTGAGAGCCTGAATTGTTAAAGAATCATAATGGTAACTCATTTTAATTTCGACTATACTTCATACGTGGAGATTTCAAAAACCGAATTTATTGTTGCAGAGAACGATGGAGTGACGGGGAGTGCGAACAGGAAGAAAATGTTATTTATAAATAATAAGTTGCTTGCTTTTACCGAAAGGTTAACGGGAATCAGGGTGCCTGACAATACCCTGCTTTTGTGATCAGATCTGCATGAAGAGAATGGTGTACCCGTTTCTGGCCTTCCTGATGTTTCTGCTCTTCTCAGAGTACAGTTACGGTCAGGCATACAATTTCATCATCTATTCTGTGAATGAGGGGCTTCCACACGGACAGGTGACAGACCTCACACAGACGCCCGACGGTTTTCTCTGGGTTGCAACAGCGGGGGGCGGGTTGTCGAGGTTTGACGGCCACACATTCCAGACCTTCACGATTGAAGATGGCCTGAGAGACGATTTTGTGATGAATGTCTTCATTGACTCGCAAAACCGAATCTGGGTCTCCACCTATTACGGGGGGGTTGCACTGCTGGAGGGAGACCGGTTTATCAATCCATTCGAAGATGAGATGATCGATAATTCTTATGTTACCATGATCACAGAGGCGCCCGGCGGAGATCTCTGGTTTGGAACGTTTGAAAACGGCATTCTGATCTATGACGGAGATTCATTTCGCCAGCTCTCAACAGAAGATGGGCTCATTGATGACGCGATCTGGCATGCAAGCTGGGAAGAAGACGGACTGATTTATATCTCTACTCATGCCGGCCTTTCCATTTATGACGGAACTACCTTTAAAAATTTTTCGGAGGAGGATGGGTTCAGCGGAGATAAAGTTTTTAAAATGGTAACAGACAGTGACGGTCTCCGGTGGTTCGCCACCAGCAGGGGTGTAACTACTTATGACGGTGATACGTTTACACCGGTTACCGAAATTGACGGCCATCAGCTTCGCTACATTTTTGATATACACTACTCATCAGAGGGAGAACTCTGGATCGGAACGGAGGCCGATGGGCTGTTCAGGAAGACCGATAAGACATTTGAACAGATCACTAAACGGGAAGGACTGAGCAGCAACTATATCCACAGGATTTTTGAAGACCGGGATCAAAACATCTGGATCGCCACGGATGAGAATGGGTTTGCACTCTTTGGGGGTGAAGATTTCAGGCTCTTTAACACCATGTACGGACTTCCCTCCAATGAAATTCTAAGCCTCAGTAAAGCCTCAGACGGCACCATCTGGGTCGGTACGCTAAACGGGCTCTCATCGTTCGACGGCAGGCGGTTCCAGAATTATCCGATGTTTGATCCGGATCCGCTCCGGAATTATGTGTGGGATATCCATGAGCTTGAAGACGGGACACTTCTCATCGTGGATTATAACTACAGCCTGAAAGTGTTCGACGGAGCAACCTACAGGCCTTTTCCCCCTGCAGAGCCTTTGTCCGACTGGTATATTTACGACATCTTTTTCGATTCACGCGGCCGTTTATGGATAGGAGGGGATAGCGGGCTTGCTCTTTATGATAACGGTGATCTGACCCTCTTTTCAGCGGATGACGGTTTAACAGGGACCATGATCTTTCATATTTATGAAGATCATCTCGGGCAGCTCTGGTTTGGCACCGACAGCGGGGTGAGCCGTTATGATGGCCATCAATTCCAGAGCATACTACCCTGGCAGGGCTTGTCTCACTATAATGTGAACTACATCACCCAGGACTGGAATCATAACTACTGGCTGGGAACCAGCGGAGGGATTACATTTCTCCCCTTTGGGGAATTTCTCAATCCCGATTCCATGATCAATTTTGGCCGGCAGGAGGGGATGCGGCTCCTCGAAACGAACTTTCTCTGGGTTGATGTGGTGAATGAAATACTTTGGCAGGGGACAAATGGCGGTCTTCAAAGTATCAATCTGAATACGTTTTACAGTGAGGGAACGTCTGCGATTCAGCATCACAGGCTTTCGAGATACGGAATCGGTATTGAGACTACGCATAAAACGGCTATTGATGTGGATGGTACTCTCTGGTTCGGAAGCGGAGCGGGAATTGTGATCCTCAATCCTGAGAATATCATGATGCAGAATAGTCTGCCGCAAACCTATCTGACCGGAATATTGCTGAATGGATCCGTTCCCGACTGGTCTGAATTCAGAAGAGAGGATATTTTCCGGTATGGCCGCCGTATTTTTCCTGATATCCGGGTTCCTTCCGGCAGAAACAGCTTTGTCTTTGAATTTACAGCCCCTGAATTTTTAAATCCGGGCAATATTTCCTACCGCTATATGATGGAAGGGCTCGATCCAGACTGGAATAACCCCATCACCGGCCGGCAGTCTGTCTATGCCAGCGTGCCTCCCGGGGAGTACCGCTTTTATGTACAGGCCCGATACGGCCTTGGCGAGTGGGGTCCGGCAGCCACTTACTCTCTCTCAATTTCCCGGCCATTCTGGCAACGATCCGCCTTCCTCTTTTTGATGGGTCTTCTGCTCGCTGCGGGTGTCTATGGGTTTATTACCTATCGCATCAGTCACCTGGAGAAAGTGAATCTTGCAAACCTTGTGGATGAAAAAACAGCCGATTTACGCAAATCCGTGCAGGAACAGGAGATTCTGGTGAAGGAGGTACACCACCGGGTTAAAAATAACCTGGCAATGATCTGCGGCCTGCTGGAACTGCAGGCTGCGACCCTTACAGATGAACAGGCGAAAAATGTACTTCGCGACAGTATCCTCAGGATCTACTCCATGTCGCTGGTACACGAAAAGCTCTATTCAAATGAAAACCTGACGGAAATCAACATTTCAAACTACATACCGGAGCTTCTGGAGACCATATCTCATTCAATGAATCTGAAAAAAACGGGGATCGTGGTACACCATGACATTGATGATCTGACACTCAGTCTCGATACGGGTATTTCATGCGGGCTCCTGATCAATGAGCTGGTGACCAATTCGGTGAAGCACGCATTTAACGGGCATCAAAATTCACCTGAAATTTTTGTGGCGTTTAAAGAGAGCGGTTCCGGGAAATATGTCGAAGTAAGGGACAACGGAAAGGGTATCGACCTGGATGCAGCAGAAACGAAACAGTCGTCGCTGGGCCTAACGCTCATAAAATCACTTGCCAGGCAGCTGAACGGAGAGTTGGACATCGAGACCAACAGCCGGGGAAGCCGTTTCACAATACACTTTTGATTTCGATTTCACCCGGGTTTCACACGGCAGGGACACCAGGTAAAGCTGATCTGCGAGGTGAAAGAGATCCGGGCTGGATGGCAATGCTCTTTAAAGCTGAAACCGCATTCCGGCAAGAACCCATCTGCCGGGCATCGGGGCACCCAGTATCTCCTGCCAGCGGACATTCGTCACATTACGAACCGAAAGATAGACGCGGTTTCCGGCACTCAGAAACTGCCTTTCCAGCCGCAGATGAGTGAGAAAGAGTGAACCGGGGATGGCGGCATCCATCGCCTCCAGCGTTTCATAGTCACGAACCTGAATTTCACTCTCTGAGATCAGCTGAGATGAGCCGGTGGTGAGCCTCAGTCTGAGCGAGAGTTGATGAGAAGGGTGGTTTGCGATGTACCGCGACAGGGTGTCGCCAACCCCTCCGGTCACAATCCGTGTGTAGCCGGCATCCAGGCGCAGCGACCGGCTCCCGGGAAGGGAGATCACTGAGAAAGCAGCAGATTCGAAACCGTACGTTTTAGCCCGTGCGATATTGGTTGCGAAAAAATAGAGTTCGCCGGGGATCAGATTGCCGGCTATGGGGATCTGATCGGCATTCGTGAGCACATAATCAATCAGATCCGAAGAGCTGCGGTAGAAGAAGGAGCCGGACACCCCGGCCTGTCCGCCAGCGTTCCAGTCGGCACCCGCATCCAGGCTCCAGGAAGTTTCCGGGGCCAGCGAGGGATTTCCGCGGTTACGCAGGGGTGTGAGGGATTCAATTTCGGAAGAGATATGGAGTTCGGTGAAATCGGCGGTGCGTGTGGCCCTGCCCGCAGAGCCCCGGAGTGTCAGGCGGTTCAGATGCCAGGCCAGGCTCAGCTGAGGAAGCAAGGTGGTGTGATTGTTTGGGTCAAACTGCAGCCGCAGAGCGGGATTCAGGTCTAGCCGCTCACCCAGCCTGAACGAACCGATGGTGTAGGCTCCCCAGGCAAACGTCGAATGGTTACCGCGGTCTGTGCTCACAATCGATTTCTGAACCAGCTGAACCCCGCCCATCACTCTGCCCCGGCTCAGGGGTCCGGCGGGGTTGAGTGTGATCTGGTGGGAGCCGTTCAGGAATCGAAGCTCTGTGGTGTGTTCATTGGCAGGGGTAATAGCAGAATTAAAATCGAACCGGTCGTCCGTACTTCGGAAGGAAGCATGAACCTCGGACCGATGCTTTCCGAGTTCGCGAGTAAAAGCCGAGAGGATCCACCGGCTCTGAATTTCTTCCGTGGATTCATCAAAAGGGCTGAGCGTGTAGAAATAACGGGCATTAAAATCCCTGGTATCAAATCCGGTTCGGATAAAAAACGAGTTGTGATTGCCCGGCCGCCAGGCAAGAGCAGCTGTTGCGTTGAACAGGTTGAAATAGGTATTGTAGCCGGGATCGGCTGAAAGCCCCTGATCGTAAGCGGGATTGGCGAACGACTCCCCGTCGGATGCGGCATACCGCACAGCAGCGGAAACATCGAGTGACCGGGCCGAGCGGGAGGCTGAAACATCGGCAATCCGCAGGCCGTGTTGTCCGCCGGAAACGTCAATCGTGCTGGCGAAGCGGGTGGCATCGTCGCCGCCGGCCCTCTCCCTTTGAAGAAACCCTTTCGTTTTGATGTGGATGACGCCCCCCACTGCGTCCGAACCGAATGAAGCAGCAGCCGGACCCCGAATCAGTTCAATCTGGCCGATTTCAGTAAGTGCTACGGGGATATTTGTGTTGAAATGGCCGGTCAGGGGATCGTTCAGGGGGATGTTATCGAGCATAAACAGAACCTGCGAATAAGTGCTGCCGCGAATACCCACATCTGCCTGCACCCCGAAACCCTGACGGGCATTGATATTGACTCCGGGGAGGGAGCGGAGCAGTTCATCCACCGAGAGCGATCCCGAGGAGAGAATCTGTTCGGGGGAGATGACGGATACACTCTTTCCGCTTTCACTGATATCGGAGGTGATCCGGCTTGCGGAGATGGTGATACTATCCAGCTCGGCGGTGATCTGCGCGGGGAGGGGGGAGGTGAATAGTATGAGGTTTAGGAGCAGGAGGATTCGTTTCATGGCAGTGGGAATATAATGGTTATTTCTTTGTTACTTAACGTCAGTTCGATGTAAGATTAAAAAGAATCGTCAGTTTGAGCGCAGTCCCGACGCAGTTCAGGAGGGACGAAGTCGAAAACTCTTTTATCTCACGTAGTGAGAACTCATAGTTCGTTTTGCATGCAAC
>REDA01000096.1 GCA_007693745.1 Balneolaceae bacterium
GTATTGCCAATGTGTATTTTAAGAATGGTAAAATATATTATCAGCTTCCAAATGGGGATATAACTACCAAGAAACCAAAAAAACAACCGCAACTGTAACCGGTGTACTAATCGAGTAGGCGGCTCCATGCATAGGCATCATCCGGGTTTACTCCAAGACGCACCAGGTTCTTCCTTTTGCGTTGCGGTTGGGGCGGAATCCGTAACTATACCGCTGGAAGTCCGGCTCGAATACAGGCTCAAGCACCTGATGCAGGGCTTGCTGGAATACCCGGTCGGTCAACGTAGGGATGCCGAGCATCCTTGTTTTGCCGTTGGATTTGGGTATTTCCACGCCTTTGATTGGGCTGGGTTGGTAGCTTCCCTTGCGGATTTGCTCCGTAAGTGTTTGGCCATTGGTTTGCCATTCGGGGCACACACAAACCGTTCGTGCTGCCAGGTTTGGGGTAGTGATCCACTCACAAAAAAGGTGGGGAATACTAATGACCCCGCCTGGGGAATACTAATGGTCCCGGGGTGGGGAATACTAATGGACTTAGGTGGGGAATACTCGTGACCCTCGACAGCCATCAGCAATAGTTTTAAGTTTAAGTAGAATTAATTGAAGGCGTTCCTCTTGACCTTCATGGAATAAATTTCCAACGATTGCCTCCCTCAAACTACGATTTTCCAAAATCTTCGTTGAACATTCAGATAGGTAAGACTTAACCTTCTCTTCCGATTGTAATACCTGATTCGTAATATCAGAAACATGATTGAACAGATAGATGATATCTTCATAATCATGACTTGCCCATATATCATTAATGCCTCGCTCGAAGAAGGCATCAAACTTTGTAGCCAAAAAATATGGGAGAGGCAATAAGTTAATCACCAGTTCATCTATCCTATAACGAAATGACAAATCAAAGCCTTGCTTAAACCACCTATTGCCGGGAGCCCAACCGATGGGTTCTGTACCCATTACATCTACTAATACATGTTCATATCGGAAACGGCAAATCACGGAGTCATTAGCTGACTGTATAAATCCGCGCTGAATAAGCGCTTCGCGCAAAGCTTCTAATTCACCCAGGCTGGCAATTTTTAAAGTGAGATCGAGGTCTTTGGTTGGTCGTACGTCTTCTGCTGAAGGGTCGTTTACATATAAACTCACCACAGCACCACCCACATACACTACACGATCATTCCATGGGCCTAATGCATGAGCAATTTTTTTGGTGACGGCTCTGTTTATTTGTGTGTTTTTCAGCATAATCTCTTTTTGAGCTCTTCAATTGCGATGTTTCGCTCACGTGCTCTACCTACACGTATTGCATCGATTAATGCCAATACCTCATACAGTTTCGGATCTTTTAGTGCCGCGTCTACCACTTTCGGGTATAAGGGCGCTATACCATGCCCTCTGACATGACCATAAGCTGAAGGCCATACATAGGGTTCATCACTTTGGATGTGTTCTACCAGTGGCGCTACACTATGGGCCGTAGGAATACCTCTGACTACAGCTCCCGGTTGCTGAGGAAAAGCGTAGCGCAAACCATATTGAATGAAATCCATTAAGCCCTGTCGCATCACCTGATGATCTTTGCCATAGAGCAAAGCGGCATACCGAGAGCGCGCCATCGATTTACTGATTTCCGACTGGCTGAGTGAAAGCGCAGCTGCCAGTGATAGCTGTCTTACCGGCTCATTGGTTATGGCCAATTTCACCAATACCACCACATCTAAGGGGCTCATGACAGGCTGTACAAATTTCATTGCTTAAGATATATTCTATATTCCGAATTGAAATAATATGAATTATATACCTAAATTACAATTATTTGCTTAAACTTATTCCATATTGGAATATGGAATAATGTATGGTAATTCAACACCGACGGCACAGACTTTCGCAGATTTTTCTTTGCGTCATCTGTGGTGAAATGTAATACTCCCCATTTCTCAGACCAATGGATAAGTGATGTAAGTTTGAATATCCACTTACCCCTCCTCCCTCACAAAGGCATTCATCACTTCAGACAAACTCGCGGTGAAGGGATGGCCCCTTTACCCCTACCCCACCGCCAGTTTCCTGCTTTCGTTCAGAAGGTGGTTTGGCATGGCGTCTTTGAGTTCCCAGCGGATGTTCATCGGGCGGGAACCTGTGTGGATGCGGTATTCACACTCTCCCAGAAATACATACGCCATCGTATTGCCGTATTGATCCCGGTTATGCTCGCGCACAAACATCAGAATCCGCTTTCCACTCTCCCTGTGTTCGATGTAGGATAATCCTTTCCCCCGTTCCGGTACTGCCGAATTTTGCGACTGCCAGTGAAAGGTGGTTTCATTTACCGCATAATCCTCATACATGGTGGTCGAACTATAATCCGCCTCACTCTTATTGAGCGTCACAAACAACGCCTCCGCATTCATCTCTTCATTGTTTGCCACCCCCTCGCGGTTGCTCGACTTCCTCTCCCATCGGTGCAGCCTCATCGCCACAAGGATCTGATCCCGGTTATAGCGCCCATGTACCTGCAAAGGGAAAGGCTGTTCGAACTCTATCGGCCTTTCGATCACGTGGATCTGATCCATCCGATAGCGCACGACATCCCGGATTTCAGAGAGCATCACCGGATTCAACTGCAACCGCAGCAGGCTCTCTCGCAGGGTGTTTGCACCACTATCCGGACCCGTCTCCTGCCAGATGTCGTAGTGAAGCATCAATCCCAGCAGGTTCAGTTCCTCTTCTTTAAATCCCATTGCCTCCCTTTCCGATGCAGAATGCTGGCGCCGGATCAATTCAGTTAAATCACACTCTGCATCTAGTAATGCCTCAATAAACCGGAAATAACTACTCGATTCCATGCTCAGCAGACGCTGAGAGATAAATCTCGACAACTCATGCTCCATCGGTTCGCTGAACTCCTCCCGTACACCCGCCTCCACACAGAGCCGGTTCCAACCGATGTAACTCGATGCAAGTTTATACTTATAGAGCATCGGCGCTTCCATGTGATGAAACTCCATAAAATTGGCCCAGGTGAGAGGCTTAGTGGATTGATGCCGAAAGAGCTGGATCTTCTGCACCATTTTTGGGCGGTTGACACTCGTCGCATTGCGAATATTTTCCAAAATATACTCGCGCGCCTGTTTCTCCAGGTTGATAGAACAGCCGAGCGGCAGATGGGGAAAGGCCTGCTCCATCTCATGCAGAACCGACCGGCGGGTTTTCCCAATCAGGGCCCGGAATTTGTGCTCAAAATCATATTCGGGCCTGGAATTGCCCACAAAATCCAGAACGGTCAGCACCTCCTTCTCGTCGGCCAGGCGCAGACCACGTCCAAGCTGCTGCAAAAAGATGGTCAGGCTTTCAGTAGGGCGCAAAAAGAGCACCGTGTCGATTTCCGGAATATCCACCCCCTCGT
This sequence comes from Balneolaceae bacterium, assembly GCA_007693745.1. GTDB lineage: Bacteria > Bacteroidota > Rhodothermia > Balneolales > Balneolaceae > Rhodohalobacter. The sequence goes on from REDA01000096.1 coordinate 3,416, forward strand.
TAAACACATCCACCACAAAAAGATAGTTCAGCTCCCCTCTCTGCAGCTTTTTTCGCAGTTGGTCCCGCTCTTCCCGCGATGTATTTCCAACCAGAAGCCCGGCCCGATAGCCCGCTTCCTGAAAGGCTGCTGCCATATACTCGGCATGGGCGATGGTTACACAAAACCCCAGCGCCCGTACACGGTTCGGATCGGTGCAATAGCGATCGAGGCTATCCATAATGAGCTGCGCGCGCTGCCTGGCGAGCAGATCCTGCCCCGTATAGATCGTGGTAAGTGCCTGCGCATCATACTTGCCATTGCGCCAGGGAATATCGCGCAGATCCACCGAGTCGGTGACACCAAAATATTGAAACGGGCAGAGTAGTTTACGATTTAGCGCTTCCGGCAGGCGAATTTCAGCGGCGATACGCTGATCGAAATCCTCCGTGATATCGCCGCCATCCATCCGCTCGGGAGTCGCGGTCAGGCCAAGCAAGATGTCGGGATCAAATCGCTCCAGGATGGTACGATAACTGGACGCGGTCAGGTGATGCACTTCATCGATGATGATGAAATCGTAAAAATTTGCAGGCAGATGCCCGATGCGGCCAATTTGGGCATTAAACGTCTGCACCGAAGCAAACACCGTCTCAAACCGCTCGGGCTGCAGGCCATCTACCCAAAGCTCACCAAAATTGGCATCCCGCAACACGTGACGAAACGTATCGCGCGACTGCCGCAAGATCTCTTTTCGATGTGCGATAAAAAGGAATCGAGCCCCGGGATTCTGTGACAGATACCGCTTGAAATCAAACGCAGAAATCACGGTTTTACCCGTTCCGGTCGCAGCGACCACCAGATTCCTCTTGCGGTTATGCAGGGTCCGCTCGGTATGGAGCTGATCCAGGATCTCCTTCTGAAATGGATGGGGTGAAAGATGAAAAAACGCAGATATCTGGTTCGATTCCGCCTCAGAACCACCAAACGTACGCGATTGCTGATGCCGCAATGCCCGTTGCAATCGCTCTCGGTCTTCTTCCAGGTTAAACGCCTCAAATTCACTATCGCCCCAGTAGGTATCAAACGTCTTCTTAAACTTTTCGATGATCTGCGGCACCTCCCGTGTGGTGATTTTCATATTCCACTCCAGCCCGTTGGTGAGGGCGGATCGGGAGAGGTTAGATGATCCGATATAGCCCGTATCAAATCCACTCTTCCGCAAAAAAAGATAGGCCTTTGCGTGAAGGCGTTCATGTTCCGGATTGTAAGAGACCTTAATCTCGGTATTGGGAAGTTGAGCAAGTGTTTCCACCGCTTTGAGGTCCGTCGCTCCCATATAGGACGTGGTGATGATACGCAGAGAGCCACGCTTGGTGAATTCCCGAAGTTCCGGAAGGAAAATACGGATGCCGGAAAACTTGATAAACGAGACCAGCCAGCAGAGTTCGTCGGAGGAGGCGATCTCCTTTTTCAGTTCGCTATCCATCGATACGCCGGCACGGTTGCCGGTGAACAGTTCGCTCTGAGTCAGACGGGTTTGCGGCATGATGGCGTTCACATGAGAAACCAGATCGGCATAGGGTCGCTCCAATCGATGGATGATTGCCTCCAGCAGTTTTCCTTCGGCATGAATCAGATCCTGATCCAGCGTTTGATCCCGGATCTCCTCCGCGAGCAGGCGAATAATTTTATTGGCGAGATCAATTTGGCCCAGAGGCCGCTGCTTGGCAGGAATCTCCTGCAGGGCGTAGGTAATCAGGCGCGAAAGATGTTGTGTTAGATATCGTGCTGCCTCCTCCGGTTCCACCGGTTGCTGACGGATAAAAAATTGCTCTCCCGGAAGCTCCCGTAGCCGATCGGCAAGAAGATCGGTAATCAGCTGTTCATAAAGGCCGGGGTTTAGGGGCATGGGTGATGAATGAGAATTAGAGTTGGAAGAAAATGCTATTCCTTCGGATGGCAAGATTAGAAATTGAAATGATTTAAACCAGTTTAAAGGATCAATTGCCGGAGAACTATCCTATTATGTTCAGGATTATTGTCACATATGCCCGGAATGAATCAAAACCGAATCTTCAACGAGAGTGTATCATAGCCGGGATTGGTTTCATGGATCAGGGAAAATCCG
>REDA01000043.1 GCA_007693745.1 Balneolaceae bacterium
GGGGGCTTTGAAAAACCAGGAGTTTTGTTCAGGATCAAGGCGGAAGCAACTTTAAAACCGCAGCGTATTAGCCAACCGTGAGGATTTTAAAGTTGCGACAACGATGATATTGGACAAAAGAACAGTTTTTCAAAGCCTCCCAGAGAAGAGCAATTATTAATTACCTAATTCCCCCGGGCTTTGAATATTTCTGATCGTTATTCAATATCTTACAAGTCCTAAAATAAGATCTTCCACATGAAACTACTCGTAAATATCGACCACATTGCAACTCTCCGAAATGCCCGGGGAGAAAACTATCCCGATCCGGTAACTGCTGCTTCCGTTTGTGAACAGGCAGGAGCTTCCGGGATCGTTTTCCATTTACGCAGCGACAGACGGCATATTATTGATGAGGATGTGTACCGGCTGAAGAAGAGTGTGAAAGGAATACTCGATTTTGAGATGGCCGCAACTCAAGAGATGATTAAAATCTGTCTGGATATTCATCCACATCTCTGTACTCTCGTGCCGGAAGGCAGAGAGGAGCTTACAACAGAAGGCGGACTCAATATGAACGTTGTGTACAGCGATTTCGCAGAACGGGTTTTTCCTGCCTTCAAAGATACCGGTATTGGAATCAGCCTCTTTCTGGATCCAATAGCACGAGATATCGAACTTGCTCATAAACTGGGTGCGAACGCTGTTGAATTACATACCGGCCGCTTTGCCAATGCTTTGGATCCTGAAGCCGGGCGCCTTGAACTCGATCGTCTTGCTGCTGCTGCCATCATGATCCATGAAGCCGGCATGCAGGTGAATGCCGGTCACGGCCTCAATCAAAAAAACCTGCCGCTATTAATCAGACACGTTCCGCACATACAGGAAATCAGCATTGGTCATGCACTTGTTTCTGATGCCCTCTACGACGGACTGGGCAGCACGGTAAGAAAGTATCTGCAATTAATTGATACCGGATTAAAATGAGTTCGCAAGTGAAGAATCTTGCAGTTCAGATTCCCTTTTCGCGGAACCAATGAATCACAGGATCAGATAAATTCCAAACGGCTGTACAACCCGCTTCCGTGATCTCGCTTAATAATCAACTCTTATGAATACAATCCCGCACAAATCCGGTTACGTGGCAATCATTGGAAAGCCAAATGCAGGTAAATCGACTTTGATGAACCGTATCCTGGGCAGTAAAATATCGATCACGACACACAAGGCCCAGACAACACGTCACCAGATCGTCGGCATCTACTCCGATGATAACACTCAGATTGTTTTTCTTGACACACCAGGAGTCATTACACCAAAGTATGAACTCCAAAAAGCCATGATGAAAAGTGTGGAAAGGGCCCGCACCGATGCAGATCTGATCCTCTTCATCCTGGATCCCGAAGACTGGCATCCTGCTGACGAAGTGATTGACCTTCTGAAATCGCTGAATAAACCAATCCTTCTGCTCATCAACAAGATGGATACAGCCGATCAAACAGTATCTTCCCGTAAAGCTGCCGATCTTCAGGATAAGCTGCAAATCCATTCCGTACACTATATCTCAGCACTCCATGGTTTTGGTATACCTGAACTTATCTCTGCGATTCGGATGTTGCTTTTGCCGGGACCACCCTTCTATCCCGGGGACGATCTCAGTGAACACCCTGTGCGTTTTTTCGTATCTGAACTGATTCGTGAACAGCTCTTCCTTCTCTTCCATGAAGAGATCCCCTACTCCTGCAGCGTTGAGGTGATTTCCTATGAAGAAGAACCGGAAATGGACCGAATCAGCGCGAATATCATCGTGAACAGGAAGTCGCAAAAAGGGATGCTGATTGGAAAGGGCGGAACGGCCATAAAGAAGCTCGGCATACTCTCCAGAGAATCCATCGAAGAGTTCATCGGAAAAAAAGTATTTCTCGACCTGCATGTGAAAGTGCGTGAAAAGTGGAGAGAAAAAGAGAGCTGGGTTCGAAATCTCGGTTATTGATGACCCAATCTTATCTTTAAGTTACAGATGGCTTAAAATCAATACGTTGTGTGCTCTGAAATTGATCAATACATACTTTGAAATTCAGATCCGTATCACTCATCCTCACTGAATAGGAGTTGTTTGAGATTGTCCTTATTCAGATTTTTTTTAAAAAAAATTTGCGTAATAAGAGAAAAACGGTGTATTATTCTTCCGAAGTGATTTGCACAAACTGCTTCATGTTCTTTTAAAAATTGTTTCTTATCAAGAAAGGCGGAGGGACAGGCCCTGTGAAGCCTTAGCAACCGATCGGTTTTTATTAACCGGTGTCAGGTGCTAAATCCTGCCCATTCTGAAAAATCTGCTTCAGCAACTTTTTCAGAATCGGGAAAGATGAGTAAACTGAGTCTCTCTTCACATGCAGCCTCTTTTGAAAATCTTCACAGGACAGATTTTCAAAGGAGGCTTTTTTTTTGCCCCATCTGCCTGAAAGAATCTTTCAACCCCAAAACAACCCACTGTATCATGAGTACCAACGGAAAAGCTAAAAATTACAAATTTGAAACACTTCAACTGCATGCCGGTCAACAGCCTGATCCGACAACCGGATCCAGAGCCGTCCCGCTTTACCAGACCACATCCTACCAGTTCAAGGACAGTGATCATGCAGCCAATCTTTTCGGCCTGAAAGAGTTTGGCAATATATACACCCGGATCATGAATCCGACCACTGATGTTTTTGAAAAACGCATCGCAGCACTTGAGGGAGGTGCCGCCGCCGTAGCTACAGCTTCGGGGCAGGCCGCACAATTCCTGGCGATCACCAACCTTGCTCAGGCAGGTGATAATATCGTTGCAACTCAAAATTTGTATGGTGGCACTTATAACCAGTTTAAAGTGACACTTCCCCGCCTTGGAATTGAGGTTCGTTTCACTGAAAATGACGACCCATCGACTTTTGAAACTCTGATCGATGATAAAACAAAAGCGATCTATGTGGAGTCTATCGGCAACCCTCGTGGGAATGTGCCCGATTTTGACGGCATCTCTGCCATAGCCAAAAAACACGGAGTGGCTCTGCTGGTAGATAACACCTTTGGCGCCGGTGGAGCTATCGCACGACCCATTGATCATGGTGCCAATGTAGTTGTTGAATCCGCCACGAAATGGATTGGCGGTCATGGAACAAGCATCGGCGGCGTGATTGTAGACGCCGGCAACTTTAACTGGGGTAATGGACGGTACCCTCTATTTACCGATCCGGCACCGGGTTACCACGGCCTGAATTTCTGGGAGGTTTTTGGAACGGACGGCCCCTTTGGAAATATTGCATTTGCCATCCGGGCCCGTGTTGAAGGCCTCCGTGATGTGGGACCTGCTATCTCGCCTTTCAACAGTTTTCTGCTCCTTCAGGGCGTTGAAACTCTCTCCCTCAGGGCTGAACGGCACGCAGCCAATGCTCTGAATCTTGCAAAATGGCTACGGAAGAGTGACCATGTCTCCTGGGTAAACTACACAGGGCTTGAGGACCACCCTCATCATGAAAATGGTAAAAAATATCTCCGCGAGGGACGCTTTGGAGCAGTACTGACATTTGGAGTGAAAGGCGGATATGATGCTGCGAAGGAATTTATTGAAGCAGTTGAACTTGCCAGTCACCTCGCCAATGTCGGAGATGCAAAGACCCTGGTGATCCATCCTTCATCCACCACACATCAACAGCTCTCTGCAGAGGAGCAGTACTCCAGCGGAGTAACAGAAGATCTGATTCGGGTTTCTGTGGGCATCGAACATATCGATGACATCATCGGAGATTTTGAACAGGCATTTCAGAAGATCCGGGTACCGGTTTAACCAATCCTTACGCAACAAGGAATCCAAAACATCATGAAAACAGAGGCATTCAATCAGGGTATCACGCACGAAACACTCCAAACTCCGTTTAGAACGGAGGCCGGAGTTGTTTTTAATGATGCCCCGGTTGCCTATAAAACCTGGGGTACACTAAACACTTCCAGAGACAATGTGATCCTGATCTTTCATGCGCTGACAGGTCATGCTGCAGCCAATGAGTGGTTTTCCGGAATTTTTGGCGAAGGCAAACTGTGCGATCCGTCACAGAATTTTATTATCTGCATAAATGTACCCGGAAGCCCCTACGGATCCCTGAATCCATGGACAGTCAATCCGGCCACCGGCAGCCCGTACAGAAATGATTTTCCGCTCATTACGGTTCGCGATATGGTACGGTTTCAGCAACAGTTGCTTGATCAGCTGGATGTAAGTGGTATTGATACCGTAGTTGGCGGTTCTCTGGGTGGCATGCAGGCACTTGAATTTTGCCTGATGGACAACAGAGCCAAAAGTGCACTGCTGATTGCAATGGGGAAAGCCCACAGCCCATGGGCCATCGGAATCAGTCACGCCCAGAGAGCTGCGATCACCAGCGATCCCGAATGGAAAAGCGGTAACTACGTGAAAGGAGAAGGCCCTGTAAACGGACTCGCGGCAGCGCGCATGATGGCGATGATAACCTACAGAACACCCTCCGACTACGAAAAAAAATTCGGACGGAACCTGCAGAACCAAAATGGACAGTTTCAGATTGAGTCCTATCTGAATTATCAGGGTCAAAAACTGGCAGGCCGTTTTGACGCACACTGCTATCTCTCACTCACTAAAACGATGGATTCCCATGATATCGCAAGAGAAAGAGGCAGCTATGCAGAAGTCCTTAATCAAATCAACATACCGGCGTATGTGATCGGAATTGACTCCGATCTGCTCTACCCTGTAAACGAACAGAAAGAGCTGGCAGCAATGCTTCCCGGCGGCGAATACCACGAAATCAGATCAGCTTACGGGCATGATGCCTTTTTGATCGAATTCAGTCAAATGAATACCATCATTGAAAAATTTCAGAGAAAAAATAAAAAAACTTCGAACTGACATGGCACAACTTCAGGCTTTCAAAAAGAACCCGGAACAGAAAAAAATACAGAAAACCAGAAAACTCTTTATTGCCGGAGTTGGAGCAGTGGGTAACACGCTCTTAAAGCAGATCAGCAGGCATTGCGAAGACTCGGTGGTCAGGGTCATTGGTGTCTGCAACAGCAGGCATGCACTCTGGTTTGACCATTCTCAGAAAGAGTATTCTCTTGGCGACCTTCAGAGAGCCCCTGAAATTGACTGGGATGAAGTGTTATCCCGGCTCTTTACATATGATAAGGGCAGTGTCATTTTTGTGGATACAACCGGAAGCAGAGAAGTTGCATCACTCTATCCCCTGCTGTTAGGCAACGGGGTACATATTGTAACACCCAGCAAACTTGCCAATACACAGCTTCAGGAAGAATTCGATACGCTTCATTTTGCAGCCAGAGAAAATAATGTTGAATTTCGATATGAAACCAATGTAGGAGCCGGACTCCCCGTGATTCACACCGTTAAAAGTCTGGTGCAGACCGGTGACAGGATCCTGGAACTCAATGGTGTGCTGAGCGGTACGATGACCTATCTTTTCTCAGAGCTTGAAAATGGGGGGGCTTTTAGTGAAACAGTGATCAGAGCCAGACAACTCGGTTATGCCGAACCCGATCCGAGAGACGACCTTTCGGGCGAGGATGTGGCGCGGAAATTTATGATCCTCGCCCGAATTTCCGGAATCGCTGTGGAAAGGGATGAACTGGAGGTGGAATCCCTGATTCCCTGTGAGTTGCAAAATGTAGAATCTGCTGAATTCCTGAACAGACTTCCTGAAGCCGATGCGCGGTGGAATCAGAAAATCCGGGAAGCGGAATCCAAAGGAGAAACCCTGCGTTATACCGGTCGGTACTGCGATGGAAAAATTAAAATTGGCGTTGAATCGGTACCCAAAAACTCTGCTTTGGGACAGTTGAAAGGGACAAACAATATTCTGACTATACGATCCGCAAGATATAATGCCCAGCCATTAACCATACAGGGTCCCGGAGCCGGAAAGGAGGTTACAGCCGCTGGCGTACTGGCCGATATTCTCAGTATTAAAATTTAACAACTCAAAAATTCAGACGCGAACCGGGGCAGCGGAACCGTCCCGGTGTTCGCTTTCACCCCACCAAAGAGACGGATCAGACATTTACTCCACCCCATCCACTTGTACAACAGTGTGATAAAACGTAGCCCCGCCTTTCAATCCTAATCTGACCTCCTGGGCAAAACCTTCCCTCCGCTCAAAGCCAATCAGAGGCAAGATGAATGACTTTCCCCCACTTTCTGCCACTTTTACATTTTCACCATGCAATGTGGCAAAAATCCCTTTAAACCACTTTTTACCACATTGATTACCGCACATCCCGTTACTTAAATATCCTCTTTATAAATATTTCTTTTTTTTCTTGACAAATTGGGTCGGTTTGAGGTACTTTGTGGGCAGATGTGGGGAATAGTGGGAGAAAATAGCAATCGACATCACAGTAATCCTTCCCCTCTCTTTAGCAATCACATATAAGAGTCAAAACCGTGCCAAGTTTCAAAGGGCAATATGAACACAGTGTAGACAATAAAGGCCGTGTTGCTTTTCCGGCCAAGTTGCGCAAACTGGTCAGCCCCGCAGCTCAGGATCAGTTTACAATCTTAAGGGGGCAGGAACCCTGTCTCTATCTCTATCCGCAGGATCACTGGGAGGAAGTAGAGCAGAAGCTCTCCAGGGTGAACAGCTTTTCCAAAAACGGTCGGACTGTAATTCGAAATTTTCTTCGTTTTGCTGAAGATGTATCGCTCGACAAACAGAACCGCATTTCTCTCCCCGCACACCTGATGGATTACTCCGGCATAGATTCAACCGCTCTGTTTATCGGAACAGTTGACCGCATTGAAATCTGGTCACCAGCCAGATTGAATGATTTCGATGCTGACCTTAGTGATGAATATTTCCACGAACTTTTTGAAAAGGTGATGGGTGATGAATCTGAAAACAGAGAATGAACGTATGGATAACTATTATCCGCACACTCCCGTACTGCTGGATTCTTCAGTGGAATTTCTGGTTACAGATACATCAGGGGTCTATATTGATGCCACGTTGGGTGGCGCAGGACACACCACTTTAATTCTGGATCGGCTGGATAGAAACGGAACAGTTTTTGGCGTGGATCAGGACAGGGAAGCCCTTGCCGAAGCATTTAAAAAAGTTGGGGAGGATTCCCGTTTTCACTCCATTGAAGGGAATTTTGGATACCTCTCTACATTGATCCCACCCGAATTTCATGGAAAAATCAATGGAGTACTCCTGGATCTTGGCGTTTCTACTCACCAGATCCGGGAACCGGAAAGGGGATTCAGCTTCCAGCATGAGGGTCCGCTTGACATGAGAATGAGTGAACTCTCGGGCACCTCTGCTTATGAAGTTGTAAACAACTACGAGTATAAAAGATTACGGGATCTGATCTATCATTACGGCGAGGAAAGACTTAGCCGGCAGATCGCCAGGGAGATTATAAACCGCCGGCCCCTTGAAACCACCCTTGAACTGAGAAGCGCGATCGAATCGGTTCTTTACGGGCCCCATATTATAAAGTCTGTCGCCAGAGTATTCCAGGCTATCCGGATCGAAGTCAATCAGGAACTTGAGGTTTTAAAGATGGCTCTGGATGATTCTCTTTCTCTTCTGGCACCCGGAGGGCGTATTGTCGTAATCTCATACCACTCCCTGGAAGACCGAATCATCAAGAACTTCTTCAGAAGCGGAAATACAGACGGAGAATTGGAGAAGGATTTTTACGGAAATCCATTAACACCCATCCGGGTTGTTACCAAGCATATTATCACCCCGTCAGACGAGGAGATCAGTCAAAATCCGGCTGCGCGAAGTGCCAAACTCAGAGTAGGAGAAAAAATCAGTGAGGCTTGATTTATGATGATCAAATCCCCTCATATCAACTCTTTCCGGGGAATCTCCTCCGGCGGTCCGGCGAAGAATAAACAGCCGAAGCAGACTGATTCAGTTAAAAGAACCGCAAAGTCTTCAACCTATGGCAAGAGGATTCAGGCGAAACCTTCAAAAAGAAAACTTCCTGTCTTCACCCCCTGGAAAGTAGCACTCGCCTGCTTTGTCATCGGTATCTGCGGTATCCTTTACATAAATCACATCTTCTCCACACAAGCAGTTCTGCAGCAGGTGAACAGGCTGGAAGGGGACTACAACAAAGCCAAGCGAATTTACAACGAGCAGAGACTCAATTACGACCGTCTTACCGGGCCAAAAGAGATTTATCAGCAAGCCAGACTAATGGGTTTTGTCAACGCAGGACCAGCCGATCAGATTCTCATCGTCAAACCGGATTAGATCATGGATGAACGCAGCTCCATACTTGGAAAGATGTTTCTCTTACTGGGTTTGCTATTACTGCTGCCGGCCGCAATCCTGGTACAGATTGCAAGAATAAACATTACTGAAGGAGAGGGGTTTCGTGAACTCTGGAGCACACAAACAATAGATTATCTTACCATTCCTGCCCAAAGAGGTAATATATACGACAGTAGAGGTTCACTGCTTGCCACAAATCAGGTAATCTACAAGGTTGCTCTCGACCCTCATCTTCTCACCGATCGTGAACTGCAGACGGCTGCTATCAGCCGGATTCTCAGTAACCATACCGGAAGAACTGTACAGTATTACCGAAACAGAATTTCCAATGCATCCGGAAGGTCAAGATACATCGTGCTTGAGAGAAGTGTTCCTGTCCAGGTCTATGAAGAGCTGAATGAACTGGCAATACGTGGCCTTATACTGGAAGAAGAATACCGCCGCACTTATAATTTTGGCTCTCTTGCTTCTCACGCTCTCGGGTACATGAATTACAGTATGGAGGGCATTTCGGGTCTCGAGCAGCGTTACAACAGTATGCTCAAAGGGGAAGACGGTCTCCAGCAAGTTCGAAAAGATCGTCTCAACTCAATATATGCATACGTGGGAGCCCCACGGAAACTTCCAAGACAGGGATATTCGCTGGTAACCACTCTTGACGCACAAATTCAGGCCATCGCTGAAGAAGAACTGGAAAGCGGAATCAAGCGTCACCGGGCAAAACAAGGAACCGTAATCATCATGGACCCCCGCACAGGCGCTGTAAAAGCGATGGCAAATTACCCTACATTTAATCCAAATCGTCCGGCCTCAATACAGAATGAAAACAGACTGAATTTTGCCATCTCCGATCAGATAGAGCCGGGATCTACTTTCAAGCTTGTCATGGCTCTTGCAGCTCTGGATCAGGGGGTAGTCAATTTTACGGAACAGTTCCATACACCGGCGAACGGTCAGCATTTGATTCATGGGCAGTGGATGCGCGATCATCGCCCCCTGGGTTCACTCACGTTCCCGGAAGTGGTCTCAAGATCGTCCAATATTGCCACTGCTGAAATTGCAGGCAGGATAAAGCCTGAACTGTTCTATCAGTACACCCGAAATCTGGGATTCGGAACCCCCTCACAGATTGACCTTCCGGGTGAAAATGCAGGACGGCTTCAAAGACCCTTTGAATGGAGTCTTGTAACCCTGCCATGGATGTCGATCGGTTATGAGGTACAGGTGACCCCGCTTCAGTTAACTCAGGCTTACGCAGCGATCGCAAATAATGGCATCCTGATGAAACCATACATTGTCGATTCAATACATGATGAATTCGGTAATGTAATTGAACAGATCCAGCCCAAGCGAGTCCGACGTGTTGCCAAAGAGAGTACAATCAGGAAGTTAATACCCCTCCTCGAAGAGGTGGTTTCTGATTCAGGTACTGCTGCCTGGGCTTCTGTAGACGGTCTTCGCATAGCCGGGAAAACCGGAACAGCTCAAAAATTCAGCGAGGGCCGCTATCAATCCAGATACAGGGCAAGCTTTGTGGGTTTTTTCCCTGCTGAAAATCCTGAAATCGTGATGCTTGTCCTGCTCGACGAACCCTCAAGCAGTATCTTCGGAGGTTTTACTGCCGGTTCCATTTTCAGAGAAATTGCTGCAAGAATTTCAGGTATGAGCTCAACACTTGAACGAGCTGAAAATCGTAACACTCAGATTGCATCCGGACAGATGATCACTCCCAATCTGAAAGGAATTGACAGAATCTCTGCGGAAACCCTTCTTAAAGAAAAACGAATTCCCTATCAGATACAGGGAACCGGAAACATTGTATTGAGACAGGATCCCGAACCGGGTGCAACTCATGACCGAAACATCGCACTGGTTATTGAAGTAAGCACACTGGAAGACTATCTCCGGGAAGACGGACTTATCCGGATTCCCGATGTAAGGGGAATGAGCATGCGTCAGGCCGTTTACACATTGACGAACCTCGGACTGGATAGTAACAGTAATGGTTCCGGAAATGTAATGTCTCAGTTCCCGGCACCGGGTGAATTCATGCGTCCCGGCAGAACCATAACGCTAAGAGGACAGATCAGCCTTAATGACCGAAATAGTATCATAGCTGCAAATTAACCGATGAACACCGAACAGCTTATTGATTTTTGCAAGCCGATTTCTGTGAGTGGTACCCCTCCCCTCTCAGCGGGCAGACTTTGCCATGATTCCAGAAAGATCAGTGCAGGAGATCTCTTTATCGCTGTGAGAGGATATTCTTCGGATGGCCACAACTATATCGGGAATGCCATAGACTCAGGTGCAGGAATTATTATTTCTGAAGAAGAGATTCCCGGTAATGAAGAACTTTTCTCGATCAGGGTTGAAAATACACGGTTACTGCTCGGGCCATTAGCACAGGAACTCGCCGGAAGACCCGCGGATAATATGAAAATAATCGGGATTACCGGTACAAACGGGAAAACCACGGTGGCTACCCTCGTTTGGAATATTCTGACGGAACTTGGTGAAAATGCTGCCCTTCTGGGTACAGTTGAAAAGAAAATCAATAAGAAAAGTTACGAAAGCCGCCTCACGACTGCTGATCCTGTTGAGTTGGCAAAAGACATGAAGCTCATGTCTGAGGAAGGATGCAACTATCTGGTTATGGAGGTCTCATCCCATGCTCTTGATCAGAAAAGAACCGATGGATTTTCATTTGCAGTGGCAGCATTTACGAACCTCACCCTGGATCATCTGGACTACCACGGTTCGATGGAAGCGTACGCCTCTTCTAAAAAAAGGCTTTTTAATAAACTCGACAGCACAAGCTGGGCGGTGATCAATGGTGATGATCCCAGGGGTGCCTGGATGGCAGGATCCACTCCGGCAAAGATACTAACATTCAGCTTCGCCGATAAGGGACTGATTAAGGCCAGTCTTGTTAGCTCATCGCTCACCGGTTTAACCTTGAATGTAGATGGAACCACCATTCAAACACCGCTCATCGGGAAATTCAACGCCTATAACTGCGTTCAGGCACTGCTTATCTGTACCTCTCTTGGATTCCGCGGGAATGAGGTAGCCGGAGTGATGAACAGGATTTCAGGCGTTCCCGGTCGCCTGGAGAGAGTTGATCATTCGGACACTGCAAACCTGCAGGGACAGCCGTTCGTATTTGTTGATTATGCCCACACACCGGATGCCCTTGAAAATGTTCTTGCCACCTTGAAGGAATTTAAACAGCCTGACAACGAGCTCACTGTTGTCTTTGGATGTGGAGGGGACCGCGATCGCAGTAAACGCCCCTTAATGGCAGGTTTGGCTGGAAAATATGCCGACAGGATTGTAGTTACGACAGACAATCCGCGTACGGAAGACCCCGACCGGATTATTGAAGAGATCCTGCAGGGATTCAGCAGCAGAAATAACGTTCAAACTATACCATCCAGGGAGTCGGCCATCCGGCAGACCATCCGGGAATCGTCACCGAATTCAATTATCCTTATCGCCGGCAAAGGCCATGAAACCTACCAGGAGATTCATGGCAAGAGAATACACTTCGACGACAGGGAAATTGCCCGTTCTGAGATGGAAAAGGTTTATGGCAACAGAAATGAGGAGGTAGCCTGATGCTCTATGAACTGATTTCATGGCTGAATAAACTCTACAGTCCACCCGGATTCGGAGCGTTTGATTTTATCACCACAAGAACTGCCTTCGCAGCTGCAACAGCACTGGTCATTAGCCTGATTATCGGAAAAAAGATTATCATCTGGCTCCAGAGGTTACAGTTAAAAGAGGTAATTCGTGAAGATTTAGGCCTTCAGGGACATCTAAGTAAAGCAGATACCCCCACAATGGGAGGAGTTATCATTATTCTTGCTACGGTGATCCCTGCGCTGCTCTGGATGCGGATGGACAGTATCTATACATGGCTTATAGTATTTGTAGTGATTGTACTTGGTGGAGTCGGTTTTATTGATGACTATATCAAAACCGTTAAAAGAGACAAATCAGGTCTGCATGGCTGGTTTAAGGTCTTCGGCCAGGTTGTGACCGGGATCGTACTCGGATCCTTCCTCTATTTCTGGCCCGCTTTTGAAGAGTTCAACACCATCACAACGGTACCGTTTCTTAAAGAAGTGCACATTGACTACGCTCTTCTTTTCCCGGGTTTTGGCTGGCTGATCTATATTGCCGTGGTTGTATTCATTATCACAGCTGTCAGTAATGCTGCCAATTTAACGGATGGCCTCGACGGTCTCCTTTCAGGTACCTCCGCCATCGCAGGAATTATTCTGGGTATCTTCGCCTATGTATCCGGCAGAGTTGATTTCTCCTCCTTCCTGAATATTATGTACCTGCCCGGCACGGGCGAACTGACCATCTTTACCGCGTCACTGGTTGGTGCCTGTATGGGATTCCTCTGGTATAACTCTTATCCGGCATCTGTATTTATGGGAGATACCGGCTCACTTGCCATAGGCGGCGCTCTGGGTGCTGTAGCACTGATGATCCATAAAGAGCTTCTCCTGCCGATGATCTGCGGAATATTCCTTGTGGAAGCTCTTTCCGTGATCATACAGACAAGCTGGTTCAAGTACACAAGATGGAAATACGGTGAAGGCCGACGCGTATTTCTCATGTCACCAATTCATCACCACTTTGAAAAACAGGGCTGGCCGGAATCCAAAATCGTTGTCAGATTCTGGATCGTTGCCATCCTGCTGGGAATTTTAAGTCTGCTTACACTCAAACTGAGATGATGAATGTAGAAAACAGACATATCACCATCGCAGGAGCCGCAAGAAGCGGTGTGGCAGCAGCCATATTACTCAGGGAAAAAGGAGCTATTCCTTTTGTGACAGACTCGGGGACCATCTCCGATATAAGCCGGCAGCGCCTCATTGACCTCAACATTGAATTTGAAGAGGGAGCGCACAGCAGCCGCTCACTGAAAGGAGAGTTCCTGATTCTTAGTCCGGGAATCCCTACAGAATCCTCTATTGCGCAGCACTACCTGAATGAAGGGAAGAAAATCTACTCCGAAATTGAACTCGCTTCATGGTTTGCCAACCCGCCGCTCATAGCCGTTACGGGCAGTAACGGCAAAACAACGGTAGCGAACTGGATGGCTCATATCTGGAAAACAGCAGGGAAAAACTATCTGCTCACCGGAAACATCGGAAATGCCTTCTCAGAAATGATTCTCTCTTCTGATGATCATGCAACGATACTGCTCGAAGTAAGCAGTTTTCAACTCGACCACATCGATCAGTTCCGGCCTGACATCACCATTTTACTCAATATCACAGAAGATCATTTGGATCGGTATCAAAATGATTTTGGAAAATATGCTGCGGCAAAACTGCAGATCACCCGAAATCAAAATTGTGAAAATCTCTTCATCTACTGGCAGGATGACCCCATCCTGGCAAAACATGCAGAGGAATTGGCACTGAAACCGGACTCACCCCGTCTTTTAGCCTTCTCTGCAACCAGAGAAGTCACTGAAGGAGCTTTTATCAGAAACGGCACTCTCATTCTTAAACTTCAAAACCAGGAAGAAGAACTTATGCAAATCGGTGAAATCGGTCTGACAGGCAAACATAACCTCCAGAATGGAATGGCTGCCGCTCTGGCAGCAAGAGCTTCTGAAATACGCAATGAGTTTATCAGAGAAAGCCTGAGGAGCTTCGAAGGCGTTTCCCACAGACTCGAATTTGTGAGGGAGTATGAAGGGATCCGTTATGTGAACGACAGCAAGGCAACCAACATCAACTCTGTCTGGTATGCGCTGGACAGTTTTCAGATGCCTTTGGCTTTAATTCTGGGTGGAAGAGACAAGGGGAACGACTACACCCTGCTGGAGAAGCAGATCCGTTCCAAAGTCCATACGGTTATCGCGATTGGTGAAGCTCGTGCGTCAATACGGGAGCAGCTGGGAAATATCGTCCCCAACTTCCTGGAAGCAGATTCAATGAAAGGGGCTGTCAAGCTTGCAAGAAAATCCTGCAAACGGGGGGAAACCATCCTCCTGAGCCCGGCCTGCTCCTCATTTGATATGTTTGACAATTACGAACACAGGGGCAACGAATTCAAACAGGCAGTACTTAACCTTTAATTTTCAAATGTTTCTATCCATGAATTTCGGAGTTCAATCTGTTAATCCGGGATCTATTCAAATCATCTGAAAAAATAATAGTGCAATACACAACACCAAATAGCAAAATCGGCTCCATCTTCAAAACAACTGAAGATGAACTGGAGACTCCCCCGCAGGGAAGTGATCAGATCCTGTTTCTGAGCGTGATCATCCTGATGATCTTCGGCACCCTTGCTGTGTTTTCATCTATCGCCTTTTTTGCACAAACTCACGGTACAACAGCTGCGCATCTGCTTACGGCACACACCGTAAAAATGAGTATCGCTTTTTTGGTGATGATATTTGTTTCAAAACTGAACTATCCCATTCTGGCACGATTCAGCAGGATCATGATCCTGCTGAGCTGGATTCTGCTGATCGCCGTCCTTTTCTATGGTGACCTTGTTTTTGGAGCCAGAAGGTCCCTCTCCATCGGTAGTTTTTCGTTCCAGCCGGCTTCCTTTGCTGCCATATCCCTGATCATTCATGTAGCTGTTCTCCTCCATGAAAAACAAGAATATATAAAAAGTTTCAAACGCTCATTTCTCCCCATTTTTCTCTACATCTCCATCACCTGCTCACTGATTGCAATTGAAGATTTCAGTACAGCAGCTCTGCTGATGCTGATCACCATCTGCATGATGTTTGTCGGGAGAATCAGCGCACCACAGATCCTTGGCCTCATCCTGATTGGGATTGCCGGCAGCTCTCTGTTTATCTCCTCTTCTGCTGAGCGGAAAAGCCGCGTCACTCAATATGTTGCACAGGTTACAGATCTCAATAACAGGCATTTTGAATCCGGAAGCGGTTATCAGGCTCAACAGGCTCATATTGCTATCGCCCAGGGGCAGCTGATCGGGGTGGGTATCGGTAAAAGCACACAACGAGATTTTCTTCCTGCACCGTATAACGACTTTATCTTCGCGATTATCGCTGAAGAGTATGGCATGGCCGGTTCATTTGCCGTGCTACTGATCTTTACCATCATTCTTTTCAGGGGAGTCACAGTCGTTGCGCGACACGCACCGGATGTACTGGGTACCCTTATGGCACTCGGGGCCACACTGCTTATTACACTCTATGGTTTTGTGAATGCAGCTGTGGCTACGGGATTACTTCCGGTAACCGGCCTTCCCATGCCATTTATCAGCTATGGCGGAACAAGTATGGTTTTCGCTGGCATGATGATGGGAATTCTTCTGAATATTTCCCGTTTCAACAAGACCCAACAGGTACGCTTTTATAACGGATGATGAACAGATCTCAAAAGAACATATCATCTACAGACACCCTCACCGCTGCCGGCAATCCCTTACGGATCCTGCTGGCAGCCGGTGGAACGGGTGGGCACGTCTATCCGGCCATCTCCATTGCCGATGCCATCAGGGAACAGGAACCCCTCACTGAATTCCTTTTTGCAGGAACCAAAACAAGAATGGAATGGGATGCAGTACCCCGTTATGGCTATGAAATTCAACCGGTCTGGATCAGTGGGTTCCACAGGCAGTTTACCCCGAAAAATCTCCTCTTCCCTCTTAAACTGATTACTAGCCTTATTCAGTCTTATTTTATGATCAGATCCTTCCGCCCCGATATTGTGATCGCTTGCGGCGGTTTTGTATCCGGACCCGTAGGCTGGGTTGCTGCCAAATCAGGATATCCGCTGGTTCTTCAGGAACAGAACAGCTTCCCGGGAATTACGACCCGGCTTCTGGCAGATCTGGCCGTGCGGATTTTTACAGCGTTTGAAGATGCGGATCAATACCTGCCGGGTAAAAAAACAGTAGTGACCGGCAATCCGGTCCGCAAGAGAAACACAACGGCAACTGAGGATTTCGACCCACTCGATCTAAGCAGGAAACTAAAAACCGTCCTCATCCTTGGAGGCAGCGGAGGAGCCAGAGCACTTAATGAAGTGATTTTGACCAAACTTGAGACCCTGCATAACGATCTGAATCTTCAGATTGTCTGGCAATGCGGTGATAAATACTATGATGATCTTATTCAGCGATTTAATCCGGCAGACTACCCAAACCTCCGGATTACAGCATATTTGCAAAACATGCACGCCGCTTATGAACGTTCTGATCTGGTGATTACTCGCGCAGGTGCCGGTACCTGCAGTGAATTGATGAATCTGGGTCAACCCGCAATCCTGGTTCCCTCACCAAATGTCGCCGGAGATCATCAGACAAAGAATGCCAGCTCTCTCGAAAGAGCCGGAGCCGCCATCCTTCTCAGGGAAGAGGAGATGGAAAGTACACTCACCAGCCTGATCCGGGAGATCATTTCGGACCGGGAAAAGCTTCAGAGCATGCAATTAGCAATGATAAAACTGGCCAAACCGGATGCAGCCGAAATAATAGCCGGTGAAGTTATCACAATCGCACGAAACAGCAGAAAATGACCAGCCCTGTAAAAATACAACCCCTTTTCGGCCGCACACGCCATGTTCATATGGTAGGTATTGGTGGAATCGGTATGAGCGGAATGGCTGAAATATTACTTCATCAGGGATATAAAGTCAGCGGTTCTGACCAAAGTGAGTCTGAGTCAACGGAGCGACTGAAGCAGATTGGCGCCACCATCTATACAGGGCATCATGCTTCCAATATAGCGGGTGCAGATGTAGTGGTCTATACAAGCGCTGTCCGCGCAGATGAAAATGAAGAGACCAGGGCAGCATTGAGCAGTCAGATTCCGGTGATTAAACGCTCCGAAATGCTTGCTGAACTCATGCGAATGAAGTACGGGATCGGCATCGCAGGTACGCATGGGAAAACCACAACCACAACGATGACTGGACACGTTGTTCAGAGTGGTGATTTCGACCCCACCATTATGGTGGGCGGAAGAGTTCACAGTTTTGATAAAACGAATGCTGTAGTCGGCAAGGGCGATATTATCATTGTTGAAGCGGATGAATATGACCGTACATTTCTGAGACTCTCTCCCACGATCGCAGTGATCACGAATATCGAAGCGGAACATCTCGACATCTATTCAGATCTGGATGATGTGAAAAATGCCTTTATCGAATTTGCAGGGAAAGTACCTTTTTACGGTGCAGTAATTGTCTGCCTCGATGATCCCGAAATCAGAAGTATTCTTCCCTCCTTCGAACGGCGTACAATTACCTACGGATACAATCCTCAGGCACAGATACGTGCCGTTCAAATCACCCAGGAGGCTCTTTACAGCAGCTTTAGTGTGGTCTTTAACGATGAGGTTCTGGGCTCCTTACGACTCAGAGCACCCGGAGATCATAATGTCAGAAACGCTCTTGCTGCTGTGGCCGTTGGAATTGAGCTCGGAATGGAGTTCAGTAAGATTAAAGCGGGTCTCGAATGTTTTGAAGGAGTATTCAGACGCTTTCAGGTAAAACTTGAGAGTAAGGAACTGATCATCATTGATGATTACGCCCATCATCCTACAGAAGTATTGGCAACCATCAAAGCTGCCAGAAACGGCTGGCCCGACCGGCGAATCGTGGCCGTCTTCCAGCCACATCTCTACTCAAGAACCAAGGAGATGTACAAGGAATTTGGCCTCTCATTCTTTGATGCTGAGGTTTTGATCACAACCGACATTTACCCCTCACGCGAAAAACCTCTTGAAGGAGTGACCGGGGAACTGATTTCGAACACTGCCAAAAACTTCGGCCATAAAGATGTGCATTACATTCAGGTTGAAGATGTGCCGCGAAAACTGAAGGATATCGTACAAGACGGTGATATCGTCATCACAATGGGTGCAGGCGATATCTACAAATACAATCAGAAGTTTACAGAAATGATGATTAAGAAATAATCTGATGAGTAAACAAAATGAACATAACGTGAGGATAAGAAACAAAAGCCAGGGGCATCTGCCGGCTCTGATCCTTGTATCCGTTTTACTGATTGCCGCAGTATTGGCCGGTCTCTATCTGGAACGCACCACCGTCATCCGGTCTGTTCATTTCAGCGGAAATGAATTTACGCCGGACTCCCTGCTTTTTTCCGCAATGGAAGATCCGGTCTCTCTCTCCGCCGACAGTGTGCGGTTTGACAGTCTGTTTCATCAGCTTCGAACACTGCCGTATGTGGATGATGTATCAGTTCGAATGAACCGGCATGGGTCTCTCACGTTTCAGATCAGGGAACACAGACCCATTGCCCTCCTTCCCGGTCATAACAGCCGGAATTACCTCTCTGAAAAAGGCACTCTGTTGCCTTTGATCCCCGGGAAAGCAGTCAATGTACCCATTTTACACGGGGTGGAATCCGAGTGGGTTATCTCGAACAGACCCCACAAGGCTGTGAGAGAATCACTTGAATTTCTGATCACTGCCCGTGAATGCGATCTGTGCTGGATTACGATCAGCGAGGTCGGCTGGAATCCGGATGAGGGCGTCATCGCTCTTACACATGAGCAGAGCGTCAAACTGATTTTTGGTGAAAGCAACTATCGTGAAAAACTGCAGTCGTGGCGTGAATTCTACAAAACCGTGGTCCCCTCCAGGGGCCTCCGGGCTTTTCATACACTCGACCTGAGATTCAAAAATCAAATCGTTGCAAAACACACCTGAATAACTGAAGCAATCTAAAATCATCAGACTATGTCAATTGAAAATGAAAATGAAAGGATCGTTGCGGGACTGGATATCGGAACCACAAAAGTCTGTGCCGTCGTTGCATCGATCAACAGTCAAAACCGGATACATATTCTCGGTGTTGGGAAAGCGCCGAGTGAAGGCCTGAACCGGGGTGTGGTGGTGAATATCGACAAGACAGTACACGCAATAAAAACAGCCATAAAACAGGCCGAACTGGCTTCCGGAATTGAGGTTAGTTCTGTAAATGTAGGAATCGCCGGGGATCACATCCGAAGTCTTCGAAGCAAGGGGGTAATTACAATCAACAATAAGGATAAGGAGATTACCGTACAGGATGTGGATCGCATCCTTAAAGACTGCCAGCAGATCATGCTTCCACCCGACCAGCAGATCCTGCATGTGATACCCCAGGAATTTGTGGTAGATGGGCAGGATGGGATCAGTGATCCGGTCGGCATGAGTGGTATGCGTATGGAAGCTGAAGTCCATATCATAACCGGACTGGTTTCAGCTGCCAAGAACCTCTATCGCTGCGTGGAGCGCGCCGGATACCAGGTGGCAGATATTATCCTGGAACCACTCGCATCATCTTATGCTGTACTCGACGACGAAGAGAAAGAGGCAGGAGTGGTCCTCGTCGATATCGGTGGCGGAACAACAGACCTTGCTGTATTTCAGGATAACACCATCCGTCATACCGCTGTGATCGCCATAGCGGGTAAAAAAGTTACCGACGACATCAAACTCGGCCTGAGTGTTTTGGAAGATCAGGCTCAAAAACTCAAGCACAACCATGGCGAGTGTTTTGTGGACATGATTGAGCAGGATGAGTCGATTACAATCCCCGGGATCGCCGGACGCCCGCCCAAAGAGATCACAAAAAGCATTCTGGCCAAGATCATACAGGCCCGAATGGAGGAAATTCTGGAAATCATCGCCATTGAGGTGAAAAGAAGCGGGTATGCAGACTCCCTCAGCGCCGGAATAGTCATTACCGGGGGTGGTTCACTGATTAAAAATATCTGCCCTCTTGCAAATGAAGTGCTGGGACTGGATGCCAAGATCGGGCGCCCGCTGGGTCTGGCCGGTGGTTTAATCGAGGAGGTAAACAGCCCTATCTACGCTACCAGCGTAGGCCTGGTGCTTCACGCACTGAAGTCGGAAGGAACAGAAAACCAGCAACTCATCCCCTCTTCAGAGAAAGGGGGCGGCGTTGAAAAAGTGATGAGCAGTATCACAGAAAGAATGAAAAGCTGGTTCAAAGAACTTTAACATTTAGCAATAATCAATCATCTGCAGAAATAGCAATCCTAAACGGAGTACAACCATGCAATATATAAATTCACGCTTTAGCTTTGACGAAAAAGGTCAGGATAATGCAAAAATCAAAGTAATAGGAGTTGGCGGTGGCGGAGGCAATGCCATTAACAACATGATCCGAAAAGGACTCACCAGTGTTGAATACATCGCTCTCAACACCGACGCACAGGCCCTGAAAAACAACTCGGCCGATATCACCATCCAGGTGGGTGCAAATCTCACATCCGGTCTTGGTGCCGGAGCCCGGCCGGAAATTGGCAGGGAAGCCGTTGAGGAGAACCGTCATGAACTGGATGAGGCGATCGATTCGGCAGACATGATCTTTATCACTGCCGGGATGGGAGGCGGAACCGGAACAGGCGGAGCTCCGGTCGTCGCAGGAATCGCCAAACGAAAGGGAGTCCTCACCGTTGGTATTGTGACCACCCCCTTTGTCTGTGAGGGTAAAGTAAGAATGAAGTACGCCATGGAGGGCATTGCCGAACTGAAAAAGAATTGCGACACCGTGATTGTGATCCCCAACGAAAGGCTGCTCGATATTTCAGATGAAAATACCTCTCTGATGGAAGCCTTCGATATTGCAAATGAGGTACTCTACAATGCAACCAGAGGAATCTCCGATCTGATCCTGATGCCCGGACTGATCAATCTCGATTTTGCGGATGTGAGAACAACCATGGTTGACGGAGGTGCCGCCATCATGGGCTCTGCAACGGCCAGCGGTCCCGACCGCGCCGAGATTGCTGCACGTGAGGCAATAAACTCACCGCTACTCGACGGTGTAAGTATTCAGGGAGCAAGAAACGTTCTGGTCAATATCTCATCCGGAAGCAATATTGGCCTCCAGGAAACAACCACTGCCACAAAAATCATACAACAGGAGGCCGGGGAAGATGCCGAGCTGATTCTGGGTACTGTACTTGATGAATCGTTCGAAGATGAACTCAGAGTCACAGTGATCGCTACCGGATTTGAACTAAATAACGGTCTCTCGAATACTCAAGGCCACGTATTCTCTTCCCGAACTACCGTGCCGGCAGCTGCAGTACAGCCGGAGCGAAAGACAACCCTCGGTTTGCCACGGTCATCAGACCTGTCTGCAAGAGCCAGAAATCACTCGGCTGACGGAGATTTCTACAAGGGTGAAAAAAATCTGAAGAATCTCGACTCGCCGGCAATACACAGACGGGATCTTAAGTATATCCGCACAGTGGAGGAAACCGAGGCCGACAGAGATTTCAAGCCGGAAGAGCCGGAAATCAGAAGGGCAGGAAACGATGATCGTACACGCGGCATTTCGGATGACGTGGTTGAACGCTACGACCGCAAGGATCGGGATCAGCCTGCGTTTCTGAGAAAAATCATGGATTGATATCTGAAATGCTACGCTGAAGATGATTATTTAAAAAAGCAGGTAGCCTTACCTGCATTAGATTGCTAAATCAAAAAGGAGTTCCTGTGAAAGGGGGCTCCTTTTCTTTTTAATAGAATCAAAGATTTACCTATTTTAAATCAATCTGCTCAGTAAGTATGCAGGATACCATGAAATTGGACTACATTACGGGTGATACAAACTGAACCTCAGTATGACCCATGTTTCTCTGATGATCCTTTTCCAGCAAGACTGAAGGCGGTAAATTGTTTTACATAGGCTCTTACTGCACTATGATTCTATTTCTCTCAGATATCACTCTCTGATCATAACATCAAGTAACGCAAAATGCGTAATTTCACTTTTTTACTCTTCGTATTCGTCTCATTCTCACCTGCCCTCGCTCAGGACACCGGTAGCGGTCTGGATTTCCTAAACATCAGTCCAACAGCGAAAACATTGTCTCTTTCCGGAGCTGCCACGGCCACACCTTCCGGGCCCGCAGCCATCTATTTCAACCCTTCGCTGCTGGTTCTTGAAGAGAACAGCAGCGCAGAAGTTAATTACACGCTCTGGATTGCCGATGTAAGTAATCAGTTTGCAGCTATCAATTTCATCAGAAACAACAGCGCTTTAGCAGCAGGATTCTTCTATTCGGGATCCGGCGGATTTGAGGCCAGAGATACGCCGGGGCCTTCTTCAGGGCCCTTTTCGGTGAATTATCTGTCCATCTCTGCAGCAGCAGCTCATCGAATGGGTCCCTTTTCTGCGGGTGTAACCGTGCAATATCTTCGCGAAGAGGTGTTTCAATACAGAGCCAACGGATTCGGTATCACTGCAGGTATCTCTGCTTCTTTTATGAATGAGAGAGTCCGTGCCGCTGCAGCGCTGACCAATCTGGGAGAAATGGAGAGCCTGGACCTGGAAGCAACTCCTCTTCCAACAGGGTTCAACGCCGGTATCACTGCTGATTTTCTGGAATTGGCGACCTCCGGACTCAACGATCTGCCACTGCTCTTCAGACTGCATTTGAACTGGCATCAACCTGTTGGAGAAAATCTTAACCGCCACTCCTCCTCCGGTTTTCAGCCAGATCCTGTTTTCTCTTCAGCCATCAGCACAGATATCGGTGATCTCTTTGTTCTAATGGCAGGATACCGCTTCGGAAGCAGCGAAAGACCCTTCAGTACCGGCATCAGTTTGAAACTGGACCCCGTCAGAGTTAATTACGGAATGGTTCCCTTTACAACCGGATTTGGTACGGTTCACAGTTTCGGACTCCAGTATCTGTTCTGAGTATTTTACTCACCCGCAACCGTCTAAAATGCAGCCAACAGAATGATCAGCTCCGGCGTAACTCTGTTTAGCAACTCAACATTTACTGTCCGGTAAACCGGAATTGAGGAATGCTCACCTCGTATGCCGAGCTCTTCCGGCTCACTTTCTGAGTCCAACACCTCTGCCGCCGAACCCTCGGCACTGTCCAGTTCAAGAAAGGACTTCTCCGGCCACTCTTCTCCAGTTACGGTTAAATCCTTACAAATCTTAACCTTTGATAATTGCGTATACTGATCCAATGACACAATCTGCTCCGAAGACGCAGTATTACAAAAAAATGTAACCAGCGCAAATAGTAACGAAAGTAAAATCAATGCCCTCATTTTCTCCTCCTTTTATATGAATGTTTATCGCTTACCAAACCGGCATTCAATGCTCATCCAAAAAAACTAAACAGGACAAATTGTTGTCAACCATCTGTTCTTTCCCATATGCACAATCTATTTCCCATTTGTTAAATCCGGAGAAATCCAGACGAAACTTGTCTCTAATCTGTTCTCATAGATCTGCACTCTGATCTCACTTAAACTGGTATCAAAATGCTTTCTTAAAAATTTACACAGAGAGACTTCGTCCCGCAATCCGCACTCAACTGCCAC
>REDA01000012.1 GCA_007693745.1 Balneolaceae bacterium
CATACTTCTTTCTACAGCAGCTCCATGCAGATGATCCTGGTGAAGTAAAAGCCCCGGGGTTTCTTCAAACCTGTTCGTACAGAAAATAACCTGAGTTCCCGACTTCACTGAAGTTCGCTATGCTCACTTACATTGCGCCCAAACTGACGAAACCTTAAATTTTATCTTAAAATCACGTTAAAATATCATTTTAATGAACTCTGTGATCCTGAACTTCATCGTACTGTTGTTACTGCTCCCTGCCTGCAGTCCGGGAGCAGCTTCCGATCCTGAAATCGTAAGTAACACCTATCAGATCACAAAAACAGTCCGACACAACGGACTTTCTGTAGATCTGGTGATTGACAAACCTGAACAGGATGAGCTGGATGTGCTGATAGTTTTCCGGGGCACGGTTCGGAACGACAGTTTAATTGTGCAGGCAGCGAAGAACGCCCTCGACAGGTTTAAAAATATTCTTGAACGGAAGGATCTGTTGATAGTCAGTGTCGCCTATCCTGAAGAAAACCTTCTTTTTGGCGACAATATTCAGCATAGCGAAGCAGCCTTGCTCTGGGTAAGAAATAGTGCCGCCAAAGAATTAGGAATCAAACTAAACCGGATTTTTCTTGCCGGACATTCCCAGGGCGGCTATCTGGTCACGCGGCTCAATACTATGCATCCAACGAATGGTGTAGTAGCCAATGCTCCGGGTCCGCTGAACCTGGTTTTCCGATGTAAACTGGAAGAGAGGGGGCAGGTTTCAGAAGAGATGGAATGCAGAGCACTTTACAATGAGTATGGCTCTGTTTTTGAAAACCCTGACGCATACTACCAACGATCTCTCCTGAATTTTACCGATGGTTTCAAATCAAACATACTGTTCATTCAGGGACTCAACGACAGCCCGATTCAGATGTACTCATGGCCGCTCTTCAAGGAACAGATAGAGAACTGTGCCAACTGCAGCGAAACCATTTTCAAAGAGCTGGATGGATACGGGCATACAGCGCTCTTTAACAACCGGGAAGCGATAGACGAGTTCAACAGATTCCTCAGCAGGAAATTCTGATAAAAGCCCCCGCAAACAGGCTGTATGAGGGTGTTAACCTATTGTCCATATTTCTGTTGCGGTTCCACCCCCACCTGTAACGTTTCAACGTTCAACCCATAAACGGATAAACGAACAAATCAGCAACACGTAAAGCGC
Source organism: Balneolaceae bacterium (assembly GCA_007693745.1). Classification (GTDB taxonomy): domain Bacteria; phylum Bacteroidota; class Rhodothermia; order Balneolales; family Balneolaceae; genus Rhodohalobacter. The sequence goes on from REDA01000012.1 coordinate 1,190, forward strand.
CAAAACCTTCACCTGCTCCCTCTGATCTCCTGCACAAGGCGATGCGCCTGATAAACATGAATCAGCGCTTCCAGCATCCCCCGTACATCCGCTGATACCGCCCTTGCACTGCGGTCATCCAGTATAAAATCGCTGGATCCCATTCCCTCGATATTGCTGTCGAATGCAAGCCCAACCACTTCCAGATTCACATTCACCACCGGTGATCCCGAATTTCCCCCGATGATGTCATTGGTGGATACAAAATTGACCGGTGTGGAGAGATCCAATCCTGCCGGCGGCGTCAGCCAGCGCTCCGGAAGAGCCCATTCCGGCTCGCCCACATGGGAAAATGTACGGTCATAGAGTCCGTAAAATGTCGTGTAGGCGGGCGCCACGGTTCCGTTGTACTCATACGACGATACCTTACCGTCAGAAATACGGAGGGAGAAGGTGGCATCCGGAGGTATGGCAGTCCCATACACCTCATACCACGCACGCCCTGCCTCACTCATCAACTCCACCTCTTCCATCATCAGCGAACCGTAATTCTGCTGAGCGTCCATCACGATGGGAGCGATCATTGCCGCCAGTTCAAAAGCCGGATCCTCCAGATCCGGCAACTCTTCATATAGCTCCAGCAGCAGTGCCGTGCTTTCGCTGTTCACAAAAGAACTGTGATTGATAATCCGCGCCGCCTGCTCCTCCGGTGTTCTCCCCTGCAGCAGTTCCTCTGTGAGGTGATGACCCGCCCCAAAAGCATCTGCGAAAAGATGGAGCCTCTGCGTGAGCAGATACTCCTCCAGTTTCAGCGGTTTATCCTCTATCATCCGGATCTGCATCAGGTATCCGCCCAGATCCGCCGGATCTGCTCCGTTCTGAATTTCACTAACATAGAGCGCCGCATAAAGTGCTCTCTGCAGGGTCGCCGACGAGAAATAGGAATTGGGTGAAATTCCCAGAGAGGGATAGTACCCCACAGCATATTCGGTTTTCAGATGCTGGATTTCATCGATCCGCTCCAGCACCGGCAGATAGCGCTCCGCCAGTTCACTGCCCCGGGTCAGCTCCGACCTGAATTGCATTTCATGATCGGTCCGCCGCCCCATCAGATGCGGATCCTGAAGCGCCAGAATCTGTCCGCCATAGAGCTTTTCCGCATTTCTGAGTGAAAAAATAAAATTCCGCAGATCCATCTCCTCTGCCGCTTCCGGTTCAATATCACTAAAAGACTGCAACGCTTCAGCCACTCTGCGGATCAGCTGATACCTGTAATAATCTGAAAAAAGTGCCCTGTAGGAGAGCTGGGTCACCGTCTCCTGCCTCGACGTACTACCCGGATTACCGATCATGAACACCGCATCACCCTCCTCCACACCGGTGTCGGAAAACGGAAAATACCATGCGGTCTCCAGCGGCTCATCCCCGTCATATACCCGTAAAAAAGTCATGTCCAGATTGTACCGCGGGTAGGTAAAATTATCGGTGTCGCCACCGAAGTAACCGATCTGAAGTTCCGGTGCCATCACCATGCGAACATCGCTGTAGCGCCGGTAAAAATAGGCAGAGTAGCGTGCACCGTTGTAGAGGGAAACCACCTGAACCACCCCTTCCACAGACTCATCCATTTCAGATTGCAGCTCCTCCTGCAGTTCATTCACTGCAGCCTGCCTCACCTGCATCCGCTCCGATTCAGGAGCCGCATCCACAACACTCAGTATCCTGTCCGTCACATCACGTACCTCAAGCAGCTGATCCACATAATATCCCTCAATCACTCTCTCCTCCTCATACCGCTCTGCGTAGAACCCCTCATCCAGCAGCTGTTCGCCTTCCCGGCTCACCTGAGATATCTGCTCCCGCGCGCAGTGATGATTGGTCATCACAAGGCCGTTGGGTGACACAAAAGAGCCGGAGCAGTTTGGAAGCCGTACAGAACTCAGCATGGCGTGGTTAAACCACTCTTTGTCCGGCTCAAAGGAGTAGGTGGTCCGGAAATAGTCTGCCGGGGGATACTCAAAAGTCCACATCCGCCCGTTGTCAAAGCGGCCCGCTTCCACCGGCTCATATTCAGGAAACAGGAACAGCGTAACCGGCGCCTCTGCCGCCACACTCACCGGTTCAGGTACAGCAAGCTGTTCAGTCGCACTGCATGAATAGATGAAGAGGGACAGTAAAATGAGTGAAATCAGAGATCTGAATGATATCATGGCAGGTTATTAGAAATGTGTTGTTAGCGCAGCAGGTTACCTTTTGAGTGCCTGATGCAGATCTTCTTTCAAATCGTCCGGATGCTCAAGGCCGATGCTGACCCGGATCAGATTGTCCAGTGAAACGGATCCCTCTCCTTCCGAGCTCTTACGGTGCTCCCAGGTGCTTTCCACACCGCCCAGGCTGGTTGCCCGTTTAATCAGTTTAGACCTGCCGACAATGGCAATCGACTCCTTTTCACCTCCATCCACCAGAAATGAGATCATCCCCCCAAATCCTTTCATCTGTTTTTTGGCGATATCGTGACCGGGGTGCGATTCCAGCCCGGGATAATAGACATCGGCCACACGCGGATGATCCGAAAGAAAGCGGGCAACCTCTGCTGCATGCTCATTGTGGCCCCGCATCCGGTAGGCCAGTGTGCGTGTACTGCGGGCAAGCAGCCAGCAGTCCTGTGGTGAGGGGACCGCTCCCCCCATTCGCTGGATCGTCCGGATCCGGCTGAAAAAATCATCCTCCGCTTTGGTGACCACGGCTCCGCCCAAAATGTCGGAATGTCCGCCAAAATACTTCGATGTGGAGTGCATCACCAGATCAGCGCCCAGTTTAAGGGGAAGCTGATTCACGGGCGAGGGCCAGGTGTTGTCAACAACGGTACGGATTCCATGCTTTTGAGCAAGGACTGTCACCGCAGCGATGTCGGTAATTCTCATCAGGGGATTGGATGGGGTCTCGATCCAGATCAGACGGGTTTCCGGGCGGATCGCCTCCTCAATCCTCTCCAGTGAGGTCATGTCGATGAAGGAGGAGCGCAGCCCCCAGCGGTTCATGATCAGTTTCACCAGCTTGCGGTTACCGGAATAGACATCTTCGGGAATGATAATGTGATCGCCCGGATCGAGTGCCTGAAGGATTGCCGAAGCGGCGGCGATACCGGATGAAAAAGCCGCGGCAGCACTACCCTGCTCCAGAACGGCAATCAGATGCTCAAACTGCAGCCGGTTGGGATTGCCAAGCCGGGTGTAGTGAAGTTCATCTTCACTACGCCCCTCTTTGCCGATTTCAAAAATGGTACTGGGAGATATGGGAGGAACAATCGACGCAGAAGGATTCTCAATATCCAGTCCTGCGTGAATCGCCAAAGTTTCAAAACGCATAATCATCTACCTCATCATTGGGTTTAGCATGAAAGGTAATGAAGATTCAAGGAATTTGGAACGGTTTTGACCTCAGCCCGCTATCTTCACCTGCGGTTCAAACACAATCTCCGACTTGATGGATCGTGAAATCAGACAGATCTCCTCAGCTTTTTCCATCAGCCTGTGCGCTTTTTTCTCTTTGGATGGATCCTGGATGGTCAGAACAGGCCGGAGGATAATCCGGCTCATCACAAATTTCCCCTCCTCTTTGCTCATCACCCCCTCACTCTCCACCTTCAGTGCGTCAAACTCAAACTTTGAGTATTCCGCTATCGCGGTGAAAGAGGTCATGAAGCAGCTGCTCACCGCAGCGGTAAAGAGATGTTCGGGCGACCAGATCCCCTCCACACCTCCGGGAAACTCCGGAGGGGTTGCTACCTGAACCTTCTGCTCCAGTGCGGCCGAGTGCATCGTACCGATCCGGCCCCCGTCCCACTCTATCGTTACACTATAGTTGTGTTCTTCAGGCGTCTGCATACTGGCTCAGCTTTTGTTGAATCATGGATTGAAGCTGATCTGCCTGCATCACCCCGGCCTGCTGCCAGAGTACCTTGCCATTTTTAAAAAGCAGTAAATTCGGAATACCGCGTACCTGATACCGGATCGCTATATCCGGATTCTTTTCCGTATCGATCTTCACAATGGTAAGATCATCTCCCATCCGGTTTTTCAGTTCCTTAAGAATCGGCGCCATCATGCGGCAGGGCATACACCAGTCTGCATAGAAATCGACCAGTACCGGGGTATCTCCGTTGATGATATCTGTAAAATTGAGTTTCTTTTCTGTTGTTTCCATACTGTTTATTTTTTTATCTCTTCAAAATCAGGTTCACGGTTCTCTGACCTCAGTTCTGTTTCGTACGGTGAGGCGGGCATACACTGCCCAACCATACATCCGCTGTTGGTAACCGCCTGAAACAGGAAGAAAAGAGAGAGAAACCCGGAAATCGGTGCACTGTTGAGGATCCAGTTGATCCCCAGGAAGAGGCCGAATCCCAGCGCTACCCATCTCATGGTGTGCCAGTTTTGAAAAAGCTGATCTTTAATTGATTGAATCATATTCTCTGTTATTTATCTGATTATGATCAAGGATACGAAGCCCTGCGGCTCTGATCAGCTACTTTTGTTACAGAAGCGAAACATTTCTGCTTTTACTGTTCACCGCAGCCTCTGGTGAAACCGGATTTTGACTGATGAACCGTCTCATGCGGCCGGTTCAATCCGTCCCGGCGAGGAGTGTAATCCGGTTTCTTCCCAGTTCCACCAGCCCCTCTCTCTCCATCTGTTTCAGCAGGCGGGAGATCACCACCCTGGCTGTCCCCATCTCATTGGCCAGCACTTCGTGCGTGATTTCGATGGTGTTGCGGTTCTGAATCGAGCAGGCCTTTTGAAGATACTGAAGCAATCTCTCATCCATTTTTTTGAAAGCCACTGCATTAACCACATCGAGCAGCTCCTCAAAGCGCTGATGATATACGCGGAAAAGATACTCGATCCACTCCGGGTAGTTTTTCATCAAAACACCCGCTTTCTCCACAGGCAGCAGCAGCACCTCACTCTCTTCATTGGCCACAGCCCTGAGTTTACTTGTCTCATTATAGAGCGATCCCATTACAGACATAATACAGGTATCCCCCTCCCGCAGGTAATAGAGCAGCATCTCCCGGTAGTCGTCATCGGTCTGATAGACCCGCACACTCCCGCTCAGGATAATCGGAATGGATCGGATAAAGCTCTGCTCCTCAAAAAGCACCTCCCCTTCCTTCAGCGTCTTCACCCTGCCGGCCGCCTTCAGTTCCTCCAGAATTTTGCCCGATGCCCGGAACTCTGAAATCCGTTTTAATGATTCTGTGCTGAATGTCTGCTCTTTCACCCGTATCTGCCTGAAGTTTGATGAGAGCACAAAATAGAGAACCCCACCCTTAGCAACAACTTTCCCGGCAGAAATCCTCCTCTGAACGGTTCTGTCAGATTTCTCTGTTTGTTTCAAAAATTCACACTAACTGAACAGCAGTTCACTACTTTTGGTGCTCTGATATGTTGAATACTGAATACCGGACAGATGGAAAACAGCAAGATGATTACGGATCTCCTTCTTCAGCGCGCCGGGGAGTTTATCCGGCAATTCTACAGTGAATCGAACAGGGGCAATCCTGACCAAAGGCTTCGTGAGATTGAGGAGGAGATTGAAAAAAGCGGAATCTATACCCACACCTCAGAAGAGCTTCAATTCGGAGCAAAGATAGCCTGGCGAAACAGCAACCGATGCATCGGCCGCATCTTTCATGAAACTCTCGAGGTGCTTGACTGCCGCAATCTCTCCTCTGCCGGTGAGGTAATGAACGCCCTTGAAGAGCATCTGATCAGGGCAGCCAATGGCGGGAACATACAGTCTGTCATCTCCGTTTTCCAGCCGCGCCATCCCGTTACAGGTAAAGAGATCCGAATCTGGAATCCAAAGCTGATTCGTTATGCAGGCTATCGTACGGAGAGTGGTATCATCGGTGATCCCGAGGAAGCCGATTTCACGCAAGCCTGCATGAAACTGGGATGGAAAGGAAAAGGAACATCCTTTGATCTGCTGCCGGTTGTAATAGAGATGCCCGGCGTGGAACCGGTCTGGTTTGAACTGCCTGAGCGGTGTGTGCTGGAAGTTGAAATGGAACATCCGGAATTTGAATGGTTCAGCAAACTTGGGCTCAAATGGTATGCAGTACCTGTAATTGCGGATATGGTTCTCGAAATCGGCGGTCTCCATTATACGGCCGCCCCCTTTAACGGCTGGTTTATGGAGACAGAGATCGGATCCCGTAATTTTGGAGATCCGCACCGGCTCAACATGCTTCCGGAAGTGGCTGCAAGAATGGGTCTTGATACAAAAAACGACCGCACCCTCTGGAAAGACCGTGCCATGCTGGAGCTGAATCAGGCGGTGCTTCACTCTTTCCGAAAAGCGGGGGTGCGGATTGCAGATCATCACACGGCATCCAGACAGTTCATCACCTTTTGCAGAAAAGAGCAGGCTGCCGGGCGCGAGGTCACGGCCGACTGGAGCTGGATCGTACCGCCCATGTCCGGTTCATCCATGGAGGTTTTCCATCAGAACTGGCCAAATACCGTCAAAACACCCAATTTCTACTACAACACACCCGCATGGAAGTCAGGCAGTACGCCTGACTCCGCCAAAGGCTGCCCATTTCACATTTCGGGAAGGATCAGACATCAAAACTGATGCCCTGTGCAAGCGGCAGGTCGGTTCCCCAGTTGATCGTGTTGGTCTGACGACGCATATAGGCTTTCCAGGCGTCCGATCCCGATTCGCGACCGCCACCGGTCTCCTTCTCACCTCCGAATGCACCGCCGATCTCGGCGCCGCTGGTACCGATGTTGATATTGGCAATGCCGCAATCGGATCCGGCATGACTCAAAAACGTTTCCGCTTCGCGCATGTTGAGCGTAAACATCGAGGAGCTGAGCCCCTGTTTTACGCCGTTGTGCAGAGCGATCGCCTCCTCCATTGTCTTGTATTTCATCAGATAGAGAATCGGCGCAAAGGTCTCTTCCTGTACTACCGGGAAGTGATTCTCCACCTCACAAAGTGCCGGTTTCACGTAGTAACCACTCATCTCCGTGAGCACCTCTCCGCCTTCCACAAGGCTTCCTCCGCTCTTCTTCACCTCCGCAAGTGCCGTCTGCATGGCATCCACGGCATCCTGATCGATCAGCGGCCCCACCAGGGTTCCCTCTGCCAGCGGATCGCCAATGGTGATCTTCTGATAAATTGACACGAGGCGCGATTTCACCTCCTCATACACCGATTCATGGATAATCAGACGGCGGGTTGAGGTACATCGCTGGCCGGCCGTACCCACCGCTCCAAACACCACGGCACGGAGGGTCATCTCCAGGTCGGCCTGGTCACTGATGATGATAGCGTTGTTGCCCCCCAGCTCCAGAATGGTTTTACCCAGCCGTGCGCCCACCGTCTGCGCCACCCGTTTCCCCATCCGGATTGAGCCGGTAGCGGAGACCAGCGGAATCCGGTCGTCTGCTGTGAGCCACTCCCCGGCTTCACGTCCACCCGTGATCAGATTAAAAATACCCTCCGGGAGCTGATTCTCCTTCAATACCTCCGCAACAATATGCTGTACCGCCACACCGCACAGAGGTGTCTTTTCCGATCCCTTCCAGATCACCGTATCCCCGCAAACCGCAGCGATCATCGCATTCCAGCTATAGACAGCCACCGGAAAATTAAACGCGGAGATCACACCTACCGGGCCCAGCGGATGCCACTGCTCATACATTCTGTGCCTGGGTCGTTCCGAGTGCATGGTGAGCCCGTAGAGCTGCCTTGAAAGCCCCACTGCAAAATCGCAGATATCGATCATCTCCTGAACTTCACCCAACCCCTCCTGGTAGATTTTTCCCATCTCCAGAGAAACCAGCCTTCCCAGCGGTTCCTTATACTTTCGAAGCGCCAATCCGATCTGCCTCACAATTTCACCCCTCTGCGGTGCCGGTGTCATTCTCCATTCAGCAAATGCGCTGAGGGAGGCTTCCACCACCAGATCATACTCCTCTTTTGTGGTGGGAGTGACCCTGGCGATTTCGCTTCGGTTCGAGGGTGAATAACTCACAATCGCCTGATCCGGAGAAGATTCAAAAAAGCGGGCACCTGTAGAGGTACCCGGATTACTGCTTTCTATTCCTAATTCACTGAGAAAATCGTTCATATCGGGGTGCTTTCATTGATGGTTACTCATTAAGATAGCAAAACGGAGCAGAAATTTTGAAGATTTAAAATCCATCCATCAAGGGCATTGCCCATCACAAAAAAAAGATTACGACCTGCCAGTCCGGCACACAGTACCCTTGCTTAGGGCAAAACGAAAAAAATTTACTTGCCCCTTTTATCAGTCCCCATCACTCCACCATCCGGAAGAGTAGTCGACCTAAATCATTCATTTTGCTTGTTATCGCAGAATTGAGAATATTCCTGAACACGTTTATCTGAGCAGCTTCTGCTGGAAAACTATAAGATATAAAGCGGGAAACAGACGATGAACAAACATAAAGACTTCATAATGAGAAGGAGATACAGTTCCCGAACAGTTGAGGTATACACAAGCCATTCGGGTTCATTTCTTTCCGTGTTAAAATTGATTGAGATAAAAGAAAGCTTCTCGCACAACAGCAAAACGCACACCATACTGCCCTAAAAGCATAACTTTAGGTCATTATGATGTTATTTCGTAGATTTGAAATAAAAAATGTTCGAAAGGATCATTGGAGCCAGAATAATAGACAAAATCAATGGCGGCAAAGCTATTGTAGTAGTGGGTGCAAGGCAGGTTGGGAAAACAACACTGCTCAGAGAAATTTTAAAAGACAAGGAATATCTTTTCCTTGACGCAGACGACCCCTCAACACGAAATCTGCTGGAAAGCCCAACCACTGAACAAATAAGGAGTATCATCGGAGAACATAAATATATCTTCCTGGATGAAGCTCAAAGGATCCGGGGTATAGGCTTAACACTAAAAATTATTACAGACCAATTCAAAGGAGTTCAACTCTTCGTTAGCGGTTCTTCCTCATTTGATTTAGGCAATGCATTAAATGAGCCATTGACCGGAAGAAAATGGGAATACGAATTATTTCCAATAACATGGGAAGAATATGAAAACAAAATAGGCTTTGTTAAATCAGAACAACAAATTGAAAACAGATTGCTTTTTGGTCTTTATCCTGAAGTAATAAACAACCAGGGAAAAGAACGTGAAACTTTAAAAAACCTCGTTAGTAGTTACTTATACAGAGATATATTAGCTTTTTCAGACATTAGAAAACCAGAAGTTCTGGAAAAGCTGTTACAAGCCTTGGCTTTGCAGATAGGAAGCGAAGTCAATTATAACGAATTATCAAATCTTGTCGGGATCAATAAAACTACAGCACAAAAATACATTGAGATATTAGAAAAGGGATATATCATATTCAAACTAAATAGTTTTAACAGGAACATACGCAACGAAATCAAGCTAAACAGGAAAATTTATTTTTATGATAACGGAATCCGAAATATGCTCATAGGCAATTTCAATCAATTGGATTTAAGAGTAGATAAAGGAGCATTATGGGAGAATTTTCTGGTTTCCGAAAGGAGAAAACAAAATCTGTACAAGGACACATTTGCTAAAATGTACTTTTGGCGTACAAAACAACAACAAGAAGTTGATTTTGTTGAAGAAAAAAATGGAGAAATTTCAGCGTTTGAATTTAAATGGAATAAAAAAAAGGTAAAATTCCCGCAAAAATTTATTGATACGTATAAAGCAAAAGGGATTTTGATTGACAGGAGTAACTTTAGAGAATTTGTGAAAATATAAATATGCCAGTGCCGGACATCACAAAAAACTTAAGGAGTGGTGGTCAGTGCAAGGGTACCGTTTTGAAGCCCACATAAGCTTCATCTCGGGGGATAGTAAATTAGCCCGCATCCAGCCACAGGTCTTGTGTGAGGAACCTTAACTCCAATTTAACAGAGATGAATACACTCTATATCATATCGACATTTATATTCTTTTTCTCCTGCATTGACAAGAATTCTGACTCTAACAAAATTCAGGAGAAAAAGACAGAGTTTGAGATTATAGTTCCTCAATTTCAAACCATTATTGATTCCGCACATGTAGAGGGAGCAATCTTAATTTTCGATTTAGAAGATGATAAATACTATTCGAACGACTTTATGTGGTCGAAGAGTGGACATTTACCTGCATCTACCTTCAAAATAACAAATTCAATCATCGCACTTGAGACAGGTACTGTGGAGAACGAAAATTCGCTTTTTGAATGGGACGGAGAGAAAAGAATGCTTGTTGATTGGGAACAAGATTTAGTATTCAGAGAAGCATTTCATTACTCGTGTGTTCCTTGTTATCAAGAGATAGCAAGGAACATTGGTAAGAAGAATATGAAAAAATACCTTGACACCCTTGATTATGGAAATATGGATGTTCATTCCAATAATATTGATTTATTCTGGCTGGAAGGAGAATCTCGAATAACTCAATTTCAGCAGATTGACTTTTTAAAAAGATTCTATCAATCAAAACTTCCCATTTCACAGCGTACAGAATCAATAATGAAAAAAATGATGGTAATAGAAGAAAATGAATCATTCAGACTAAGTGCAAAAACAGGTTGGTCAATAATAAATGGGATTAATAATGGTTGGTTTGTTGGATATATCGAAACCAACAATAAAACATTCTTTTTTGCGACAAATATTGAGCCTAAACAAACATTTGATATGGACTTGTTTCCAGTGATAAGAAAGGATTTGACCTTTCATGCATTAGAACAAATGGAAATCATAAAAACTGGTGCTGTCAACGTGTATGAAAAATAGCTGGTTCAGTGTTTAAAACCACCTCTTCCGGTCCGGATTGGGGGTGCAGTATATTCAAGGTGTATCCATACAAGATCTTCGTACTACTAATCGGTGGTAAGAAATCAAGGCAACAAAAGAACATACAGAATGCAAAAGAAATCTGGAATAAACTGAAGAACGAGTAACAAATCTTATTTTGCTGCTTATGAAACCTACAGCACAACAGCTTAAAGAGTGGCGGAAACTGCGGATGGGAAAGTACCGCAAACGAAACCGGCTTTTTATTGCGGAGGGTGTTCGAACGGTTGAACAGATTTTGATGAACGGTGCCGTCAGGCCGGCAGCTGTTCTTCGCAGGGAGGGCCATCCGGATCCCCTCTCTTTTGAATCGGATATTCCTCTTTTTGAGGTCTCCGCAGAGGAGTTCAACTCCCTCTGTGATACAGAGACCCCTCAGGGAGTCCTGGCTGTGTGTGAAGTACCGGAACCAGCCGGCACTGATATACTTATTCGCACTCAAGGCATTATTCTCGCACTGGATGCAGTGCAGGACCCGGGGAATCTGGGTACCATTATCCGTACAGCCACCTGGTTTGGGGCCGGAGCTATTCTGTTCGGCAGAGGATGCGCCGATCCGTTTCATCCAAAAGTGGTACGAAGCACCGCAGGAGCCACAGGAGCTCTCCCCTACCTGCATGGGGATCTCACAGAACTGCTTCCCCTGTTCGAAGAGAGCGGACGCAACGTGATTCTGCTCGATGCAGGTGAAAACAGCCTGAATCTGAAGGAGGCCGTCCCTGTCCAAAATCCCGTCCTGGTGATTGGCAATGAGGCAAACGGAATTGACCCGAAACTCTTTTCCGGAGAGCGAACGGCCGTCCATATTCCCGGCGCCGGCTCCATGGCAGAAAGCCTGAACGCCTCCGTCGCCTCCGCTATCGCTCTCTTTTATTTCACTGATTTTTTATAATTTTGGTGAATAGAAAATTCATAAGCAACGGCTTTTTAAATAATTTGCACGGATAAGTCATTAATTTTATGAACCCGATACCCATTTTTCAGCGGCCGGAACTGGATCAACAGCACCAAGGGTAGTGGAATGGGTACACTCTTCAACTCCATCAGGAAACCGATCCGTTAAAAATTACTCCAATTGAAAAGATGCTTTTCGAATCTTTCTTTGGCCTCCGGCACCGAACGGGTTTTTCCCCACCCCGCTTGCTGTTTGCTTCCTGCAGGTCTCAGGCATCTTCATTTTTTTTCAAAAGCGTTCTTATTCCGAAACGCGCCTAAGCAGAGCTGTAAACCTATTGTTAACTTTCAGCTCACAATTGCTTCTGATCGATTGTTTAAGTATAGTACCTGAAATCATCACAGATTCAGCACAACGCCTATTCCTATCCTTTCACTTAAATATCCAGGCCTATGCCCGCTAAGAAGAAAGTGAAGAAGATCTTTGTTCTTGACACTTCTGTACTTCTCTATGATTCAGACGCCGTAAAAAATTTTGAAAAACATGATATCGCCATCCCGATCACGGTACTTGAAGAGCTGGACTCTTTCAAGAAGGGAAATACGGTAACCAACCTTCACGCACGCGAATTTATCCGCTATCTGGATAAAATCACAGATGCAAATATGCTTCAGCAGTGGATCCCGCTGAATGGCCGCACTCACGGCAAGATCCGTGTGATCAGCGATGAAGGCAGTTCCACCAACGCCTCAAAGGTTTTTGGTTCGGAAAAAAATGATCACCGTATCCTGAATGCCGCCCTCAGGCTCAGGGAGATTGAACCTGAAAAGAAAGTGACCCTCGTCTCCAAAGACATTAACCTCCGCCTGAAAGCGCGTGCACTGAGCCTCGACGCGGAGGATTATGAGACCATTCGGATTAAGGATATCGACCATCTCTACAAGGGAAAGAGCCTGATCACACTGGAGGATAACACCGCCATCAACCAGCTCTATGAAAAAGGAAGGGTGAAACAGTCGGAGATTGAACCCAGCCAGCCGGTGAGCAACCACTACTACATCCTGAAAAACCATTCCAGTTCCGCCCTGGGCTATTACAACCCGAAGAGTAAAAAAGTGGAACTGGTGAAATCGGTCTGCGCCTACGGTGTCACCCCCCGAAATGCAGAACAGACATTTGCCATGCATGCGCTGATGAATCCGGATATTCTGCTTACCACCATCACCGGAGCCGCCGGTACAGGGAAAACACTCCTTGCCCTGGCCTGCGCCATAGAGCAGCGCCGTTATTACCGCCAAATCTATCTTGCCCGGCCTATTGTACCACTGAGTAACCGCGACCTCGGTTTTCTTCCCGGAGATGTGAAATCCAAAATTGATCCCTATATGCAGCCTCTGTGGGATAACCTCAGCATTATCAAAAATCAGTTCAGCGAAAGCAGCAAGCAGTACAAAAAAATCGATGAACTGGTGCAGACAGACAAGCTCTCGATTGTCCCCCTGGCCTATATACGGGGCCGAAGCCTGAACAACGTGATCTTTATCATCGATGAGGCGCAGAATCTTACCCCGCATGAAATCAAAACGATTATCACCCGGGCCGGAGAAAATACCAAAATCATTTTTACCGGGGATATCTTCCAGATCGACACCCCCTACCTCGACGCGCAGAGTAACGGCCTTTCCTATCTGGTGGACCGGATGCACAACAACGACCTCTATGCCCATATCGCACTCGAGAAGGGAGAGCGGTCGGAACTGGCCAACCTGGCAAGTAAATTTCTATGATATCTGACGATGACACCGTAACTATCAACCGTTACATACCTAACCATAAATCCTTTTCGCTTATGAAACTTTCCAGCTTGCTGATGTCTGCCATCCTCATTTTTTTCTGCGGACTCCATTCTGCATCGGTTGCACAAACCCCTGAACCCATAAACCCTGAGGAGCTTTTTGAATTTTATGAGGCGAGGGAGTTTGTTTCGGAGACCGGCGACACTCTCCGCTACCGGATTATGCTTCCCGATTCCTTCGAGCCGGACAGGCTCTATCCACTGATTCTCTTTCTTCACGGCGCCGGTGAACGGGGCAGTGACAATCAGGCTCAGCTGGTGTGGGGTGCTCACGCCTTCGCCGAAGAGAGCTTCCGCTCGGAACATCCTGCCATTGTGATAGCACCACAGGCACCTTCTGGCAGCTTCTGGTCCGACCTGACCTGGCTCCGCGGTGAAGACGCCCCCTGGAGCGGCCCTTCCAGGCCGCTGGCTCTCGCTCATGAAGTGGTTACCCGTTACGCCGAATTCTATCCTGCCGATCCCGACAGAATCTATATCACCGGACTTTCGATGGGCGGATTCGGAACCTGGGATATGATCACCCGCTATCCCGATTACTATGCAGCGGCCATGCCGATCTGCGGAGGCGGAAACCCGGCTCTCGCCGAACGGCTCGCCTCTTTTCCGGTCTGGACCTTTCACGGAGCCCTGGATACGGTTGTACCCCCTGAGCTCTCAAGGGCGATGATCGAAGCCATTCGTGAAGCGGGCGGCCTGCCGGGCTATACTGAATATCCCGACATGGATCACTTCTCCTGGGTGCCGGCGTATGAGGACCGTTTTGCACTGAACTGGTTATTTTCCCAGAGAAGAGGTGAATAGACGATGCAACTGAAAAAACTGATCCAGACAGACCAGGCCAAAACCACCATTCTGATCCGGTTCCTGGTGGGAGTGGTATTTCTCTCTGAAGGAATTCAGAAATTTCTCTATCCGGAGTTCAGGGGCTCCGGCCGGTTTGAATCGATCGGCATACCATTCCCGGAATTTACAGGCTATTTTGTGGGTGGTTTTGAAATCGTGTGCGGACTCCTTGTGCTTGCCGGTTTCCTCACCCGATTTGCCGTAATTCCTCTGATTATCATCATGCTGACGGCGCTCTTTACAACAAAATTACCGATCCTGCTGGGCACCGGCTTCTGGGGTTTCAGCCTCAGGGAGCTGAATCATTACGGATTTCTGAGTATGATGCATGAATCCAGAAATGATCTGGCCATGCTGATTGGCAGCATCTTTCTCTGGTTTACCGGTGGCGGGCGCTGGTCACTCGATTACCGCATGAGCCAAAGGTAAAAAACCACTGCGTCCGATGGAAAATCAACTGAAACGGGACATCAGAACACCCGGAGCTGTTCTGATGGGGCTCGGATCTATTGTTGGGACCGGTATTTTTGTGAGTATTGCGATTGCTGCCCAGATCGCAGGAAACGGTATTATTATCGCCATCGTGATTGCCGCACTGCTGGCTGCTTTCAACGGCCTGAGCAGCGCTCAGCTGGCAGCAGCGCATCCGGTGAGCGGCGGCACGTATGAGTATGGCTACCGGTTTCTTGGGCCCTGGTTTGGTTTCACGGCCGGTCTGATGTTCATGGTGGCCAAATCGGCTTCAGCTGCTACAGCGCTCCTGGGAACGGTTGGATACCTATTCTACGCTTTCGAGATGAGTACAAATCGCTTTGTAACCGTCGCAGCAGGGCTCCTGCTGCTTACGGTGATGACCCTTCTCGTTTCAGGTGGCATCCGCAGAAGCAATCTCGCGAACAAGATTATTGTCAGTATCACTCTGCTGGGCCTGCTTTTCTTCATCGCAGCGGGACTCTGGACACAGGGCCTGCCTGTTCAGCCTCTTGCAGACTCCTTCCCGGATTTCTCGCTCTCTGCTGTTCTCTATGCCTCTGCCCTGATGTTTGTCGCCTATACCGGCTACGGCCGGATCGCGACCCTTGGTGAGGAGGTCTCGGATCCGAAAAAAACTATCCCGAGAGCTATCATCCTCTCCATGGTTGTGATCGTACTTCTCTATCTTGCGGTCTCACTTACCGCAATTCAGGTGATGGGTGCCGATGCATTTGGAGCCACTGTGGGTGGTGAAGCAGCTCCTCTGATGATCGCGGCACAGGCTTTATCCGTTCCGTTTTTAGGCGGCTTAATCACCATCGCGGCGATTACAGCAATGCTGGGTGTTTTATTAAACCTGCTTCTGGGCCTCTCCAGGGTTCTGCTCGGCATGGCCCGAAGAGAAGATGTTCCGAAAAGTCTCGCAAAAATCAATCCTGCAAATCAGAGCCCTGTGAGAGCCGTATGGGTTACAGGAGGGATCATCGGTCTCCTGACATTAAGCGGCGACGTCGTATTCACCTGGTCTTTTAGCGCATTTACGGTGCTCATATACTACGCAATTACCAATTTATCAGCACTTTTTTTGCCGGAGGAGCTCAGGTTATACCCAAGAGCCATCCCCGCAGCCGGACTTCTGGGATGCCTCTTTCTTGCATTCTGGATCGACCCCGGCATCTGGATATACGGGGTGTTGCTGATTATTGCAGGGAGTTTTTATAAAGTCGCCCGCCCTTCATAATGATGGCAGTATTTGCATCGGGATCTCTGATCAGGTCTGTATTCTCCAGTGGATTCCCGGCTGCACTGCACTTGTGAACGTTCCGGATTGGCAATGCCGGATCACAGTTTCTGTTGTTCAACAAGATCAAAACAGTTACAAAATCACAATAAAAAAACCCCGGCAATTCGCATTACCGGGGTTGGTATCAAAGGCTGTAAAACTGATTTCAGCTCCCGTTTAGATCATCGTGGCGATCACAAGCGCAACAACAGCCATCAGTTTGATCAGAATGTTCAGTGAGGGGCCGGACGTATCCTTGAACGGATCTCCAACCGTATCTCCTACTACGGCTGCCTTGTGCGGCTCGGAGCCTTTTCCATAGTGAACACCGTCGATTTCCACACCTTCTTCGATCATCTTTTTGGCATTATCCCATGCGCCACCCGAGTTGGCCTGGAAGAGCGCCAGAAGTACTCCGGAGGCCGTTACACCAGCCAGCAGCCCGCCCAGCATCGCTGGTCCGCCAATAAACCCAAACAGAACGGGTACAATCACAGCCAGCAGACCCGGCACTACCATCTCCCGGATGGAAGCTGTTGTGGAGATTTCCACACATTTGGCAAACTCTGCCTTGCCGTCGGCCGCGTCAAACACCTTGCGGTCGGCATCGCTCCAGTCTGCCATCGCCTTGCCTTCGTTCTTGGTCATCATCTTCAGGGCTTCTGTCAGCTCAGGAATGGTTTTGAACTGACGTCTCACCTCTTCGATCATGGACATCGCTGCACGACCCACAGCTTGAATTGAGAGGGCAGAAAAGAGATAGGGAAGCATTGCGCCCACAAAGAGTGCAGCCATTACTTTCGGATCCGTGATATCGATTCCGGTCAAAATACTTTCAGGATTTGCCACATTGTAGGAGGTGATAAATGCAGCAAAGAGCGCGAGTGCGGTCAGTGCAGCAGAGCCGATGGCGAATCCTTTTCCGATGGCGGCTGTGGTGTTGCCCACGGCATCCAGTTTATCCGTTCTCTGACGCACTTCTTCAGGCAGTTCAGACATCTCGGCAATACCACCTGCGTTATCGGAAATCGGACCGTATGCATCTACTGCAAGCTGGATTCCTGTATTGGAGAGCATTCCCACTGCGGCGATTGCGATACCGTAGAGACCTGCAAAATGGTAGGCTCCCAGAATCGCGGCTGCAATAATGATAATCGGAATGGTAGTGGAGATCATCCCCACACCTACACCTGCGATGATGTTGGTAGCTGAACCTGTAACAGACTGACGCACAATACTCCAGACCGGTTTGGTTCCGGTTCCTGTATAATACTCGGTGATCAGTCCGATCAGAAGTCCGGCAGACAGGCCGAAAATTGTTGCCCAGAATACACCCATGGCTGTCAGGGTCTGTCCTGCAAATTCCCAGCTATCCGGAAGCATCCAGTTGATAATCAGGAATGAAGCAACCAGCATTACACCGGCAGATACAAACTCTCCTGTATTCAGAGCCTTCTGTGGATTACCGCCTTCTTTTACTTTCACAAAGAAGGTACCCAGAATAGAGGTGAGGATTCCCACACCTGCAAGGACCAGTGGCAGCAGAACGGCATTGAGACCGCCAAACTCATTGGAAGTATCAAACCCTGCCAGGCCCATAAAAGCGGCGCCAAGTACCATGGTGCCGATGATGGATCCTACATAAGACTCGAAAAGGTCGGCTCCCATACCGGCAACGTCGCCCACATTGTCACCCACGTTATCTGCAATGGTAGCGGGATTGAGCGGGTGATCTTCCGGGATGCCGGCTTCCACTTTACCCACCAGGTCAGCACCCACATCGGCAGCTTTGGTGTAGATTCCGCCTCCCACACGTGCAAAAAGCGCAATGGAGGACGCACCGAATGAGAAACTTGTGATTACTGTGAGTACCTGCTGGATGTTGTCAATTCCAACACCAAACATGTTGGTATAGAGCATAAAGAGCATTCCGATACCGAGTACACCGAGGCCAACAACACCGAGGCCCATTACGGAACCGCCGTTAAAGGCTACATTCAGGCCCTCAGCAAGGCTCGTTCTGGCTGCGTGTGTGGTTCGCACATTGGCCTTGGTAGCCACACGCATCCCGATGAAACCTGCCAGGCCGGAACAGAATGCTCCGACCACGAAGGAGAGGGCTATCAGCGGTGAGGAACTCTCCTGAAGGGATCCCTGGATGGCGAGAAGAATGGCCACGAAAGCAACAAAGATGCTGAGAACTTTGTATTCAGCCTTCAGAAACGCCATCGCTCCGTCAGATATATTTTTTGCAATACGCTCCATTTTTTCAGTACCTGCATCCTGCCGGGCTACCCAGGCTGATTTCAGGTAGGTAAACGCCAGTGCCACAACACCTGCCAGCGGTACCAGATAGATAATTGTTTTAATCATGAGTATGTTATTGGTTATCAGTTGTGATTATGTAGTCGAAAGCTATGTAAACTGTTTTTTTTGCCCGATCTCATCGTTGTCGCAAATTTAAAATCCTCTCGTATGGTTAAAACGCAGTGTTTTAAATTTACTTCCACCACGATTCTGAACAAACCTCCTGTTTTTCCAAAGCCTCCGGGTCATTGGTTAAAATGATTCATTGCCAGATTTATCCCCCCACGAAGAAAAAGGAAAATTGCTTCTGATGCAACATCAAGTGCGCTGTCTATTTCTGTTCTCTGCTGTGAAGTGAAAGGTGAAAGAACATAATCAGACTGCCTTCCTTTGGAAAAATCACTGCCTATTCCGATTCTCAGCCGTGGAATATCCCGGGTCTGCATTCGCTCAATAATATCAGCCATCCCGTTGTGACCACCTGCACTGCCGACGGGCCTGATCCGGATTTTCCCCGGCTCCAGATGAATATCGTCATAACAGATCATACACTCCGGGGGTGGAGTGGAAGTGAGAGCCAGAGCTTTCGTTACAGCCTTGCCACTTCTGTTCATGTAGGTAGTTGGTTTCATCAAAACAACTTTTTTCCCTTTGTACTTTCCCTCTCCCAAAAAGAAAAGACCACTACCCTGAGACAGAGTAATGGTCATATGCTCTGAAAGTTTATCAATGAGCTCAAATCCAACATTATGGCGCGTACCCTTGTATTCTATCCCGGGATTTCCCAGGCCCACAATCAGTGCCATAAGAGCGTTGAATTGGTTTAATTAGTCGCTTCGTCCGCTTCCGCCTCAGCTTCTCCGCCGGCAGCCTCAACGCCCTCTGCACCCTCTTCAGCCTCTTCGAGACCCAGCTCATCGTCATCATCAAGAGCAGACGATGTGAACGCAGATTCGGATTTGGGAGGCACAATGGTTACGATGGTTCTTCTCGCGTCGTCCAGGGTATTAATTCCTTCCATATCGAGATCCCCGATCGTCAGTGAGTCCCCGATTCCGAGATTTGAAATATCCAGAAGGAAGAGAGCCGGAATTTTATCCGGAAGTACCTTGATATTCACAATCCGGAGTGGCTGCAAGACCCGGCCACCCGCATCGCGAACTCCCTTGGCAATACCTGTCAGACGAACCGGCACCCGAAGTTTAACCGGTGTTTTTTCATCCAGAAGATAAAAATCGGCATGGAGCGGACGGTCAGATACCGGATCATATTCAACCTTCTTGAGAAGGGTTTTGTACTCCTTGCCATCAATAGACAGATTCTGGAGTTTCGTCTGGCTTACGGAAAGAATCTTTTCCAGATCCGACTCCATAATTGTAAAGTGAACATTTTCTTTCACTTTTGGGCCATACATTACGCAGGGAACCTTCAGGTCTTTGCGGAGTCCGGAAAGATGTCTTCTCCCCGATTCTCTCAATTCACCTTTAAGGTCATATAGTTCTGGTTGCTTCATAGGTTTATTTATCTGTTAATCATCAAAAAGTGCACTGATGGTATCGTTTGTATGTATCCGCTGTATCGCTTCAGCAAAAATTCCCGCTACGCTCAATACTTTGATTTTATCGGATGGTTTTCTCAGCGGTACAGTATCTGTTACAAGCATCAGGTCGATCGGTGAATCCTCAATCCTCTGATAGGCCGGCCCCGACAGTATCGGGTGAGTGCATGTCGCTTTCACACTCAGCGCTCCCCTCTCTTTGAGGGCTACCGCCGCATTGGTAATGGTTCCGGCTGTATCTATCAGATCATCAACGATCAGTACATGCCTGCCATCCACTTCACCAATGATGTTCATGACCTCAGCTACATTCTGTTTAGGCCTTCTTTTATCAATAAAAGCCAAACCGGCTCCCAGTTTTTTTGAATAGGCCCTTGCCATTTTCAAACTTCCGACATCCGGCGCTACAACTACCAGATTCTCTATGGGATGCCTTGTAAAGTGATCAATAAAAATCCTGCTTGCGTACAGATGATCCAGAGGAATGTCAAAAAAGCCCTGTATCTGAGAAGCGTGCAGATCCATGGTCAGGATCCGGTCTGCCCCCGCTTCTACAAGAATATTTGCCATCAGTTTCGATGCTATCGAAACCCTCGGTCGGTCTTTTCTGTCCTGCCGGGCATAACCGAAATAGGGGATTACTGCAGTTACCCTTTTCACGGATGCCCGTTTCGCTGCGTCGAGCAGCAACAACAATTCTATGATGTTATCTCCGGGCGGAGGCGTGGACTGCACTACGAAAATATCCTCTCCCCGTATGCTTTGCTCGTACTTGACATAGAGCTCACCATCTGAAAACGACCGGATGGTGAGATTCCCCAGTTCCACTCCATAATTCTCAGCTATGGCACGTGCAAGTGCAAGGTTACTGCGTCCCGCAAATATAGCTAATGGCGTTTCCAACCAGCTGATCAGTCAAGTTAAAAAAAAGAAAGGAGTGCCATTCGGCAATCCTTTTTAGATGTTGCCCGGGGAGGATTCGAACCCCCACATACGGGACCAAAACCCGCTGTCCTGCCATTAGACGACCGGGCAAAATAAATTAGCAGACAGAAAATAAAGATAGAGAGAGATATGAAATCAGTCAAGGACGAATTACACTTTTAAATACTTTACAGGAAGTGCAGTTTTTTTGAAGGCAATAACGCTTCAGCTGATGTGCCAGACCCGGTCGCAGCACTTCTTTTCCCGGGGAAAAGCCGGCGGCAGCAAATGGCTTTTTCACCTCCCGGGGCAGGCGGAAGGGTTCCCTTCGCCAGCCTTCTCCCCTCCCCGTGATTCTGCCGGCCGGGATCGAGCACACGGATCTGCTTGCCACCGTCGCCGCAAACCTGTTCAGATCCAACTCAAGATGCTTCCAGATCCACTGGATCAGATCTTCTCTGAATGGCTGCCGGCCCGTATTCCTGCTGGTTTTGAGGAATGTCTGCGGTTCTATTTAATTATTTTCTAAGTATCTTATATTTCTTACTTTTTATAACTGTTCACCGTGCAGCTAACTACTATGATACTTCTTGACAAAGGCCGAATCGACCGCACCTTAAGACGAATGAGCTATCAGATCCTCGAAGAGGCTCAGCAGCATCCGGTCAGAATTCTGGGACTTAACAGAAGAGGCTACTCCGTTGCAAAAAGAATCGGATCGATTCTTGAAAAAGCATCCGGTATGGATGTCCCCGTGATGAATATCCAGTCGGATGATGAATCCCCGTTCGAATTTTCAGAACCCTCCGAAAATGAAGTTCTGGTTCTAACGGACGATGTAATTTTCAGCGGGAGCTCCATGTTCAGGGCGATTCAGAAAATTCCGGACCTCTCCCGCTATCACAAGATCATCGTGGCTGTACTGGTCGATCGCGGACATCGAAAATTCCCCATTCTGGCCGGAATCGTTGGACTGCATGTTCCGACAAAGCTAAATGAACATGTTGCTCTGAGCCTGCATGAGCATTCTCCCGCTGAAGTGGTTCTCAGCTGAACTGAACTGCAAATTTTTATATTTATACCGAATGAAACATCTGCTTTTTCTCCCGCTCTTCTGCTTTTGGGCTGTGACCCTGAATGCACAGGATACGGTTTCCATTCCCGACAGTCTGAGCGGCTGGCAAACATCCTGGTCGGTTGGTATCAGCGGCTCACAGGCTTCCTACTCCAACTGGTCGCAGGGTGGAATCAACAACATCGCTGCCACAGGTCGAACCACGTTTACTTCTGTCTATAAAATGGATCGGTTCTCATACGGAGTCCTGCTTCACGGGCGGTTCGGGAAAACCAAAGTCCAGAATGAAGGTGTCAGAAAAATTGACGACCGCTTTATGCTTCTGAACCGTTTCCTGTATGACCTGAGCGATGATTCTGCTGATTTTAAATTATTTGCCAATCTGCGCTTCAGAACACAGTTTGATGACGGTTTTGAGTATGGAAAGGGAGAAGATGGCAGCGACCGGCTTATTTCTGGGTTTCTGGCTCCTGCCTATTTTACGCAGGATGCCGGTCTCGCCTGGGTGCCGTCAGAATCTTTTTCTGTTGAGGCGGGTCTTGGTCTGCAGCAAACGTTTGTAAAAAACCGTTCACTCGGCCCCGTTTTTGGCCTTGCACCCGGCGATAGATTCCGTTCCGAGGCCGGACTCACATTTGCTACTTCGGTAAAGACGGGCCTCTCAACAAACCTTTCCTATGAGGGTACTTTCAGCACCTTTACGAGCTTCAATAAATCCCTTAAAAGTACCGACGTTTTTTTCACCAACACTGTTACCGGTAAAATTAACAGTTTCATGAATGCAACAGTGAGCCTCGATTTCGTGTTTGATGATGACTTCTCAACCGAACTCCAGGTTGCACAGGTACTTTCCCTCGGGATTGTTTTCACGCTTCGCTGACTCTGTGAATCATTTCGAGCCATACCTCACCCTGCTTCAAAAGCAGCTCAATGAACTGGATCGCTGGAGGCAGACCTACGGTAAAACGGATGCCACCGGCTCCAGTAATGCCAGAGAAGAAGAGATCCGTGAAGTTCTCCGCCAGCTAACTGATAAACTGAAGGGAAATTATCCGTTCCACCACCCCCGCTATGCAGGGCAGATGCTGAAACCTCCCCATCCTGTTGCCTGGCTTGCCTATACGCTGGCGATGACCGTCAATCCGAATAACCACGCGCTGGATGGAGGGCCCCCAACATCAGCTCTGGAAAAGGAGTGCATCAACAAGCTTGCCGGCATGATCGGTTATGATACACCCTTTCTCGGGCATCTCACATCCGGCGGAACTATCGCCAATCTTGAAGCTCTTTTCGTGGCCAGGGAACTGCATCCCGGTAAAGCGGTTGCTGCCACTGCAAATGCCCATTACACGCATCAGCGAATGTGTAAACTGCTGAATATCCCGTTTATCAGGATTCCGGTTAATCCCGAAGGAGTTCCGGATCTCGCCTTTATCCGAAACCAGAGCAGCCGCATCGGAACCCTTGTGGTCACACTCGGCACCACGGGTACGGGAACGGTGGAACCCCTGGCCGGTCTGCTCCCTCTCTGCAGAGAAGCCGGCATTCGTATTCATGCTGATGCTGCCTACGGCGGATTTTTCAAATTACTGGAAGATGAGCTTCCCTCAAAACCGCACTGGCAGCTGCTGAACCAGTGCGACAGCGTGGTTATCGATCCTCATAAACACGGCCTGCAGCCTTACGGATGTGGTTCTGTACTCTATAAAGATCCTGCAGTCGGGGCATTCTTTAAACACGACTCTCCCTATACCTATTTTACATCCGATGAACTGCATCTGGGCGAAATCAGTCTCGAGTGCTCCAGAGCCGGTGCATCTGCCGCAGCGCTCTGGGCAACTCTGGAACTCCTTCCGCTAACAGCAGAAGGCCTGGGCAGCATCCTGCATTCAGCACTTACCGCTGCACGAGTATTCTCCAAACGGATAGCAGAGAAACCCGGTTTCACACTCTACATGAGACCTGAACTTGACATTGTAACCTGGTTCAGAGATCCCCCCGACAAAAGTCTCTCTTCACTGAATACGTACAACAAAGAACTGTTTCAAAAAGGCATGGATCTGAACAAAGAGGGATTTTTCCTCTCACTGTTTACTGTACCGGCCGAACAGTTTACAACCCTTTTCCCCGGTTACAGTGCTGATGAGGAGAAGGCTGTTTTGCTCCGAAGCGTTTTCATGAAGCAAGAGCACGAAGAGTGGGCCGACACGCTTGCAGAGCTCATCTTCTCGGCTGCCGGGTTGTGACCGGTTCACACGTTGAGTGAAAATCCGCCTGAATAATGGCGGTATTTTACCGGATGAAGCTGATGGGCCATCGCATAAAACGACTCCGCTTCCGCCATTTCCTGATTCTGTTTATAAATTTCAGCTGCATGTGAATAGAGTTCCGGACTGGAGGGATAGTGTGCAAGCAGATCATTCAGCAGAGGGATGGCCCTGTCATACTCCTTCTCCGCGATCAGCATCCTCAGGTTGAACAGATCAAACTCTGGATCCTCCTCTTCCGCCATCCCTACATAGTGCCGGCATCTTGAAAAGATATTTTTCCTGTAGTAATAGAGTATAAACAACTTTAAGAGCGCAGGGTCCGGTTTCAGCCCTTCGATTCGCTCTTCAAGTGTCCGCAGAAGCTCCCGTTCATCGGCGATGAGAAGTGTAAGCATGATTGTAAACAACTCCTCTTCATTCCAGCTTCCCCTCAAAATCTCGGTTCTGACTTCACTGGTTAGATAATCACGAACCCTGTTCAGCCAGTCAGAGTCTGGCTGGAGAGGGTTCAGCGGGGCACCAAGCCTGCGAAACCGTTCTGCATGATTGCCTTCCTGTGGTATCACTGCAGTGCGCCCGGGAAACCATTTCATGCGGAAGCGGGCTCTGTTTTTCCAAAGCTCCTCCGGATCGAGATGCAGTGCCATCGCAACCGTTGAACCTCCTCCCCGGTGATCAGCATGCGCCTTTTTCTCCACAATAATTTTTCTGCCTGCTGTACGGATCTGCCTGCAGTAATCCTCCATCTCATAAAAACAAGGGCGGAATTCTTCATCAAATCTGAAAGAAATACCCCCCTCTACCATAAAACAGCAGCTATCAGCCGTTTCTACTTCCGAATCAGCTCCCTCAACCTGCTTTCCTGCAAGTTGCGGGGCGTATTCAGTGTTATTCAGAACCGGGACTGCCATCACCGCTTCTTCTGATTTCCTGAGCGCTTCAACCAGATGATCTATGCTCTCCGGTTTCAGATGCACATCATTATGCATAAACAGGATGTAGTCTCCTTTTGCAAGTTCGAAAGCCTGATTCCAGGCAGCCGGAACACCCTTGTTCACCTGATTGACAATCACTTTTATGTTTAGAAACTTCTTCTGTGTGAGCTGCTCCAGATAGTCAAATGTATCATCCAGACTGGCATTGTCCACTACAATCAGTTCAAGTGTGTGCCGGCCTTTACTCCTGTCCAGATGGATCAGTGCCTCTTCGAGGAGTGATTTTCCATGTGCTGTGACAGGTATCACCACAGAGACCAAAGATTCAGCCATCTCCGGCTCCAAACCCTCAATTTCAACCGTTTCTGCTGCCTCATCCCCGTTGATACCCTCATGTGCGTCAGTTGTCTCATCTTCGAACTGCGGTTCCTCTACGGAGAGGTTTTGGGAAATCAATCCGGCAGAACCGCTCTGCGTTTCAACCGGAGAGTCTGCAGTCAGAGTCTCAGAATCGGAAACCTTTTCCTCTGTTGCATGAGCTTCTGATTTCGCTCTCTTAAAGAGCCGGTGTTTCAACTCTGCAGCTTCTACATGCCTTCGCATTTTCTCAAGTGATGCAATCTTGATGCGTAAAGCCTCCGGATTCTCCGGATTCCGTTTCAGATACCTGTTTACCAGTTCCAGGGATTTATTCGCGTTGTTGTCTGTGAGTAACTGCCTCGCCTGATAGAGAGTGAGGTCATCGGCTTCTCTTTTCTTCAGATACTGCTCTGCTGACTGAAACGCACTGATGAGCTGCTCCGTTATCGTTTTTTCTTCGGTCATGCGAAGCGCCGAAAAAATCAGTTCTTTCATATCACCGATCTGAGCAACCGGAGACTGATCTTCAGCAACCACGAAAAAAGGATCCGTAAGTACCCAGGAATGATCCATGGCAATTCTCATAGCCAGTTCAGCTCCATGCAGACTCTCCATAAACGGATTGAAAAAGAGATACTCCTGCTGTATGATATTGCGATTCCAAAGCAGACAGCTGTCGTCGGGAAGATCTCCTTCTTCAGCCGCGGATATCCAATCCGGAAGCTGTTTCGGCAGATGATAATCCAGGGACCAGAAAGCTGCCGGATCAGATTTAAAGCGCTGCATGGCTTCAAGCAGCAGCGATTCATTAAGCCTCTCCGCACGCAGAGGGGCCCAGATGTATGCACCTTCTGCATGCATCAGTCCTTCGTTGAGCGAACTCCCCCGGCCAAGAGGGCGGCTGTGTTCGTACAAAAAAACCCGTTCATTACTGCTTTTTTTAATCTCACTGTCAATAAATTTTGAGAGAACAGTGTCACTGCCGTCCTGGATAATGATCACCTCGAACCGCCCGTTTTCAAACCGGAGCAGATCACTCAGAAGAGAGTTGAAATGGATCGGATCGCCATGGTTCGTCAGAATAACAGAAAGTTGAACAGGTTGTTTCATACAATAGCTAAAGGTTTCACTTAAAACAGGGACAGTTACATGGGTCCGGATCAGACTGCAAATATCTGACTCTCATCCCGAAATGCCTTGAATTCAAGTGCATTTCCACTTGGATCTAAAAAAAACATGGTTGCCTGTTCTCCGGGTTTTCCTTCAAACCGGATATAGGGCTCAATTACAAATACCTGCCCTGCCTCTTTCAACTTTCCGGCCAGCTTCTCAAACTCATCCCATGAAAGGATTACCCCGAAATGCCTGGCGGGTACTGCATGACCATCTACCTCATTGGAGGCTGATTTTCCCGCATCTTCCGGACTCAGGTGAGCGACCACCTGATGACCCCAAAAGTCGAAATCAATCCATTTATCGGACATTCTGCCGGTCTTGCAACCCAGCAGATCGCGGTAAAATGTGAGTGTTTTTTCCAGATCACTGACCGGAAATGCAAGATGGAAACGGGGAATACTCATAATTTGGAGATTTAATTGATTTTCCGGACTCCCTCACTCAATCCGCACCACTTTTGAGAAGAGGGAAATTTCCTGACACCACAGCGAGGAGAATAGCTCTTCTCTGTGTCACTTTGTATAAAATATCCTACAGCTTTGACCTTAATTTATTGTTTTACAAGAGGTGTTCTCAAGGCTCCTCTTCTGCTTCTGCAGTTCACCCTAAACTACGTAATTTTCTAAATTAGTGAGAGAAATTTCTGCGGATCCGGAATCAGGAGAACTAAATGCCGTACTCTTCCCCTGAAAGCCCTTAAAGCCAGGCCCTGCAATTCAAACCTGTGGCCTGATTTAATTAGCCATCGTATAGAAATCACCGTATTTTCAGATTTGAATTAAATAACTCAATTTATTCCAATGAAATCATCTGTCAGAGTACGATTTGCACCCTCTCCTACCGGATACCTTCATATCGGAGGGCTCCGTACAGCACTTTATAATTACCTTTTTGCAAGAAATCAGGGCGGGGTTTTTGTTCTTCGGATTGAGGATACGGATCAGAACCGCTATGTAGAAGGTGCGGAAGAGGATATCATCCGCTCACTGGAATGGTGTGGTATTGAGATTGATGAAGGCCCGCAGAAACCCGGATCCTTTGGGCCGTACCGGCAGAGCGAGCGGGGTGAACTCTACAAAAAATACACGGCAGAACTTATTGAAAAAGGAGCTGCCTACTACGCGTTTGACACTACGGAAGAACTGGACGAGATGAGGGAACGGTTGCAGAAATCCGGGAATCCGTCACCTAAATATGATGCCATCACACGGCAATCGATGAAAAACAGCCTCACCCTTTCACAGGATGAAGTGACACGGAGACTCGAAGCAGGAGAGGAATATGTAGTTCGTCTGAAAGTCCCGCGAAGGGAAACCATCCGTTTTGAAGATCTCATCAGGGGCCATGTGGCTTTTGAATCGAAGGGGCTGGACGATCAGGTGCTCCTGAAGTCGGACGGGATGCCCACGTACCATCTCGCCAATGTAGTGGATGACCATCATATGCAAATCTCACATGTGATTCGGGGTGAAGAGTGGCTGAGCAGTACACCAAAGCATGTGCTCCTCTACCAGGCTTTTGGATGGGATATCCCGCAGATGGCACACCTTCCGCTGATTATGTCGCCCAGCGGTGGAAAACTCTCCAAAAGAAAAGCCGAGTCGGAGGGAATTCCCATCAACACCAGAGACTACATGGAGAACCATTATGAGCCCAAAGCCCTGATCAATTTTCTGGCTTATCTTGGATGGAGTCCCGGAGACGACAGCGAAATTCATTCTCTGCAAAAACTTGCCACACTGTTCACTCTTGATCGAGTTAGCAAAGGCGGAGCGGTCTTCAATCATAAAAAACTTCTATGGTATAATGAACACTACCTGCGGGAGCAGAGTGACGCCCTGCTGGCTGACCGACTGAAGTCTATCACTAAGGACGACCATTTACACAAGCTGGATAAGGATTTTCTTGAAAACGCCATCGGCCTTGTAAAAGAAAGAATCAGTAAACTGGACGAGATCCTCTCTGTGGGAGGGTTCTTTTTCCGTGATCCGGATAACTATGACGAGCAGGCGCTTAAAAAATGGACGGATCAGAGTGCCGGACTGGTCACAATTTACATGGATGAAATCAGCGGGATTCATGAAAATGAATTTAAAGCAGCCCGCCTGAAAACAGCCCTTGAACATACCGTCGAAGCAGAGGGCATTGGATTCGGCAAGTTGATGATGCCGGTTCGAATTGCCGTTACCGGACTCGGATTCGGACCCGATCTGTTCTCTTCCATGGAGTTGCTTGGAAAAGAGACTGTACTCAGAAGAATGCGATATGCACTGGAAAAACTCGGTTCCTGAGCGGCGCAATGTATTTTTTTTCCGAAATACCATCCAGGCCGGGTATTGACTCACTCATTCCGGATAACCATATTGGCTGAAAACCGAGGATTATGAAAAAATTCAGATATTTTTTTCTGTTCCTGGCCACTGTTGCCCTGCTGCCAGCCTGGGGTTGTGAATCCGGCCTGGAACCACCACCGCCTGAACCCGAGCCTGTGGGCGCTATTCAGGGTACGGTCACCTACAGCGGAAACTGGCCGCCGGGCAGCCAGCTTCGACAGCTTTTTTTTGTGCCTCTCGACTTTAAACCATCCACTCTTTTAGAGATTCTTACTGAATTCAATCAGGGAAATCTGAAAGCGAGCGAACCCCTCTCCCTGAATGTGGACTCCGATACTTTTTTCGTTGGTGACCTGGATAACGGGACCTACGTTTACAATATCATCGCCAACCAGTTCGGGCCAAATCTTTTCACCGACTGGAGGCCTGTGGGTGTTTATGAGGAGAATGGAGGAATCATTGAGATTCTGGGAGACACGGTTCAGATCTCAATCCATGTTGATTTCAGCAACTTTCCACCCTTCCCACCGGAATAATGCCATGAAAAAACTTCACTTTTTTACGCTGTTGTTTCTGCTTTTCTGTCCGGCAATAACGAAGGGATTTTCCGTTTTCCCTCAAAGCGGTAACGCCGCCATTGAAGGCGTTGTGAGGGATGCTGCCGGAGAACCGCTGCCCGGTGTACACATTTTTATCTCCGAAGCCGGCAGGGGAGCTGTAACCGGAAGAGAAGGAACATTTCGTATAGCCGATCTGCCAGCCTCGAATTACAGAATTCGAATTTCGATGGTGGGCTTTGAAACCCTTCATCAGGAAATATCACTGCAGGAGGGAGAAACCAAAAGGGTCGGATTTACGCTGAGTCCTATTACACTTCAATCCGGCGAACTGGTCGTTACCGCTTCCAGAAGAAGCCAGCTGATCGGAAAAGTATCCGTCAGTATGAGCACCGTAACTCCGGAGGAGATTCGTTCGCGAAATGCAGTGAGCCTGAATCAGGCTCTGGAACATGTTCCCGGAGTTCAGATTCTCGGGAACTCCGTGAATATTCGCGGCTCTTCCGGTTTCACCTACGGTGTGGGCAGCCGTGTGCTTCTGCTTGTGGATGGTGTGCCGCTTATGGGACCCGATCAGGGCGGAATGGACTTTGACGGATTGCCGTTAACCCAAACCCGCCAGATCGAAGTTTTGAAAAGCCCTGGCTCCGCTCTTTACGGGGGCGGAGCACTTGGAGGTGTGGTAAATCTGATCACAAACGATTATGCAGAGATTCCGGAGACAACCCTGCGCCTGATTGGCGGTCTCTATCAACCGGTTCGATTTGGAGAATGGAAGCAGAATTGGGACGGGGCTTCCGATTACAGGCCTTTCAGCGGACTCCTGTTCGGCCGCTCTCAAAAAGTTACTCAACGGTTTGGATACTGGTTCAGCGGCAGGCTTCAGCACAATGAGGGATACCTTCAGGATAACCGGACACGCGGAGCAGAATTCTACAGTAAATTTGGATGGGAATTTAGTAACAGCAGTGAATTCTCATTATACAGCAGTGTCAGAAGAAACCGTAATCAGCAGTTTCTCTACTGGAACGGGCTGGCTGATGTGTTGCGTCCGGGTCAGATACAGACGGGTGGCAACGAATCGGCTTCGGGTTCAAACGAAGGTCTCTCCGACCGAATTACACTTCTGCCGGTCTATACTCATCAGATAAATGACGCAATCCGGCTCACTGCCAGGGGACGTCTTTTTGGAGTCGCCTTTCGCCCCATCGACAGCGAAGGCAACGTCAGGCCGTCCGACAAACATAATGTGGGGGTTCGTTACGGAGGGGAGCTGCAGGCAGATATTTATGCTACAGAACAGCTCTTTGTTACAGCCGGCGCTACCTTTGATGAAAATTACATCCGCGCTGATGTCTACATAGGAACCGACTCCCTGACTGTCAGAAATCAGCCGGAGGGCTCCCTTTTCCTGCAGGCCGAAATGGAGTGGACCCGAAGGCTTACCACTACCGGCGGGATCCGGTATGATGCCTACCAGGTTCACACACTCAGCACTGCCAGCCAGATCAGCCCGAAATTCAGCTCTTCCCTGCTGCTCACCGAGCAGCTGATAGCCAGAGCCTCTTTTGGGAAAGGATTCCGGGTACCGAGTGTTGCAGAGCGCTTCTTCAGCAACAGTGATTTTTTTCCTCTTGAATCCAATCTGGGCCTGAAACCCGAAACCAGTACCGGCTATGAGGCCGGCCTCACCTGGCTTTACCTGCTGGCAAACCGGTTCAGCCTCAAGGCAGAGATTACCGGGTTCTGGAATGAATATAAAAATCTGGTTGAACCCACTTTTTTTCAGGAATCCGGTTCGTTTCGTTTCATCAATCTGACCAGCGCCAGGATCCGGGGTGCTGAAATGGCTCTCTCCCTCTCCTCGGTTGACCAGAGACACCATCTTAACGGAGCCTATACACATCTGGACGCCTTCGACAAGATGCTGAATCGTCCCCTTGCTTACAGATCTTCCCATCTTGTTCAGTTGTCAGGCAGAACCGGTGTCACTCCTAAACTGGAATTGGGAGCAGATTTCAGGTGGTCTTCTGCCCCCGAACAGGTGGATACGGATTTCTCCCTTTTTGTGCCGGATGCGGAGCTCTTTCCGGCCATTTATGTAACCGACCTGCGTGTGAGATATCAGATCACGTCAGGCAACAATGCAGTGAACCTTAACGCTTCACTTCTCATACGTAACCTTTTTGATTACTACTATGTGGAGCGTCCCGCAATTTTCGCCCCGCCACGCAATGCCCAGATTGTGTTCGAAGCCAGGTTCTGATTTCACCTGTACAGTGCCTTCAGGAATCGTTGTTTGGGGGGCTTTGAAAAACTGTTCTTTTGCCAACTATCTTCGTTGCCGTAACTTTAAAATTCTCACGGCTGGCAAAGAAACTGATGATTAAAATGGTTTCCGCCTTGATTTTGCGCAAAACTCCCGTTTTTTCAAAGGCCCCCTGTTTAGTGTACTTCTGTTTACTGAAGAGTGAACTGCATCCGAAAATCAGATTCAGGCCCGGCAGCCGTTAATGAAATGAACACCGAACAGAAGGGTTAGGCTGCTTTTTGAAGTTATAACCACACCCCCCATACCCCACAGGCTCAAATGTCTATGAATGATACCCCTGAAAACCAAAAAAAACATTCACGTCCCCTGAGGATCGTACTGATCATTGCCGGATCACTGCTGCTCTTTTTCACGGTGATGATAGCAGGTATCAACTTCTGGCTCACAGATGAGCGCCTTCGTTCCATGATAGCAGAGCCTCTCAGGGAAACTGCGGGGCAGGAGGCTGACATTCAATCTCTTTCGGTCACGTTTTTCCGAACCTTCCCCCGGTTTGGAATTGAACTTAAAGGAGTAAGGATTCCCGACAGCTCCGGTGAAGAGATGATTCTTGCAGACGATCTGCTCGTTTCTCTTGACCTGATTCCATTACTGCGTAACGAAATCTCTGTTTCCAGACTACAGATGACCGGAGTCTTTATTCACTATCGGATCTTGCCGGATGAACGATCCAATTTCGATTTCCTGCTCAGCAGGGAACCCGAATCCGTGGGTACCGGAGCTGGCTACACATTCTCTGTTCCTGAGATCATCATCAGAGAGACCTCACTTTATTATACTGATGAGAACACCCGTACTGAACTGCGTTTAAACGGCCTGGAAGCCGACATGGCTTTTTTCTACGGAGAACACATTCAGACAGATATGGCTCTCTTCCTTGAGTCACTCTCCTTTGCCAGAGATGGAACACAGTGGATCACAAACCTTTCACTCTCTCTGAATCAGAGCTCCGTGATCCGCTCCGAAGAGGAACTTTTCCAGATTCTGGATGCTGAACTTTCTATTCGCGGACTTGCTCTGGATCTGTCCGGTTCGGTTTCGGAATGGAGCAGCGGACAACCGTTGCTGGATCTTGCATTCAACTCATCCTCTGAAAATTTTGGGGAACTGCTCAGGCTCGTTCCTCCCCATTTCATGGAGAATGTGAGCACGATTCGCACTGACGGGAGCCTCGTTCTTGAGGGAGAGATTTCGGGCAGGGTAACAGATGACTCACTGCCAGATATCGGATTCAGGCTCAACGTGTCTGACGGATTCCTTCAGTATCCGGATCTTCCGCAGGGTGTTGAGGAGATCTCATTCAATTTTTCCTTTACAAATGATCTTGCCTTTTTGTCCCATTTTCAGGCAGTTACAGCAGACAACCGGATCCGGGCTTCCGGTCAGATCGAAAACCCGCTTTCCGATTCTGCTCCCCTTCATCTCGATCTGAATGCAGATATAGATCTGGGAACTGCAGCTCTGTTCTACCCGCTTTCCAATCACAGGATTGATGAACTTGGGGGACAGCTCTCACTTTCCGGTGAACTCAGCGGTAATCTCCACGACCCCGACAGTTTTACACTGAGCGGACTGCTGAAACTTGAAGATGGAATGTTGAAATTTGAAGATGTACCCGGTCGGATTGAAGATTTTTTCTTCCATGCTGAGGCAAGTGAGGAACGTCTGTTTATTCATGAGTCCGGATTCAGATCTGGACAGAACCTGTTCACACTTTCCGGACTGATCAGTAATCCGATGAGTGAACAGAGCCGGGAGCTTGATCTGAAGAGTTCACTCCGGTTTGATCTTGAAAGCCTGCGGACTTTCTACCCGATAGATGAAGATACACTTCAGATGAGAGGACTTTTGAAAAGTGAGATTCATCTTCGGGGCAATCCTCAGAGAGATGATCCGGAGAGGTTGCTGCAGCAGAGCCGGATTACAGTTGAGGGTGGATATCTTTTCCATATCAGATTGAACCAACCGATAGAGGAACTTGTATTTCGTGCGGAAGGAGATGGCCGGAGGCTGGCCATTTCTGAAGCCGGCTTCAGGTCGGGCAGTAACCGCCTCTCATTTCACGGAACTCTCCTCGAATATCTGGGGGATAATCCCTACGCAGACCTTACGTTCGATGGGTTGGCTTCACTTTCATCCATTGCTGAAATTTACTCCTTTGAACCCTGGATCCAACAGCTTGAAGGCGATGCCGAAATGACGATCCGGAGCCGTGGGCGCATTCAGGAAATCAGTACGCTTGAACTGGACGGCTCGCTGACTGTAAACAGCGTTTCAGCTTCCGGCGACTCCCTCTTTCTTCCGGTGACCGGTCTTTCAGGGGAGCTCACAGTTACCCCTGAGCAGATGACCCTTCAGGATTTTCGGATGTTTTACGGTTCCTCTGATATTCAGCTTGAGGGTAGTGTGAGTGATTACATGCTTTTCTTTCGGGAGTCTAATGTTAATGCTTTTAATGATATTTATGACACTAATGTTTATCCTGCCATTAATGGTATTTTTAAATCAAATCATCTGAATTTTGATGAATTGATTGACTGGGATGCAGAGAAAAGCGACGATCCCTATCCTGTTCACCTTCCCAATCTCACTGCCAATACCGACATAGAAATCACAGGAATTACTCTTTTCGGCCTTGAGATCAGGGATCTTCACGGAACCGGAACACTCTCCCGGGAAAAACTGGCGCTAAATCGGGCCTCTGCGCGACTCTTTGACGGCAAGGCGACAGGCAGTATGACCTGGAATACTACGCTTCCCCTGGCGACTTCTGTTGCGTTTGAGGGCGCCCTTGAAGGAGTGACAGCTGAAAATTTCTTACGCGACACCGGATTTCTCGGAAAAAACAGTACACTGTACCGATACATCTCAGGCGAACTGAATACACGGTTTCAATACCAATCGAAACTGACCCCATCGCTCGACCCGGATATTTCCTCGACAAAAGCATCGGGGTCTTTCGGCATGACCGGGGTGAGAATGAGGGATCATCCCATACAGCGGGAGTTGTCCCGCTTTTTGAACAGTACTGAATTCCAAACCCTGACACTCGATGAGTGGGAGGCTGTCTATTCCATCGAGGAAAGTGTGATGACCCTGACCGGAATGAGTATTACAAGCGGTAACCTGGGGATGCAACTGGACGGTTCCGTCCATCTGATTTCCGGTGAGCTTGACTACCGGGCAACACTGCTGCTTCCATCGAGGTTCAAAAACGGTATCGCTTCCATCATTTCGTCACAGGCAGCGAGTGCCCTCGAACTGGATGACGGGCGGCTGGCTGTTCCCGTTCTGATCAGCGGCACAATAGATTCCCCTCGGGTGGGCCCGGACACTCAACTCATCGAACGAATTATCAGAGATCGTGTCAGAGATGGAGCTGAGGATCTGCTGAGAAGACTTTTCAGAAACTGAAACTAAACCATTCGTAAAGTTGCTGCTGTAAACAGATTCAGACTGGACCCATCCATCTGCATCCTGTTTCTCTCTTTTTTTTAATCTTCAGACGATCCTTCTCTGGATACCGGGGAGATCCGCCCGCTGGGCTTTGAAAAACAAGGAGCATTGAACAAGATCAAGGCGAAAGAATATTTTAAACCGAAGCCTTTTACTACACGTGAGGATTTTTAATTTGCCACAACGTAAATAGTGATTAAAGGAACTTTTTTTTTAAAAAGCCCCGGATACTACTGCAGATTGGAAAGAGTGCAATCTTTTACAGATCTCTTTCGTATTTTCTCCTGTCAAACAGGAACAGTCATATAAATTTCATGAACTCACACACCCATTTCGTCTGGAACGCCGATCCTGTCCTCTTCTCCCTGAACGAGATGACTCTTCCGTTTCCCGTCTCAGTCTGGGGTCTGATCCTTTCCGCAGTTCTGATCTATTTCGGTTTACAGAAAATCAATCCTCCTTCTAAAAAAAAGGAGAGTGAAGCTCCGGCATGGCAATTCTGGTCAGTTGTTCTCGGATCACTGCTGATTGGTCAGCTTCCATTTCTTTTCATCGACTCACCCGCTTTAGAGACCATTGGCCCTGTTGCTCCGCGCTGGTACGGGTTGATGTTTGCTTTTGCATTTATATCAGGATACGCGATCGGATTCAGACTTTTCCTGGACGCCGGACGGTCTCAGGAGGATCTGGACCGCCTCCTGATTTATGTGCTTGTTGCCACAATCATTGGCGCTCGCCTCGGGCACGTCTTTTTCTATGAAGCTGATTTTTATCTGCGAAATATACATCTGATTCCACAGGTCTGGACCGGCGGGCTTGCAAGTCACGGTGCAGCCATCGGCATCATACTGGCCATGGCTCTCTATGCCAAAAATACAGCGGGAACCAGTTTTCTCTGGGTGGCCGACCGGGTAGTGCCGGGGGTCGCCATCGGAGGTATGTTTATCCGGATCGGAAATTTCTTTAATTCTGAAATCCTGGGTATGCCCACTGACCTCCCATGGGCCGTAATCTTCGCAAGAGTAGATATGCTTCCCCGTCACCCCTCCATGCTTTATGAATCAGTTCTCTGTATCATCGTACTGATCTCCCTTGCCGCCATCTATTACAGATACGACAAAAAACCGCCTGAAGGCTCACTGTTTGGCACTTTTCTGGTCATGCTCTTCTCCGGGCGCTTCCTGATTGAGTTTACAAAGGAAACCCTGGCTGATTTTCTTGCCGGAAACCTTCTCGACATGGGGCAGCTTTTAAGCATTCCCTTCGTCCTGACCGGAGCCTGGCTGCTGATCAGAATCGTGAAGTGGAAATAGAAGCTGCATCGCCTGCTCATCCCACCGATCAAGGCAACCGGAGCCAACAATTGCCGGCACTCTCCTCCACAGTAAGCCGGTTCCTATATTCCGGCCGGCTTTCTAAAATCGCAGCATCCTTTATGTCACCCTGTCATTTTGAACTCCCGATGCACTTCTCCATGAACGATATCCGGGTCATTGACGTTATTATTCTGTGTTCAAAACAAAAATAATAAATTACTTACGACATTGTATTCTCTGCCTTTGACACTACTCCTGCGGGCTTCTCTTTTCCTTCTTTTATTTGGCTGCCCCGCCGTACTTAATGCACAGGAAAAGATCATGGACAGCGACCGTGCCCGTGCCATTTTTGAAGAGATGGACCAACGCAGAAGTTCCATTGACACAGAGCAGGCCTCCATGCAGATGGTGATTACCGACTCCAGGGGAAGAACCCGGACCCGTACTCTTTACTCCTGGACTCAAAACAGCGGAGAGGATACGATGAGCCTTATTGTCTTTGCAGATCCGGGAAATGTGAGGGGAACGGCCTTTCTCTCTATATCTGAATCCGGGGTTGAGACTCAGAGGCTATACCTTCCTGCAACAGGCAGAATCCAGCTGATCGGGGCTTCTGAAAGAGGTGACAGGTTTATGGGCAGTGATTTTACTTATGAAGACCTCGGTGACCAGAGCAGCGATGATTTTGAATTTGAGTGGCTCACAGACAATGAAAACTATTACACGATCCGGGCTGAAAATACCACTTCGCAGCAATACTCCTCGGTTGAGTTCGATATCCTGAAAGAGAAATATGCCATCCAAACCGTTCGCTATTTTGACAGTGAAGAAAGAATGATAAAAAGACTTGAGGCAGAACAGTTTGAACAGCTTACTGAAACGCTCTGGAGCGCGTCTGTCATGACCATGTTCGATCTGCGTGAAAACCGAAAAACTGAACTTTCCTGGAGTGAGAGAGAGATTAACCGTGAAATAGAAGAGTGGCGATTCACTGAAAGGGGACTCCGGCGGGGCATCTGAACCTACGTTTTTACCAGGCTCTTCCCCCTGGGCTGCCCTTCACGGATGGCAAGCTGACCACATCCGGCATCGATATCATCCCCGCGGCTTCGGCGTACTGTTGCCGTTACCTTATGGCGGATCAGAACTTTCATGAACTCATTCAGCCTCTCCTCGCGTACTCTTTTCAGAGAAACCCCGGCAACGTTATTGTACATGATGATATTCACTTTTGAGGGAACCCATCGTGCAATTTTAACAAGATTGAGTGCATCTTCGGCGTGATCATTAAACCGGTCGAACAGAAGATATTCGTAGGTGACGGCAGATTTCGTGATCCGGTGATATTCCCTGACCGCCTCTTCCAGTTCTTTGAGATTTAGCGATTCATTGATCGGCATGATCTCATTTCTTTTCTGATCATCGGCCGCATGAAGCGAAATCGCCAGATTGGCTCCAAGCCCCTCTCTTGCCAGCTGCCGGATCTGTTTAGTGAGGCCCACCGTGGATATGGTAATCCGGCGGGGAGACAAATCCACTCCCAGCGGATCTGTGATGATACGAACAGATTCGACTACTGCATGGTAGTTGTGGAGAGGTTCTCCCATCCCCATGTAGACGATATTGGTGATTTTTTTTCCAAAACGCTCCTCAGACAGCTCATTAATCGCCTGCACCTGATCCGCAATTTCGCCATGACTCAGATTTCTGAAAAAACCCATCCTGCCGGTTGCACAGAAAGAACAGCCAAACATGCATCCTACCTGAGATGATACGCAGACAGTGATCCGCTTCACCACACCATCCTCATAAAAATCGGGGATCAGCACTGCCTCCACTTTGTAATCGCGGGGATCGTCGAGGCGGAAAAGAAATTTAATGGTTCCGTCTGCAGCCTCCTGCCGGGAGAATTCCTTTGCACGAGTGATGCATGCTACTTCTTCAAGCCGCTTTCGAAGCTCTTTCGAGAGGTTGGTCATCTGCGCGAATGAATCGGCTCCCTTCTGATAAAGCCACTGGAAGACCTGATCGGCCCGGTACCGGGGAAGCCCCATCTCCGCGAGAAAATCAGAGAGCTCAGACCTGCTGAGCTGTTTCAGATCTCTTTTCTCATCTGTTGTGGTGGCGGGGATCTCGGGGTCGGAAAGGTTGCTGTTATTCATCATCCAAGATACGGTTCTCTGATCCACGGTTCAAAAAAGAGCCTGCAGTAAAATTTGCCCTTGTTGCAGCCTGCTCACACTGGAGACAGAGAATAAAGGATATCTCCATTTTCCGTTGCGAAAAACCGGTCAGAACCTCGGATTTACGATATTGTTGTAAATTGAGCCGAATGTGTAGGAAAGGCCAAAAGAAAACGAGTAACTGTAGGAAGTGGGCCTCTGCACTCCTGCAATGATCGATGCAGGATCATTCGGATCCACACCGGATGGCAGCTCCAGGGAGAGCTGGTCATTGATAATCTGGTAATTACCCGACATGTTTACGGAGAGCCCACGGGTTACACGCACATTCAGGGAAGGGTTAAACTGAATCCTGTTAATTGAGGTATCATGGAAGAAATGCCTTCCTGAAATTCGGATATCCACACGCCCCCATCGCTGATCGTAGCGGAGTCGCGTGGAGAGCTCCTGCGACATGATCAGCTCCTCATCTTTAAAAAAGATTGTCGTATTGTAGTACCTCCTGAAGTTTGGCGTAACCTGATACTGAATAACAAACCGCCTCGACTGAAACTCGCTGTAAGGAAAGAAATTGTACTCAACCGCCGGAGCAATATAGGCGCTGAGCGCGATGTTATTCACTTTATTAAAGCTGGCTCCGGTGAAAAAACCCAGTGAAAAGTGATCACTCAGGCTGTATGCTGCCATTCCCCAGTAACTGCCCCAATCCCTGTTTACCCGCAACGTGCGGTCGGTCAGTTCTACATTCCGCCGGCGGATTTCACCCTGGGTCCGCGCTCTGAGCTTCCAGGTATGTGTGGTTCGTTCCGCCTCAAACCCGCTGTACAAACCAAAATTAAAATCTCCAGGCTGACCCCACATATTGGATCGAAGATTCACATCAAACACCCAGTTATCCCACGGATCCTCAATAGTTTCCGCCCCCTCTTCCTCTTCATCTGGCTCCTCATAAAAAATATCCAGACTGTTTATAGCCACTGTACCCGTCACGTATGGAACCAGACCAATGCGGATAAAACGGTTCAGATTCCTGCGGCGTTCATCACTTGTTTCGGTACTTGAGGAGATATAACGCAGTGTGTCATTCCTCGAAGAGGCCACATTGATATCCGAAAAGATGAGCGTGTACTCTCTTCCACCACCGGCTGTCCGCTGATCCTGAATCAGCAGGTAAACCGAGGCATCTCCCTGATCCCTCACATAGTTCACAAACGTTATATTGGAACGAATGAACGTGATGTCGCATGCACTGCAGTCGAGATAGACATTGGGAATCGGAGAAAGCCGGGCAGATGACTGCGCATGAATGCTCTCTGCACAAAGCAACAGAGCGATAAATAAGATACCGGAACGTATCACAGGAGCAAAAGCTGAGAAATTCTGTTAATATGGAAAAGTAACCATTTAAGTGGATGAATTTCCACTCATTCGATTTATACTTTGTAAAAAGCATTGGGTTCCCCTCATTTCCCCAACCGGTTACCTGCTGTCGGATTGTTTGTAAAATCTGTATTTTTACATGATTTTTTAACAATCCTTAATACACTTTAACCAGTCTGAGGCGTTCAATTTACCGGGTTCCCTCAGAACTCCTTATAACCATCACTCAATCAGATCTTCTTGAAATTTCTCGGCTCTCAGCTCACCTACTTCTTCGCGAATCGGCGGACACAGACAAACATCCGGAAGCTGATGAAGTTTGTCGGTGTACTTATACTGCTGTTTATCACCTACAGTATTGTCTTCCATTTTGTAGCACTGTATGAGGGACAGTCCTATTCCTGGCTCACCGGATTTTACTGGACACTGGTTACCATGAGTACCCTCGGTTTCGGAGATGTCGTCTTTACCACGGATCTGGGTAAGGCATTCTCCATGCTGGTTATCTTATCCGGCGTTCTTTTTCTTCTGGTGATGCTGCCTTTCACATTTATCGAGTTTTTCTACGCGCCCTGGATTAAGGCCATGAATCAGGCAAAGGCTCCGAAAACCCTCGATCCGCCCATGAAGGGTCACCTGATTATCACCCACCTGGATGCGGTAACCGATGCACTGATTAAAAAACTCGCATCGTATAAAATCGACTACATACTGCTCGAGCCGGATCTGCAGAAAGCCGTTGAATTGACTGAAAACGACTATAAGGTCCTGAATCTCGATCCAACCGACTCTCATACTTATGATCATGTCTGCCTGAACGAAGCGGCGATGGTTGTGGCTTCGGGGCCGGATACCGTGAATACCAATGTAACGTTTACCGTGAAGGAGTTTAATCCGGATATCCGGGTGGTGGCTACCGCAAACTATTCAGATTCGGTGGATATTCTTCAGCTGGCCGGAGCCGATCATGTGATACAGACCGGTGAAATACTCGGCAGATCTCTGGCACGCCGCACCCTTGGCGGTAACGCACGTGTTCATGTAATCGGCCACATCGATGAACTTGTGATCGGGGAGGCCACTGCACAGGAGACCCCTTTGATAGGAAAAACACTGCTGGAAAGCCGCCTGCGTGAAACCACCGGGGTTACCGTTGTAGGTATTTGGGAAAGAGGTAAATTTAAGCAGCCCTTCCCCGATACCCTCATCACGGAACGTACCGTTCTGGTATTGGCCGGATCCGTTGAGCAGCTCAGAAATTATGATGAACTGGTAAGTATTTACCATGTATCCGACAGGCCTGTCATCATCATCGGCGCCGGGCGCGTCGGAAGAGCGGCAGCCAAATCTCTTTCTGAGCGGAAAATCGACTACCGTATCATCGACAAGGATCCGACCCGTGTGCATGATGACGGCAAATATGTTCTGGGAGATGCAGCCGATCACGATGTGCTCAAAAAAGCCGGGCTGGAAGAAGCGCATACCACTCTTTTGACAACCCACAGTGATGATGTGAATATTTACCTGACCATCTACTGCCGGCAGCTGAGTCCGAACATGCAGATTATCAGCCGGGCAACATTTGAAAAGAATGTGAACACAATGCACCGCGCCGGAGCCGATTTTGTCATGTCGTATGCTTCCATGGGTGCCAACTCCATTTTCAATATTCTGGAGGGTCAGGATGTGCTGGTGCTCGCCGAAGGGCTCAACATCTTCAACCACCGGGTGAACAGAAAACTGGCAGGAAAGAGTCTGATCGAGTCCAATATCCGCCAGGAAACAGGTTGCACGGTGGTCGCCATCAAATGTAAAGATAAAGGAATGATCGTGAGCCCGGAGCCTGCACGAGTACTAAAAATTGATCAGGATATCATCCTCATCGGATCGCCGGAAGGGGAGAGTACCTTTACAAAAACCTATGAGATGGGAAGTTACCGCTGACCTTCAATGATTTCCCTGAATCAGGTCTTTTCCACAATCTGTTACACCTCAAGAATTCCGGGATCATCAACCCTGCTGCACACCTGCTCTACCAGCTTCCTTGCGTGCGCAACATTTGACGCCTCCGCATAGATCCGCAGCACCGGTTCCGTTCCTGACGGACGCACCAGCAACCAGGAGCCATCTTCCATCAGGTGTTTGATGCCATCTGTGGTGTCCCACGCGGTTACCCTGACTCCGGAAATTTCTTTCAGCTTTTGTTGCGTGCAGTAACGGATCATTGCCACTTTTTTGCGCTCTTCGGTCAGTATATCGCTGCGATAATACTCATGCGGACCAAACTCGTCAAACAACTCCTGAACAAGGATACTGAGAGGCTTCCCTTCTGCCACTACCATTTCAGCGATCAGCAGGCCGATATAGATCCCGTCCCGTTCCGGAATGTGTCCCTTCACTGCAAGGCCACCCGACTCCTCACCTCCGGCCAGCACATCACCGGTTATGATGTGCTCCGCAATATATTTGAACCCGATGGGAGTCACAACAAGCGGAAGACCATACGCCTTCGCCTGCCTGTTCAGCATATCCGACGTGGAGAAGGTTTTGACAACACTCCCATTTAACCCCTTCTTCGTAAACAGATACTTCACAAGCAGGCTCAGAATACGGTGAGAGTCCACAAACTGCCCTTTTTCATCCACCATGGCAATGCGGTCGGCATCCCCGTCGTTCGCAATACCCAGATCCGAACCGGTCCCGGTTACAAATTCCGGAAACTCAGCGAGGTTCTTTTCTATCGGTTCCGGCGGGCAGCCTCCAAAAAGCGGATCACGATAATGATTCATTTCCGAAACCTGCTCTCCCAGCAACTGCCTGATCACACCCATACCGGATCCAAACATCGGATTGTGAGCAATCCGGAGACCGCTTTTTCGAATCTTCTCAAGATCAAGACCCTCCGCAAGTAATTCGAGATAGTCTGCCGCCAGATCCAGCTCCCTGATCACTCCCATTTTCAGACAGGATTTGTAAGGAGTCACAGCGACAGGCTCCGTCACCCTGCTGAGTTCCTCCTCGACTTCGGCAATCTGCTCCGGGCTTGCCGAACCGCCGAACGGAGCCTTAATCTTAAAGCCGTTGTACTCCGGCGGGTTATGGCTTGCCGTGATGACAATACCAACCGCATCAAATTTTTTGGCAGCCCAGCTCACCGCCGGAGTCGGGGTTACGGAAGTGGCTATCCTGACAGGTATCTCCATAGCCGCAAAGACCTCCGCTGAGTGACGGGCAAATTCACGGCTGAGAAACCGGCAGTCATACCCGATCACCACACCATTTTCAGAAATTCCGCTCTGCTGAATCCACCTTGCCGCAGCCTGAGAGACCCGGTTCAGGTTTTCAAAGGTGTATCCGTCTGCGATCACAGCTCTCCAGCCATCGGTACCGAATCTGACAGGTCTCATAATGTTTTTTTATATTTAAGTATTGGTGAAAACTAACGTGTTTACAAAGATTTTGAAATACCAGGAGTTTTGCTCAGGATCAAGGCGGAAGCAATTCAAAAAAGACGCAGCACATTTGCTATACGTGAAGAGTTTACATTTGCGGGAACAAAGATACCGTGCAAAAGAACAGTTTTACAAAGTCCTCTTATAATAATTCCTGCTGATTGCATCCTGTTATTCTGCCAAACCTGAACCATGGTCTTTACTGCTTACACTCCGGGGAAAAGAGCAAAATTTCAAAACAAGGGTTGTGATCTGAATCCCCGGCAGATAATTCAAAGTTAAGATAACTGATTAAAAAACGATAACACATTCCTGTATCAGGAATTGCGATAGTTCAACATAAATAACTCAAAAATGACCGTTATGAATAAAATCATCCCCTTATTTGCACTCTTTTTTTTCATTCCTTTTACTCTTACGGCGCAATCTGAGGAACCCCTGGCTGATCGCCTTACCGAAATGCTGAAGACCGATGTGTTTAACATTGGAATTCTTCTGCAGTCGGAAGCTGTTTTTTCCCTGGATGACGACAACTTCAACGGGGGAAGAGCTTTCGACCTTGGAGCTACAAGAATGGACGTACGAGGGGCGGTTGACGGTAACTTTACCTACCGGTTTCAACTTGACTACCGCCAGCAGATCAGTATTCTCGATGCGCAGGTGGGGTACCGCTTCAGTGACAAAGCTCATCTGATAGCCGGAGCGTTCAAGCCATTCACCAGCCGCGAGCTGGATCCCGGACCCGGCGATACCGACTTCATCAACCGGGCCCGACTGGTTCGGGCGATGATGAATCCGAGAGAGATCGGCCTGACTCTCCGCGGCAGGTCAGACCAGTTTAACTACGCCCTGGGAGTCTATAACGGAACCGGACTG
Source organism: Balneolaceae bacterium (assembly GCA_007693745.1). Lineage (GTDB taxonomy): Bacteria > Bacteroidota > Rhodothermia > Balneolales > Balneolaceae > Rhodohalobacter. The sequence goes on from REDA01000012.1 coordinate 45,895, forward strand.
AGCCGTATGAACGACAACAAGTTTCTTTATACAGTGAGGTTGGGTTATCAGGTTGAAAGTGAATTCGGAACCTTTGACTTCGGCTTCAATGGTGCTTTCCACAATACGGAATCGGACTCTGTAGGCGGAACCAAAGTCTGGTCTACCGGAAACCGCACCACCTACGGTGGTTTTGTCACCTACAACAGTGATACTTTTTTCGGTACTGTCGAGTTTCTCCAGAGCAGTTTCGAAAGAGCGTTTACCGGAGATGAAACACTCACGGGCTTCTATATAACAGCCGGGCGTAACCTTACGGATAAAGACCAGGTACTGGCACGCTACGACTACATCGGTTACGATGCCGTGGATGACAAATCAGATCTGATTGTTTTGGGATGGAACCATCAGGCTACAAGCCTGATCAGTTTTCAGGTGAACCTTCAGGCGCTGATACGCGAAGATGCCGACAATCAAATGGGTATCAGTGCACTGATGCAGTTTCAGTTTTAAAAAAGGTGTCTCCCTTTTAAACGTACGACGTTGTATCTGGGCTGAAAAGCTTGTAATTTTGGCAACAAAACCGGCAAAAAACTGTATATTTGCCACAGGGGCCCGTAGCTCAGTCGGTCAGAGCAGTCGACTCATAATCGATTGGTCGGGGGTTCAAGTCCCTCCGGGCCCACTTGGAAGTGGCTATCTGGCTGCTCCTGCGTAAGGAATTTTCTCAGTTTACCGGTACTTTTTATTATGTTACTGAAGCAAGACTGTACATATCTTCCAGGAGTAGTTTAAATGCCACAGACGTTCCAATCAGCACCCTGTAAAATGACCTGATGTCCGAAAATGAATCTTTAAACCAATTTAAGGGCCTTGCCGTCTGGGACGATAAGGGAATGATGGAACGAATGCTTGGCGACTCAGATCTGGCTAAACTGATTATTGAACAGTTTTTAATCGATGCTCCCACCCAGATCGATGCTCTTTCAGAGCTTATAGAAAAAGGAGATCTGGCCATGATCAAACAGAGGGTACATGCCGTAAAAGGCGCATCTGCCAATGTTGGGGGAGAAGCCTTTAGAAAAGTTGCCTGCGCTGTTGAGGAGCTGGCTCAAAACCAGGATCTTGAGCAGATAAAAATTCTCTATCCGCTTTTATTGAAGAACTTTAAAGACCTTCAGGAGAGATTGAACAACTACTTAAAAAATCAGAACTGATCACTATGAAAGCACTCATCGTTGAAGATGATCTTACCAGCAGGATGCTGCTTCAGGAACTTCTCAGGAAGTTCGGAAACTCTCATGTTGCCATTAACGGAGCCGAGGCTGTTGAAGCAGTAAAAATTGCGCTCAACAACAACGAACCCTATGATCTGATCTGCCTCGACATCATGATGCCGCAAATGAACGGACAGGAAGCGCTGAAAAAAATACGCGCCATGGAGGAAGAGAGAGGTATATTGTCCACCCGGGGATCAAAAATCATCATGACCACCTCACTTGCCGATCTGAACAACGTAACCAGTGCATACAGTAATTTTTGCGATGCCTATATTGTGAAGCCTGTTCACGGTGAAACACTCTATAAAGAACTGGAAAAACTGAATCTTGTTTAATAAACACGATTCAGTTTGGTGATCCGTTCCTTCAGCATGGCATCCTACCGAATACGATCTGCTTTTTTCTATCTGTTGCTGACCCTGACACTCTCCTTTCAGGCATGCAGAACGGGAAGTCCTGTAACGGCAGACCATCCGATCGGTCAGCATTCGGACAGCTCTGTCACCGGCCAGCCTTATGCTCCGTCACTGCTCAGTGAATTCCGGGCTGCCTGGGTTGCCACTGTAGCCAATATCGACTGGCCTTCTCAACCGGGCTTAACTACTGATCAGCAAAAGGAAGAACTGATCCGGATTCTCGACAGAGCGGCATCCCTTCATCTCAATGCAGTCCTGTTTCAGGTGCGTCCAGCCGGAGATGCATTCTATAAATCTTCCTATGAACCCTGGTCTCCGTGGCTCACCGGTGAGATGGGAAAGGCTCCCGAACCCTATTATGATCCTCTTGAGTTTGCCGTGAAAGAAGCTCACAAGCGGGGACTGGAACTTCATGCCTGGTTTAATCCCTACAGGGTTGGACATTCCAGCCATTCAGGAATCTACTCTGATGACCACATCAGTGTAACCCACCCCCATCTTGTTCACCAGTACGGCGATTTTCTCTGGCTTGATCCCGGATTGCCGGAAGCGCGCGAACATACACTGCGGGTGATTCTCGACGTCGTGCGCCGATATGACATCGACGCCGTTCACTTCGACGACTATTTCTATCCCTATCCCTCCTATGCCGGCGGGGCAGATTTTCCGGATAGCCTCAGCTGGAATAAAGCAGCGGATCCCAACATCCTCATAAGCCGGGATGAATGGCGCAGAGAGAATGTAAATCAACTGATCCGGGAACTGTACGACAGAATCAGGGAGGTGAAACCTTTTGTCCGGTTTGGCATCAGTCCCTTTGGTATCTGGCGGCCCGGAACCCCCTGGCTTACCACGGGATTCGACACATACAGAGAACTTCATGCAGACGCCAGGCTCTGGCTGAACAGTGGATGGGTTGATTACTTCTCCCCTCAAATCTACTACCGAACGGATCAGATTGCGCAGCCTTTTCCAGTGATACTCAACTGGTGGAGTGATGAGAACATCAAGCAGCGCCATCTCTGGCCGGGCCTCTATACCAGCCGCCTCTGGACCGAAGAGAATCTGTGGCAGTCTTCTGAAATTACAGGACAGGTCTACACAGCAAGGGCCTTTCCCGGGGTTACGGGTGTGATCCACTTCAGCATGAAAACATTCCTGCAGAACAGTCAGCAGATTAATCAGATCCTTACTTCCGGTCCCTATGCACTTCCGGCAGTGGTTCCGGCTACTCCCTGGCTGGATGAACCGCTTCCCGCACCCCCCCTTTTCTCCGTAACTGAGAATGAACAGCAGTGGAGACTCCGTTTTTATCACGACCCTGATAACCGAATCCGAAACCGGGTATTACAGATCCGGCGAAACGGAAATACTGATTCGGTCACGATTCCGGGTTCCCGAAAAGAGCTGATCTTTGATAACAGTCACAGAATCCTCCCCGATTCATTTTCGCTTTTCTCGATGAATCAAACCGGAGGCACAAGCAGCAGTGTTGAATATTACTTTCAAAAACCGGCCCCCTTTCCTAAATTCTCAGATCCCGCCATATTGCCTCGATCAGTCTGGAGTGAGGAACCGGCGGCGGGGATTCATGCCCATGCGGCCCGGCTCAGCGGCGGTGTCGAAGACACCCTCCGTTTCGAAGATCTCTCTCTCACGATACACTCCCTTATGCGGTCCATGGCCTTTCCTGACAGGCTCCTGAAGCTGGATCTGGGCGAGGTGATGGATGGGGACAACTACAGTGAGCTGGTTTCGTTTTCCCTTCGCCGTGGGGATGTCACAGAAACGGTTTCCATGCAGAGCGGAACCGCGATGAACTGGTACGGATATCACATTTCACTCCTTAAAACAGATTTTCAGCGAGAGATCGCCCATTTCGAACTTGCAACCACAGGGTCTCTGTCTGTTTCAAGAGCTTCACAGAGGGTTCCAGGAGATCATCGCCAACGGTTCAGGATACCCCATCTCGTAAACCGGATTGTTTATATTCAAACTTCTCTTCCGCCACACACTGACCAGGGTTCCGGTTTTAAAGATCGTCTGCGTTCTTATCAGGAGTTTAGTCAGAATCTAAACCTCTTCACCGATATTCCACACCACTTCTATATCTCACCGGACGGTGACATCTACGAGGGAAGAAATCCGTCTATTGCCGGTGATACTGCAGGAAGGATGAATCCGGCCGGAGCTCTGCTTATATGGCTGCCTTCAACCCTCACCTCGGACGAATCAGAAGCTGCTTCTGAGGCTGCATTGCGACTTACAACAAATCTGATGCAGCACTTTGATCTGGATCACAGTGATCTCTGTATGAGTGATGCTGCTGAAAGTAACTGTGTCTATGCCTGTTTTGGGGAAGAATGTGATAAATGGGATCGTGACAATCTCAGGAATTGGCTCAGAGAGCAGGTAATAGCAGGAGAGCTGTGAACAGAATCCCTTCAGAGGGAGCTTATGTTATCCAGAAGATACTGAATCTCGTCGATTGTCTTCTCAAGGCAAGCCTTCACATACTCCGGATGATCACGATCCAGATTTTCCAGCCCGCGTGCAAGAAATGTAAGTCTGTCAAAGCTGACTGAAAGTGCAGTCCCTTTCACTTTGTGGGCTGTTTTCCTGATTTCATCCAGATTCAGATCCGAATCCTCCACATCAGAAAGCTCCCGGAAACGTCTCTTTGATTCTTCGAGAGACTGTTTTGCAGCCGGTAGCAATGCACTTAAAATATCATCACTGCCATAAAAACGTTTCTTTAGCTGCCCCTCATTATAGTGCAGTTCTGAAGAAATAGTCCCATCGGCAGTTGTGTCTTCATCCGGATCCATGTCGCCAATGAGCCATCTGTCCACGATGCTCTTGACCTCCTCCCTGGTTACCGGTTTGCTCAAATAGTCATCCATGCCGGCTTCAAGGCACTTCTCCCTCTCACCTTTCATTGTGCCGGCAGTGCATGCAATGATAGTTACCTCTTTGCCCGCCTCGCTGCGCCGAATGGCTTCCGTGGCGTCGTACCCGCTCATGATTGGCATTTGAACATCCATAAAAATCATTTCGGGAAGCACTTTTAAAAATTTCTCCACAGCCTCTTCACCGTTTACAGCCTCTTCACATTGTACATTCGGATAGAGAGTCTTCAGAATCACCTTCAGGAGAAACCTGTTGGTTTCGTTATCCTCTGCGAGTAAAACCGTAAATTTCTGATCCGGATTGATCATGGGACGACTGCTCTCTGTCTGCAAGCCCGGTTTCCCGGTTTCACCCCGTCGAACTGTTTTTCCATTACCTGAAGGGGATCCATCCCCCGTATCGATTCCCGTTTCCACCAGGGCGTCCTCTTCTGTAACGGGCACTGCAGATATCTCAAAAGAGAAGGTGCTTCCCTGCCCGGGAACACTCTCCAGGGATAACGTACTTTTCATCAGTTTTAAAATACGGTTTGAAATGGCAAGACCCAGGCCGGTACCTCCAAACTCTCTGGTTACGGAACCGTCCACCTGAGAAAAGGCCTGGAATATTTTCTCCTGATTCTCCTCTGATATACCGATACCGGTATCCTTCACAGAAAAACGAATCCTTGGTTCATCACTGCCATTTACAATCCCAATGATAAGCTCCACATACCCTTTCTGAGTGAATTTCACAGCATTTCCCAAAAGATTCATCAGAATCTGCCGTATTCTGAGCTCATCCAGAACAAGCTTCTGCGGAACTTCTTCACTGATGTTGATACGAATTTCTATCTCTTTCTGCTCAGCCTGATACTGCAGAATTTCCCTCACCTTACTGCAGAGCAGATGCAGGTCTGTGACTACAGGATAGAGCTCCATGCGTCCGGCCTCAATCTTCGAGAGATCGAGAATATCATTCAGAATATCAAGCAAGGACTTCGCAGAATAATAGACCGTGCTCATGTACTTTTTCTGAACCTCATTCAGCCTGGTTTTTAACAGCAGATCACTGAAACCGATAATCCCATTCAACGGCGTTCGAATTTCATGACTCATGTTGGCAAGAAACTCAGATTTAGCCTGATTTGCAGATTCTGCCATTCTTTTGGAATCCAGAAGCTCTTTTTCCGCTTTCTTCCGAAGAGTAATATCCTGCACAGAGCCTACAAGCCTTACACATTTTCCATGTTCCATAACGGGCTTACCAAAAAGGGCAATCCAGATTTTTTTTCCCGTAGCTGTGGATGCAGGGAGTTCCAGTTTATAAGACTGGTTTGTTTTAACCGCAGATTCGATAGCGGCCCTCAACTGAGCCCTGGAATTTTTAGAAATATATTTCTCAATCGCATCATCCAAAGCTTTGGTATTCTCATCCCGGAATTCAAAAATCCTGCAGGTCATCTCCGTCATTTCAAGCCGGTTCGACTGAACATCCAGCACCCATCCGCCCACTTTCGCCAGCTCTCCGGCTTCCTCGAGTATATCCTTGGCATTCCGCAGTTCATCCTGTATCATCCGCGATCCCGTCACATCCCTGAAACCGAGAAAGTACCCATTGATCAGATCCCGATGATCCACAAGAGGTTTGATAAATACCTCGTAGATCGTCACCGATTCTTCACTAATCTTCCGGTACTCGAATGAATCTTCTTTCTTTCCCTCAAGAATACGAATAAACTCCGGATCGTCTCTGAGCATGGTAAATGCAGATTTGCCCAGTATGCTTGTTTCGGTCTCGTTCAGAATCGTACGCATTGAGTGATTGGAATCGATCACGTGGAAAAATGAGTCGAGAATCAGAATCCCGGTATTCATCTCCTCTACAATTCTCTCCTTCGCAAACGGAACAATTTCGAATAACTTATATCGAAGCAAACCCAGCGAAATCAGAATGCCCGTTACCACAAATGTGAACGGTGTGAGATCCAGATAGTCCAGGGGTTTGATATCTGACAGATAGAGCATATTGGCAAGCCAGGGGACAAATGTCCCGATCAGAATGACACGGATCTGTTTTCTGTAAAGCGGGTTTACTTTGAAATATTTACGTACCAGCAGTATGGTGCCAAAGACCAGATAGCAATAGAATGTGACCGTAAAAAAGAGGTACCAGATGCCCGGCTGAAAATTAAGAAGCATCAGCCCGTCAGTTTCAATCAGACTGGACATGGTGTAATGGAGCTGATGCCACTCATTCGTCCAAACGATCAGCAGTGTTGCAACCGGCACAAAAAAGATCAGAGCCCGAATTTTTCTATCCAGATAGGAGTCGTATCCTGAATACTGAAGAGTAAAAATTAACCAGAAAGCCGGTATCAAAGAGATGCCAATGTATTCTACTTTAACCCAAAAGAGTACCGTTTCAATATTGGTTGAAGCGAGTTCAAACGAGTAGGCAAGTGCCCAGATCGTCACCCCGCCCATCATGATGGCAAAAGTGCGTACTGGGCGGCCCGCCCTCAGAAAAATTATGGTTGTCGTAATGGCGGAGATGACCCCTGCTACAAACAGGGAGACCGCTATGACATTAACGTTGATATCCATCCGGCAACCGTGTGAAGTTATAACTCAGGGTTTCTTAATTGTACAGCAAAAAAATCAGAATAGAAAAACTACTGCCACAATTTCCCAAACAAATAGAGAGGGCTAAGCAAAACTGTTCAATGACCCAATCTCATCTTTGCCGTAAATTTAAAATCCCTGCATTCAGTAACTATACAACTGAATTAAATTTGCTTCCGCCTTGATCTTGTGCAAAACTTCTGGTTTTTCAAAGCCCCCTTTTACATAAATCATACCCATCATCAAATGCGATCAGTCGCGAAGCAGTTTACAGACGGCCTCTGTGAAGCTGCTGGTGGTACCTTCGCCTCCAATATCTTTTGTGCACTTTTCCTTGTGATCCTGAAGCACCGTGTAAACAGCCGAGCGAATTTTTTCTGCTTTACGGGTTTCTCCAAGATACTCAAGCATCATCAGTGCAGAAAAAAGAAGTGCCGTCGGGTTTGCAAGTCCCAAACCTGCAATATCCGGGGCTGATCCGTGCACTGCTTCAAAAATTGCAGCATCGTCACCGATATTGGCCGCTCCCGTAACACCCAGGCCACCCACCAGCCCTGAGGCAAGATCAGAAAGAATATCCCCGAACAGGTTGGTGGTCACCACAACATCGAAGCGCTGCGGTCTGATCACCATCTGCATGGCCATGTTGTCAACAATGAGATCTTCAAATTCAATATCCGGATAGGAAGCAGCCACTTCTTTTCCAATCGTGAGAAAGAGCCCGGTTGTCAGTTTCAGAATGTTCGCTTTGTGAACCAGTGTCACCTTCTTTCTGTTGTGACTTCTTGCATATTCAAAAGCAGCCTTTATAATTTTCCGGCTCGCGTCACGGGTTACCACAGCAATACTCTCCGCATGCTCCTCATTCTCGCCAACCCAATGCTCTCTTCCGATGTAGAGCCCCTGGGTATTTTCCCGGAACAGTACAATATCCACTGCACGAAACGGGCTTTCAATGTTAGGCAATGATTTGGCCGGTCGGATATTGCTGTAGAGGTTGAACTTCTGCCGCAGCAGAACATTTACTGACCTGAAACCGGACCCCACTGGTGTGGCCAGCGGTCCTTTCAGTGCTATACGATGTTTTTCAATAGCCGCGACTGTATCATCGGGTAAGGGTGTGGACAGATCCTTAAAAGCTCCTTCCCCGGCTCTTCTTTCAACCCAACCGATTTCTGCGCCTGATGCGCCGAGTATTGTTTTAACAGATTCAGTGATTTCAGGGCCTATTCCATCACCCGGAATTATGACTACAGTATGCATTTTTTCTCGAAAATTTAACCGTGTGTTTATCTGCCAAATCAGATAGGTTCAGCGTTCGATCTGCCAGATTCCATTGCACCAGGCATTCTTTTACCCTCAATGACTTCCCGGCAAGGTCTCTTGAAACAGACAATATACCTCTGAATATAGGTAAATCTGAATCGCCAAACACTTAAAACAGGTTGCCTCACTTTTGAGACGCTCCTGCAGCTCATTCCAGACTGAAGCATGAATCCCAACAGCTCTTTAATGAGACCGGGCAGAGGTTCTTAATCATCACCGAGGCGTGAAGTTACTTCACGCATTTCGATTCTATTTCACTGTTGTTGATTTCAGAAAAATGTCCTATCTACCTCATCAATAATTGCACCGCAGATGAAGAAAAACCGAAATAGTATTCCGAGAGCTTCCAAAAAAGAGATTTTTGGATGGTCGATGTTTGATTTTGCCAATCAGGCCTATACGCTACTGATCATCACCGTCATTTTCCCGGTTCTGTTTACCACTGTGATTGTAGGTGATTCAGACCAGGATTACAGCCTGGGCAATCTTTTATGGAGTGTTGCCCTCTCTGCGAGTTACTTTTTAGTTGTACTAAGCGGTCCTGTGTTCGGCGCAATCATGGATTACTCTGCGTTGAAAAAACGGTTTCTCTTCTACAGTTATCTGCTCACCGTATTCTCTACAGCACTTCTCTATTTTGTTGAACCGGGACTTGTCGTAAGAGGGGTGATCCTGATCATCATCTCAAATTTCGCCTACGCCATCGGTGAAAATTTTATCGCCTCCTTTTTGCCCAGTTTGGGACCACCCGGTGATCTGGGAAAAATTTCAGGCTTTGGTTGGGCATTGGGCTATGCCGGGGGACTCTTTTCTGCTGGTTTTGTAATTCTTTTTCTGGGTGAGCCTGTACTTGAGAATTTTGACAACATCCGGTGGGTGGGTCCATGGGCGGCACTCTTTTTTTTGCTGGCCGCTATTCCCACATTTGTATGGGTAAAAGAACCGGGTGCACGAAAATCCCTGCCGGCCGGGGAGACCTATTTTTCTGTCGGATTCAAACGGCTGGGTGAAACGATGAGAATGGTACAACAGTTCAGAGATCTTCTCATATTTTTAATTTCCGTCTTTTTTGCCATGGCGGGAATCTACATTGTGATCTCCTTTGCTTTTATTTACGGAGATCAGGTGGTTCGCTGGGATGAAAGTGTAAGGGTTCTCATGTTTGTGATTGTTCAGATTACTGCTGCTGCCGGTGCCTTTACATTCGGCTTTATTCAGGATAAGGCCGGAGCAAAACGAACCTATATCTTTACGCTTGGACTCTGGTTTATTTCCGTTCTTGGTATCTGGGCTGTAGCTGATATTACTGAATTTGTGAACCGCATGTTCTCCCAGGAGTTTGAAATGCAGTATGTATTCCTCTTTATCGGAATTTTTGCCGGATTAAGCCTGGGATCGAGTCAATCGGCCAGCCGCGCCCTGGTCGGCATTTTTACTCCTGAGGAAAAATCTGCCGAATTTTTCGGTTTCTGGGGGCTCTCAAACAAAATTGCCGGAGTCTTTGGAATCATCGGAATCGGACTGCTTCAGGCACAGTTTGGTTTGCACATGTCAGTTCTTTTCTGTGCATTTCTCTTTATAGCAGCCATTCTGGTCTGTCTCTTTGTGAACGAAACAAGAGGAGAATTGACCGCGGATAACTTTATTGAACAGGATCCGCAGAACTGACCGCTCACTCTTTAACAGACTCATGTAAGCACGATCACAGCCATGCAGAGAACATAAACAGCCCATTCTGGGTCAATAAACTGATTCATTTGGCCACTGCCGCGTTCTACTCAACCCAAAACAATGTGCTTCTACCTCACACGATCTTTTATAAAGGTTATCAATAAAAACATCAAATTATTGATAATATTTAATTTATATTTATTAAGCTCAGCGGGAAACCCCAAATACCGCTTCTGCTGCTGTTTTTTTTAAAAAAATGTGATTTTTTGTGCTTACTTACCTGTCAGATTGTTACATTTACAATTCGTAAAAAGAATTTTATTTTTACTTGATATACAAAATAGCGTATATGCTGTCCGAAACTATAATTTTATAACTAACACTAAACGGAGATAATTATGAGCAGAATTGATGAAGTTAAAGCACTTATGAGCAGTCTGGAAGAAGATCTTGTGAAGTTCTATGAAAAAGAGAACAAAGCTGCAGGAACAAGAGCCAGAAAGCAGCTTCAGGATCTAAAGAAGCTTGCACAGGATATTCGTGTTGAAATTCAGAACATGAAAAACAACTGATTGAATCTGTTTATCCTAAAAAAGCTGCGTCTTCGCGGCTTTTTTTATTTATAGCAGCCTGAGCACCCGAATGAACAGTTCATTTCATAAACTGACTCCCAGAGCCATTCGTGTATGGCAGTGGGGGAATGGCATCGGAAATCTCTTCTTACTGGCAGTTCCGGCAGGGTATTTCTTCATTTTTGGTGTCAGTGGCCTCCATACCTGGCTCCTTTCCCTGCTGTCTCTTTTCAGTTTTACTCTCTGGGTCTCATCACTCACGTGGTTTCCCTATCTGACCTGGAAAAACTGGCGGTACTGTGTAGATGAAAAGGAGATTGATCTGAAGCGGGGGGTAATTGTAAAGACGAGAACACTGATCCCGCTCAGCAGGGTACAGCATGTTGATACCCGGCAGGGTCCTCTCCTTCGCTGGTTTGGGCTCTCTACCGTTACCATATCCACTGCGGCAACCACTCATGAAATTCCGGCACTCGACAGCGTTATTGCTGACAGGGTGAGAAAGAAAATCTCAACCTATGCCCGATTAGCTGAAGAAGATGTCTGAGTTTGAAAGGCAGCATCCCATAGCGGCCATCAGCCGGGCAGCGGGCCTTATCCGGGGAAATCTGATCACCATTCTTGTATTCCTCTTTGTGGGTGCCCAGAGTGATAACTTCCCCTTTTTATGGTGGATTGGAGGAGGGTTTGGATTTCTACTCGCCACTGGAATAGTGAACTGGTGGCGCTTTCTCTATAAGCTCGAGGATGATACACTTCACATCAGGAGCGGCATTTTCGTCCGGAAGGATCTCTATCTCACCCGGGACAGGGTTCAGGTGATTGATATCTCCTCTGGTGTTTTACAGCGTCTGTTTGGGCTGGTAAGGCTCGATATACAGACGGCGGGGTCCAGCTCCAGGCAAGCCGCTATCGATGCCATAACCGTGGAGAAAGCTGAGGAAATCAATCAAAATCTGCGGAAGCAGAGAATCTCAGATACCGGAGAGCATACTGAAGAGGAGGCCGGAACAGATCGTTCTTCGGCGCCGCCGCTCATCATTGCTATGCCGTTCAAGGAACTGATCATCGCAGCATCCACATCCGGCAGTTTTGGAATCGCACTCTCCATTCTGGGTACACTTTTTTCCCAGGCTGAACCTTTTATCAGTGACTCCGGTTTTTTTGATTTCATTTTTGGTTTGCTTCCCTCCGAAAGCGACACCCTGATGATCGCATCGGTCATTCTGCTCTTTGTTCTCTTTGCCTGGCTTCTCTCGTTTTTTGGCACTCTTTTCACCTATGGAAATTTCAGCCTCGAACTGCGAAAGGATGAAATTATCATTTCCAGGGGTATTTTTGAAAAAAAGAGAGTCACAATCCCTTTCAACCGGATACAGGCAGTACATGTCACAGAAGGCCTCATACGGCAACCGCTTGGATACGCGTCCATTCACCTGGAAAGTGCCGGTTACGGTGATGAAAAGGGTACCGGATCCATCGTTCTCTTCCCACTGATCCACAAAAAATCCATACAGCACTTTTTCCGGGATGTGCTTCCACACTGCAATACAGAGGCTGCCGGAATAAAGCCTCCGCCAAGGGCGCTGAGGCGATATCTGTTCAGATCCACCCTGCCGGCGCTTCTGCTTGCCGGAGCACTCTACCAGTTTCTTCAGTTCAACCTGCTTGTCTGGATTCTCCCGATACTGGCACTGATCTGGGGATGGCTGAAATTCAGGGATACCGCACTGGGTTTTCAGGACGATCTCTACATCATCCGAAGCAGGCGTTTCTCAAGATCAACTGCCTACATCCGAAGAAAGAGAATTCAGGATGCTACACTCTCAGAGAGTCCCTTCCAACGCTTCAGGGCACTCTGTTCGTTTGAGCTTCATGTCGCATCCGGAGATCAGGGCAAAACATTCTCTGTCAGGGATATTGAACAATTGCACGGACTCGGGCACCTCTCACAACTCAAAAAAGAGCATACCATACACGATACCCAAGCGGAAGAGATACGAACCGATCAGATCCGGCTTCCGGGGTGGATGAATCCAAACCTTTCAAAAACTATTGAATCATGAGACCATACATACTCGCAGAAAACAACTGGAGAGATATCAGGGATATGAATATTGAGGTTGCACTGCTTCCCTGGGGAGCAACTGAAGCTCACAACACCCACCTCCCCTACGCAACCGATAATTTTCAAGTGGAGGAGCTTGCGGCAGAAGCAGGCAGAATCGCTCATGAAAATGGCGCCGGAGTGATCGTTCTTCCTGCTGTGCCATTTGGTGTGAATACAGGTCAGGCCGACATCCGGCTGGATATGAATCTGAATCCTTCCACCCAGCTTTCAATCCTCCGCGATCTGATCACAGTGCTGAACCGTCAAAAGATCCATAAATTTCTGCTTTTGAACGGTCATGGGGGGAATAACTTTAAACCGCTCCTGAGAGAACTCGGGCTCGAATTCCCCGACATGTTTCTCTCGCTCTGCGACTGGTTTCAGATCGCGAAAAGAGAAATCTCTTTCAGAGAGTCCGGCGATCACGCTGATGAGATGGAGACCAGCCTGATGATGAAACTCCGGCCCGGCCTGGTACAGCCTCTCCATACTGCAGGCGAAGGGAAAGCAAAGGTTTCTGTGATAACAGGTATCACTGAGGGTTGGGCCTGGGCAGAACGGGAATGGTCGAAGGTTACCGCCGATACCGGCATCGGCAACCCAAAATATGCAACTCCTGAAAAGGGTGAGGAGGTCTTCCGGGTAGTCTCGGGCAAAATTGCAGTGCTGATCAGTGAAATTGCATCCATGAAAATGGACCAGCGGTATCGGAATCCCGAATGAACTGCATACCATCCTGATGGTCATATTCACCATTTACTGAGGAGACGGCGGGTGATTCAGACTACTCCCTGATCCTCACTTCCTAAGCCGGATTCACACTTCAAAAAGAAACCGCATCCGGCTCTTTTCAGAGTTCTCCCACACCCATTCCCTCAGAGTACGCTTCAATGGGCAGGCAGCTGCAGACCAGGTTTCGGTCTCCGTAGGCATCATCGACCCTGCTTGCAGCGGGCCAGAATTTATTGAATCGTAGTCCTGGCAATGGAAACACAGCTTTCTCCCTGGTATAGGGGCGTGTCCACTCCCCGCTGAGCACCACCCGCATCGTATGGGGCGCATGTTTCAAAACATTGTTTTCGCTGTCGGCCTGCCCTGTTTCGATCTCCCGTATTTCATTACGGATTCCGATCATCGCCTCACAAAAACGATCCAGCTCTGCTTTCGATTCACTCTCGGTAGGTTCAATCATCAACGTACCCGCAACAGGAAAAGACATGGTTGGAGCATGAAAACCGTAATCCATCAATCTCTTGGCAAGATCTGTGGCTTCAATACCGGCACTCTGCTTAAAGCCTCTCAAATCAATGATAAACTCATGAGCACTCCGGCCGCTTTTTCCGGTAAACAGGATGGGATAATGATCCTTCAGGCGGTCTTTAATATAGTTCGCGTTCAGAATCGCAATCTCTGTAGCCTCTCTAAGCCCTTCGGCACCCATCATACGGATATAGGCGTGTGAGATAGTGAGGATGCTCGCACTTCCCCAGGGTGCTGATGATACTGCCGGAATCGCATGATCGCCGCCGGTAGGGACGATATCATGACCCGGTAAAAACGGTTTCAGTTTTGCATTCACCCCGATCGGACCCATTCCGGGTCCGCCGCCGCCGTGCGGAATACAGAAGGTCTTGTGAAGATTCAGGTGACAAACATCCGCGCCGATCAGTGCCGGTGAGGTGAGCCCTACCTGAGCATTCATGTTGGCACCATCCATGTACACGAGTCCGCCATGCTGATGGATCAGTTCACAAATTTCACGAATATCCTCCTCAAATACACCGTGAGTGGAGGGATAGGTCACCATGAGGGCCGCCAGGCGGTCGCTGTACTTTTCCGCCTTTTCCCTGAGGTCGGCCAGGTCAATATTGCCCTGATCGTCGCATCGCGTCACTACAACTTCCATCCCTGCCATGACTGCGCTTGCCGGGTTTGTGCCGTGTGCCGAAGAGGGTACGATCGTTATCGTACGCTGGGTATCACCATTGGCAAGATGATATCCGCGTATCGTCATCAGTCCGGCATACTCTCCCTGAGCGCCGGAGTTGGGTTGCAGCGACATCGCCTCGAATCCGGTAATCTCAGAGAGCCACTCATTCAGCTCTTCAAACAGTTGCTGATATCCCTGCGCCTGATCCACCGGAGCAAACGGATGTATTTTCCCAAATTCCGGCCATGTCAGCGGGATCATCTCTGCCGTGGCATTCAGCTTCATTGTGCAGGATCCAAGTGAAATCATGGAGTGCGTGAGGCTCAGGTCTCTGTTTTCAAGTTCCTTCAGATAGCGAAGCATTTCATGTTCCGAATGAAACTGATTGAAAACCGGGTGCTCCATAAACGGTGAAGTTCGGTTCAGTGAGCCGGGAAACTCAACCACTGTATTTTCCAGCTCTTTCCGGATATCCGGTGCAGATTTTCTGCCGGAAACTTCAGAAAAGATCCGGACAATCTCTTCCGCATCTTCCACTGTTTTTGTTTCATCAAATGAAATGCCAATCCGGTTTCCGCTGTACCGAAAATTCATCTGATGACTCTCGGTACGTTCTCTTATTGTTTGTATCAGATTTTCATCCTGAACAACCAGGGTTACTGTATCAAAAAAGCAGTCTGATACCAGTTCAAACCCCATTTCAGTGAGTGCCGAGGCGGTCAGTTTTGCCAATCCGTGAATTCGGGATGCGATTCTTCGAAGACCTTCCGGGCCGTGATAGACCCCGTAGGCCCCTGCCACAACAGCAAGCAGAACCTGAGCAGTACAGATGTTGGACGTAGCTTTCTCCCTGCGAATATGCTGTTCCCGTGTCTGCAGAGCCATTCTGTATGCCGGATTTCCTTCAGAATCTTTGGTAATGCCGATTATCCGGCCAGGTATCTGTCTTTTGAATTCCTCCCGTGTGGCAAAATATGCAGCATGAGGGCCGCCATATCCCATCGGAACCCCAAAACGCTGCGTGGTTCCGACCACAACATCTGCCCCCATATCGCCTGGAGGTGTCAGGAGAGTCAGGCTCAGCAGATCCGCTGCCACAGTAACAAAGAGATCATTTTCCTTTGCGGCAGCGATCAGGCTCCGTAAATCCCTGACCGTGCCGAAAGTGTCCGGATACTGCAAGAGAATACCAAACAGGGATGGATCCGTCACATCCAATGTTGCGGGGTCTCCCGTAATGAGTTCAATGTCGAGCGGCTCCATTCTGCTTTGGATGACGGAAAGTGTCTGCGGGTGACAAAACTCCGATACAAAGTAGCGTCTGGCAGACTTCCGCTTCTCCCCCTTTCTCTGACTGAAGAGCATGGAGATGGCTTCGGCAGCGGCAGTGCCCTCATCCAGCAGAGACGCATTGGCAATCTCCATACCGGTAAGATCCGTTACCATCGTCTGGAAATTGATCAGTGCTTCCAGTCGGCCCTGTGCAATCTCTGCCTGATAGGGAGTATAGGCTGTGTACCAGCCCGGATTTTCAAGAATATTACGGAGAATCACATTCGGAGTGTGAGTGTCATAATATCCCATTCCGATATAACTTTTAAAAATCCTGTTCCGGGATGCAATCGATTTGATATGACTCAGATAATCATGTTCAGAAAGAGCTTCCGGAAGCTTCAGAGACTTCTGCATCCGAATTTGGGCAGGAACCGTTTCACTGATAAGCTGCTCCACAGATTCTGCTCCAATCAGCTGAAGCATTTCTGCAATCTGCTGTTGATCAGGGCCATTGTGCCTTGATGAAAATTTCTCCTTATCAAACTGGATCTGCATAGTGTCTGGAACTTTTTAGTGCTGGATTGAATATGAGTTGTGAAGAACAGAAATTGCTTTAATACGGTTCACTTGCGCAGCAAAATCCATCATCTTTTTTTTCGCGAAATCACCTTTCAAATATACGTTTTTTCACCGCTTCAATCCGTCACTCAAACAAACTTTTTTAATTTTTTCAATAGAAGGGGACCTTTAAAAACCCGGCGGCAGCAGTCAGCTCTCTCTGTTCATTGCATTGACCAGCAGCACACTGCACACCTTTTCTGAAAAAACCTGAGCGGTCTGTCCCGGCCAGGAGAGTGTCATGCTCCCGTCAAACTCTTCCACTTTTACAATGCGGATAACGCTCTCCAGTGCGAGCTCTTTTTCATCCAGATACCGGAGAAATTGTTCTGTGGTATTGCCAAGTGCCTTCAGAATCACAATATCACCTCCACTGAATTCTGAGAGCTTCCTGAGATCCTGTGCTTCAACCTGTCCGTTTTTGTCCGGTATCGGAGAGCCGTGCGGATCGTGCGAAGGGTATCCGAGCATTTCATCCAGGCGGTCAAAAAAAAGCGGGGATTTCAGATGCTCTATATGTTCGGCAATCTCATGAACCTCATCCCAGCCTATGCCCATTTTCTCCGCAAGAAACATCTCTGTGAGCCGGTGTTTACGAATAATCAGTGCCGCCTGCTTTTTACCGGCATCGCTCAATTCCAGTGGTTTGTACTTCTCATATTTTACAAAGCCCATAGAGGCCAGTCTATTTACCATACTGTTAACCGTGGGCAGGCTCACCTCCATTCGCTTTGCAAGATCGGTAACGTTGATCGTCTCCGTCTGTTCCGCGAGGCTGAAGAGCGCTTTCAGATAATTTTCAATGGTTTGAGTAGCCATAAAGAAGAAAATATCGATTCTAGTTCTATCGTATCATCACGTTTAAAAACCCCGGATTTTGGGCGTGTGCAACAAAGACTCCAAAGAATTCACCCTGTTCAGTCGTGATCACCACTGGCGCTGTATTGCAGAAAAACCGTAATCGTGATCGTACATATTTAACAGATGCCTGTTTTATTAGACTAATATAACTATTATATTCTTATAGTCTAATAATTATAGGGGTCTTTACAAGCCTGATCGTGGTTAGGCAGAATTCCGGAGAAAACGCAAACCGGCGGCCTCAAATAGTGGTCAGGAATTTTTGACTGGCTCAGCGTCATCATCGTACAGATTCAGTTGTTTCACAATGCCCTTACACTTTTCATTCAAATCATCATGGACGGTCAGCTGACAGCGAACTGGTTTTTACAGGCAGACCCACTGCTGCAGGCTTTTCTGGCGGGGACACTTGCCTGGTTCACCACTGCTGCCGGTGCCGCAGTTGTTTTTTTAAACAAAAATGTGAGTCGTAAATTTCTGGATGCGGCACTCGGTTTTGCTGCCGGTGTTATGATTGCCGCCTCGATCTGGTCACTTCTTGAGCCGTCCATGAGTATGGCTGAGGGAATGGGTCTGATCAAATGGTTTCCTGCAACTACAGGCCTCATTCTCGGGGCTCTGACGATACGCCTGGCCGATGCATATGTACCGCATCTTCATCTTGGGCTGCCGGAAGATGCGGCCGAGGGGGTGAAGACCCGGTGGCGAAGGGCAACCCTGCTGGTGATGGCAATCACCCTGCACAATATTCCGGAGGGGCTGGCAGTTGGGGTACTCTTTGGCGCTGCGGCTACCGGAATCGATCCAACAGGGTCGGCAACCGTGATGGCTGCCATCGCTCTGGCACTTGGAATCAGTATCCAGAATCTGCCGGAGGGCATGGCTGTCTCCCTGCCGCTCAGAGGTGAGGGGGTTTCCCGTGTCCGCAGTTTTAACTACGGACAGCTCTCCGGGCTTGTAAACCCTCCTTCTGCCGTCATCGGGGCATTTGCGGTGATTTTGATTCAGCCCATTCTCCCTTATGCTCTTGGTTTTGCCGCCGGAGCCATGCTCTTTGTGGTGATTGAAGAGCTGATCCCTTCCTCCCAGCAGGCTGGCAATGCGGATATCGCCACTCTGGGCACGATTGTCGGCTTTTGTGTGATGATGATTCTGGATGTAACCCTGGGATAAGGGTTGATCGCCGGAAAAGTTGCACGTTGAAATGTTGGTATGTAGCTGGTTACGTCCGGACTGCTGATGGCGCCTGCCCGGGCAGAGCAACAAAACCCTATCCGCAGGATGTTGCGGAACCACTGCTCAATTTCTTAAAAAACGTCACTTCGATATAACACTAAAAAGAATCATCATATTGTTCATTTCTATATCGAACTCACGTTAAAAAAGACCGAGCTGACGGTCTTCGCGGCTGGCGGGAAACGGAGGGAGAGGATTGATCTCTGTGAGCCTGGAGAGTTCCGAGTGGAAATAGCGGGCGATTTCAGGGGCAAATCCGGTATCGGGGGCGTGAATAAAGATGTAGGGATGCTTCCCGTCTTTAATCCAGTTGGCTGTGATGATCGCCCACTCTTTAAGGTACGCTTCATTATTGAGTATATCATTGGCTCCAACAAACCGGATGAACGGAAATGCAGAGGTAGAGTGAAACCGTACCGGGGTCTTCGGTTTGCGTTCCTGGGCTTCCAGTACAGACGCCTCCCGGTTCTGCAGGGAGTGCAGCCGCCGGGTGTCGAATACAACACGGCTTACTGAATAACTCTTCAACAGCCGTTCGAAATCCTTTTCCTTCTTGCCCTGGTCAAAGAAATCGGGATGACGAACCTCAAGCGCATAGCTGAACTGACCAGGTAACATATCGAAGAGCTCTTCAATTTTGTGCAGTTCGTTATACGAAAACTGAGAGCTCAGCTGAATATGAAACGGCCCCAGTTTGGTACGTATCGGCCAGAACAGATCCAGAAATGAGTTTACCTCTTCCTTCACATCTTTCAACCTCTTGTAGTGTGTAACGGATTGAGGAAACTTGAAGCAGAAATTAAAACCGTCAGGCACCTGCTCACCCCAGCGGATCACCGTCTCCTGCTCCGGTACCCGGTAGAAGGTGGTGTTCCCTTCAACAGTATTGAATACTGAGGCGTACTGCCTGAGAAAATCCTCCTGCCGGGTATCATCCCGAAAGAAACCCCCTTTCCACTCCTTATAACCCCACTGAGTGAGTCCGATATGGTACTTTCTAATCGCCAACGCGTTCGTCCGGATTCTCCGGGTCGTGGTGTTCGATGATGGTATCGAATCCCCTCTTGCTCAGATCCATGTAGAGCCAGGCGAGAGCGACCAGGCCGATTGCCAGGCAGAGGAAAAAGTATCCGTAGTTGCCAAACAGAAAATGGCCAAAACCGAACAGCGCCATATAGACCATAATGACACCGGCAACCCAGTTACCAAGCAGCGGCCAGAGGGAACCATCTGAATTTACATCCGGATTTTCCTTCACAAGCGGAGCCCATCCGGGGCCGCCCGGGCGTACTCTCCGGTAAAAGGTAGTGAGTGTCTTCCTGTCTGAAGGTTTGGTGAGGAATGTCACCAGAAGCCAGACAACCGTTGTGATTCCCACTACATAGAAGAGGTTCATGGGAAACGGATCCGCAATACCCGGTACCGGCACTCCGAGCAGTACCATAAATACCAGAAAGATAGGAGTCAGGGATGCCGCCAGTTCACTCCAGGCATTAATTCTCCACCAGTACCATCTCAGAATCA
Organism: Balneolaceae bacterium; assembly: GCA_007693745.1. Lineage (GTDB taxonomy): Bacteria > Bacteroidota > Rhodothermia > Balneolales > Balneolaceae > Rhodohalobacter. The sequence continues at coordinate 66,206 of REDA01000012.1, forward strand.
GCACAAGGCCGAGTCCGCCGGAAGCCGTCAGTACCAATCCCCAGGCCTGCCGGATACTGTCGAGCTGTGTAGTCACAAAAAAGGCAACAATGGCCAGTACAAACGTGAGGATCCTGGATACCATTACATAATATTTCTCATCGGCATCCTTTTTGATGAAACGCCGCCAGAAGTCGTTTACCAGATAGGAGGTTCCCCAGTTCAAATGAGCTGCAAACGTACTGGTAAAAGCCGCCAGAAATGCTGCAAAGAGAAGCCCGAGGAGCCCGGAAGGCAGCACATCCCGCATCACCAGAACGAATCCTTCACGTGAGTCGGTGAGATCGGGATAGAGCACCAGGGAGACCAGAGCTACAATAATCCACGGCCAGGGACGCAGGCAGTAGTGTGCGATATTAAACCAGAGTGTGGCAAACAGTGAGTGTTTTTCATCCTTGGCACTCATGATTCTCTGCGCCACATAACCGCCGCCTCCGGGTTCTGAACCGGGATACCAGCTCGACCACCACTGCACACCGAAATAGGCAGCAAACGCACCAAAACTAAGCGTGAGGACGGCTACACCCTCAACGGTGTCTCCAAAAGAGGGGAGAAAACGAAACGTTTCCGGGGGCAGTTTTTCCTGCAGACCGGAGATCCCGCCAATTTCCGGAATGTTCACTGCGTAAACGGCCAGAACAATGGTTCCGCCCAGAGCAATGGCAAACTGGAAAATATCGGTGACAGCAACCCCCCAGAGTCCGGATATCAGCGAAAAGAATCCAACAAAAATGATCAGAAATCCGACCAGCATCAGAGGCGCGCTGATGTATATCCCAAAAAAGCTGAATGACTCCTGTCCAAATAGTGTGAGTCCGGGAAACAGAATATTAAAGATCGTCTCCATGGCAAGTGTTACCCACCCGAGAATGATCACATTCATCAACAATCCGAAATAGATCGCTTTGATCCCCCGCAGCCAGGCTGCCTCCGGGCCGCTGTAGCGAAGCTCTATGAATTCAACATCGGTTAGCACACCGCTTCTCCTCCAGAGCCTGGCGAAGAAGAAGACGGTAAGCATCCCTCCCATCAGGAAATTCCACCAGAGCCAGTTGCCGGCAATCCCGTCCAGTGCAACCATTTCAGTGACCGCAAGAGGAGTATCCGCCGCAAACGTAGTTGCAACCATGCTGGTTCCAATAATCCACCACGGCATACTCCGGCCGGAGAGGAAAAACTCCGTTGTATTTTTCCCCGCTCGGGTGTAATAGTAGAGCGCGATACCCAAAGCAAAGACAAAGTAGGACACAACAAAGATCCAGTCGAGAAAAGACAGGGCAGAGGCCATAAATTCAGATCAGATTGGTTCAGAAACGTCTTCAAACGGTTGAAGCCGGTTCAGTTAAGGTAGTTGGTTTATGCAGGGAATATGGTTGAAAGAGCAGAAAAAAACAACCATAATCCGGCTTTTTCAAAGTCCCCCCTTCAAACTGATTAAAAGCCAAAAAATCTGTACATTTCAGATTATTAAATTTTTGAAAACTATGCCAGAAACCGCACAGGGTAAGCACTCCATACTCAAAGAGTGTGAGCGACGCAGAACATTTGCAATTATTTCCCATCCCGATGCCGGGAAAACCACTCTTACCGAAAAACTGCTTCTCTACGGAGGTGCGATCCACGAAGCCGGATCGATACGGCAGCGGAAGGCCGCGCGCTATGCGGCATCCGACTGGATGGCGATTGAAAAGGAGCGGGGCATCTCGGTCACCTCTTCGGTACTCCGGTTCGACAAGGATGGGATTCGTTACAATCTGCTGGATACCCCCGGTCACAAGGATTTCTCCGAAGATACCCTCCGTACACTCGTGGCTGCCGACTCCGGTCTTATGGTGATTGATGTTGCCAAAGGGGTGGAGGAACAGACAGAAAAACTGTTTGAGGTGTGTAAACTGCGGCAGGTTCCGGTCATTACCTTTGTGAATAAATGCGACAGGCCGGGTATGGCTCCGCTGGAAGTGCTGAGCAACATCGAAAACAGACTCGGTATTGAAGCGATCCCTGCAAACTGGCCGGTTGGTTACGGGCAGAAGTTTCAGGGAATTTATGACCTGATCGGCCGGGAACTCCACCTCTACCGTAAAAGCAAACATGGCGCGAAAAAAGCGGAAGCGGACATCTACCCCCTCGAGGAAGGTCTTGCCGAAACCTCTCTGACCGAAACAGAGAAGGAAGAACTCATGGAGGAAATTCTGCTGATTGAAGATATGTACAGTGCGATGGATCGTCAGGGTTTTGAAAAAGGCACCGTATCCCCGGTATTCTTCGGTTCGGCTCTGAATAATTTCGGACTGGATGTATTTCTGAATTACTTCAGGGAGCTGGCCCCTTCACCCCAGCCCTATCTCAATGCAGAGGGCGAACTACGCGGGCTGGAGATGCCCTTCAGCGGATTTATCTTCAAGTTACAGGCAAACATGAACCCGGATCACCGCGACTGCGCCGCTTTTATTCGCGTTACTTCCGGAAGATTTGTCCGGGGACTGGATGTAATCCATGCCGGAACGGGGAAAAAGGTGAAGATGTCCACTCCCCATACTCTGATGGGCGATGAGCGCAATATTCTCGAGGAAGCCTATCCCGGAGATATTGTGTCCCTGTTTAATCCCGGTTTTTTCAGGATCGGATCTACACTGCATGCTGAACAGCCGGTGACATTCAATGTGATCCCTCTCTTTACTCCCGAACATTTCATGAAAGCTTCCACGAAGGATCCCTTCAAGAGAAAACAGCTGCGTGAGGGCCTCAAACAACTCTCGGAAGAGGGTGTGGTGCATGTATTTGAGGTTCCCAACGGGATCGGCAATGAGTTACTCCTGGGTACGGTGGGAGCACTGCAGTTTGAGGTGGTTACCCATCGCATGCTCGAAGAGTACGGTGTGGAACTTTATACCCAGCCGGTTACCTATCATGCGGCCCGATGGCTGCCGAATGAGAGCAAGGAGATTATTGCCCGGCTCGAAAAGAGTTATTCAACCCATATCACCCGCGATATGGAAGGAAATCCGATCGTTCTTTTTGAAAGTGCCTATGCGCTCTCTCAGGCTGAAGAGAAGGTAGGGGCAGATAAACTCTTCAAATACAAGCAGGATTAAAAAACGGTCTTTTAGAATCCAAAGCTATGTTTCAGGGAACTTATGAATTGAATCTGCGTTTCAATTAACTACCCTTCAAAACTATGCGGAAATACCGACCCATACTACAGTTTCATTCTCTCATGCGGCTTGCCACACTTGTTACGCTCGTTTTTGCAGGCATGCAGATGACTGTCACGCTGATCCATGCAAATCCCATTCAGGGATATTCCCCCGCGCCCACTCTCTATGCAGCCTCTG
>REDA01000098.1 GCA_007693745.1 Balneolaceae bacterium
TGATTGTGGACGATAACGGACGGATCCTTGCGGATACGGACGAACGTATTTTGGATTTTATTGAATTTGACGGCAGAGAGAAGCTGTTTGCGCAAGAGAGAGGGTATATGCAAACTGAAGTGAGTGGCAAAGGGGTACTGGTTGCCCATGCGCAATCTCCGGGATATGAAACCTATAAGTCGGGCTGGCATTCTGTGATCATTCAGAACAGTGTATCATGACGTTCTCATGAACTGTATAAGAAAAGAGCAAAAATCGGAATACAAGCTGGAAATGTGGCCTTCTACTCCCCCAGCCGGATACGGGGATAGTCTTCGCTTGAAAAGCGCAACCCGGCATTACGGCGTATCTCCACCGACTCCATAATAAAGCTGGATCCCTCTTCTTTGTCAATGACCCTGGCCTCCAGCAGGAGAGCTCCATGTGAGCGGGGGATGCCCGGCGCTATGAGTGTGGATGGCGATTGTGTACCTCCACCCGATGCCACAGAGTGGTCTCCAAACTCTGTGGTAATCCAGTACTCTACTGATACGGCTTCATCTTCCATGCTGTACCCTGTGGCTTGTACACCGTGAATGGTTTTGGTACCCAGTTCGGTGAATTTCTCCGCATAGGCATCGGGGATGTCTGCCGGATCGATCTCATCCACCTCAAACTCATCAGAGAGCCCCTCCATCGCGGAGAGCATGAAATCGCCGCCATAGACCATCGACATTTTCTCCCCGTCCGATTCGATAAACATGATCATGGCATTGGTGTCGCCGTCGAAAATAATTACCACTTCCCCGCCACTCTCCTGGTCCGGCACTGTGGTTCCGCTGTAGGTGGCATCCGGCTCGATCAGAGCATGCAAATAGACCGGTTCCATGGGGTTACCCTGTTCATCAGTTCCGGAAATCCTCATTCTGTTCAGTATGGAAAAGGAGTATTCATCCCTGACTTCGATATCGGCGCCCATCGATATCAGCGACATACGCCACTGATTCATCGCTGCCTGATATTCCTCTTCGGTCCGGAAATCTCCACGTTCATGAGGTGCCCCGATGACAGAATCAAAAGCATTATCAACGGCACGGTACACCGCCTGGTCTATTTCGTGATAGATCCGTTCTTCCACACGCTGCTGGAGCCTGTCCTGGGCGGCATTTACGGCTCTGTCACGAAGCCGGCTAAACTGGCCAAGCGCGGTTTCAACAGTAAAAAGTAAGAAAAATAGCAGGATAAAAAGGGTTCTGATACTCATACCAGGAGGAAATTATGTTATCATTCAGATTTCCTGCAAAAGATAAATGATTCAAACAATATTGCAAGGCCAATCTGAGAATGCAAACGTGTAGTGTAGCTCAATAGAGGAATCCAAAAAGCCAAAGTGGAATCCGGTTCAGGTATGGATGCTCCAGCTCATCGAGCGCAAGGTATGCCTGTTCACTGCTGCGAATCTGCCTGCTCTCTTTTGATAAACCACCAATTTCAAATGTCCATCTTTCATCAACGATCACATCCCCCTGTTTTGGAAGTCCGATGCGATGTCCGGCATTACGCATCTGATTTACAAAAAAGGTCTCCCGGATGGTTCCTCTTTCCGGATTTGCTTTTAGTGCATAACTCAGGTTGCTGTTTTCGAGATAAATTTTGTCAGGCTTCTGCAGTGCAGCAACCCCCTTTACGGAACGCCTTAGCAGATTCAGGAGTCTTGCACGCTCAAGATTGTACAGATAGGTTTTAACCGTGTCTCGACCCATCGTCAAGCGTCCGGCAATTTTTGAAATATTCGGTTCAAAGGGCACAGATTCAGCCAGTACACCCAGGAGTTTTTTCATCTGGATAGTATTTGATGCTGAGTACTCCTCAATGAGTTGCAAATCTACTTCCATCACGGTATTGATCACCTGATTCAGAAGCTGTCGAAATGAGTCGCCAGGCTGTGTCAGTGAAAAAGGGAAATAACCGGAAACAAGGTAATCATTAAATGCTGCGAGCGGTTTAAGCCTGGACAGAACCATGGTGGCAGGTTCTTCAGGTTCTCTTAACAGCTCTTCCAAAGTGAGGGACGGAAATATAAATCCATAACGCAACTCCAGATACTCACGGAATGAGAGGCCGGGCAACTCTTTGGTTAAAGCACGTCTGCTTAAATCTGATTCACCTTGCAAAATGTCAAGCACAGAGGATGCCGTAAAAATGACCTGCAGGCCGGGCAGACCATCGTAGATGTTTTTTAGCTCTCTCGACCAGCTTGGATATCGATGAATCTCGTCTATCAAAAGATGGGTTCCACCAAATTTTGAAAATCGTTGCGCCAACTCCAGGAGAGTATTGTCATAAAACCAGGGATGGTCGGCTGTTACGTAAAGTGTCTGTTTTCTGTCCGTTGCGCCAAATTTGAGATATTGAAGAAGCATGGTTGTTTTACCCACACCTCGAAGTCCGGTAATGCCGAGAAAGCGTGTGTTCCAATTGAGATTCCCATACAATGACCGGAAAAAACGATCAGAGATATTCCCGAGAATCTCTTCCTGATAACGATATAATTCATCCATACTGTTGGCCTTATTTTAGGTCAATAGTAAAGAAAATTTGACTTTACTTCAAGTCAATTTATTATCTATAATGACCTGTACTGAAGTCAAAATGGCTGATTGCAATTCGACTTTCCAGGCTCTGAATTGTTCATGCAATTTATTTCAGTCTGAGAGCCGGGACTGTTCATCCGAAATCGATTTGTCACATTTTGGAGAAAAAACGGTTGCATGAGCACAGACTGCAGTGTATCATTCCCCTTTTTCGGATCCGTAACAAAATAGAGTGTCATGTCGAATCACCCGCCCCGTGAAATGCTGAATACCCGGCTCGGGTTTCTTCTTCTGGCTGCCGGTTGTGCGATAGGTTTGGGCAATGTGTGGCGTTTTCCATTTATTACCGGACAGTATGGCGGAGCCTCTTTTGTTCTGATCTACCTGCTCTTTTTGCTGATACTGGGGCTTCCCGTGATGATTATGGAGCTATCGGTGGGACGCGCAGCCAAACAGAATATCGGCAAAGCGTTTGAAACCCTGCAGCCGGAGGGAACCCGGTGGAACTGGTTCGGTCATATCGGGATTGCCGGCAACTATCTGCTGATGATGTTCTACACCACTGTAACAGGATGGATTCTCGCCTACCTCTATTCGAGTTTCACAGGCCGTCTGTCGGGACTCTCCCCCGCTGAAACAGGCCCCTTTTTTGATTCCATGCTTACCGATCCGGTCAGTCTCACCTTCTGGATGGCGCTTTCAGTGATCATCGGTTTTGTTGTAACCGGCATCGGCCTGCAGAAGGGGGTGGAGCGGGTTTCAAAGGGGATGATGCTCTCTCTTTTTCTTCTTCTCGGGTTGCTGGCCGTGAAAGCCGTTACCCTGGAGGGAGCCGGTGAAGGTCTTCGTTTCTATCTTCTGCCCGATCTCACCCGCTTTCTGGAAGCGGGTCCCTATCAGGTGATTATCGCCGCGATGGGTCAGGCTTTTTTCACCCTGAGCCTCGGGATGGGAGGGATGGCGATCTTCGGCAGCTATATCGGCAAGGAGCGTGCCCTGCCCGGTGAAGCACTTCGGATTATGGGAATCGATGTGTCCGTTGCCCTGATGAGCGGTCTGATTGTCTTTCCAGCCTGCTTTGCCTTTGCCGTGAATCCGGGTCAGGGCCCCGGACTCCTTTTTGTGACCCTTCCGAATATCTTCAACCAGATGGCCGGCGGGGCTTTCTGGGGTTCGCTCTTTTTTCTCTTCATGAGTTTCGCCGCCATCACCACGGTGATTGCCGCTTTTGAAAATATTGTCAGCTACTGGATTGACACCCACGGCTGGAGCCGAAAGCGGGCATCATGGGTCAATGCTTTTGCCCTGATTCTTCTTTCGATGCCAACTGTTCTCGGGTTCAACCTGCTATCCCATATTCAGCCTCTTGGCGAAGGATCCACAATTCTGGAACTGAAGGATATGATTCTGAGCACTACGATTCTTCCGCTTGGTGCCCTTGTGTTTCTCTTTTTTACGACCAGTCGGTATGGCTGGGGCTGGAAGGCGTTCCGGGAGGAGGCGAACAGTGGTGAGGGGCTCAAACTGGCCGGCTGGACCCGGATTTATATCAGTTATATTCTGCCCCTGATTATTCTTCTGATTTTTATCCGGGGCTACTGGAGCCAGTTTTTTGGTTCATAGCCGAAGTGCATTCCGGCGGTATATTTAACCGATTCAGCACCGATTTGTCGAGCCTCTTTTCATCTCCTGATACTGCCCCGCAGATCGCTTTTTCAGGTGCCGCAGAAGGTTTTGTATCCCTGATCACCACCTGTTGGCGGCTTCTGCCAGGCTGATGGGTCGCCCTCAAAATGGTAGGGGATTTGTACAATTTCAAGCAATGTTTGGAACAGATCCATATTTCTCTCTTTTGTGGCCTGATCCAATGCCTCTTCCACAAGATGGTTTCTGGGAATGGCAACCGGATTTACTTTTCTCATCCGGGCGATGGCCTCCTTTTTAGAGATACGGGCCTCCTGTAGCATCTCCTCCCACTCTTTTTTGATCTGATGAAACGCGCTGAGTCCGCCGGAAGGGGAATCGGCGGTAAGAAGCAGGGTCTCATCTGTCAGGTCGCCCTGCAGCGCCAGAAAGCTGTTGGTATAATCGGCCCGGATCTCTCTGAGCCGCTGCAGAAAATGGTCCACCCGGGGGCGGGCGGACGCCTGCAGTTCCGTAAAGCCGAGCTTTTCGCCCATCATCTGTACCCACTGTTTTTCAAAGAGTGGCGGAAAACGATCCAGAATTTCTGTCGCTTTTTCCACCGCCTTATCCTCATCACTGTCGATGGCAGGGAGCAGGGCACCCGCAAGCCGGCTGAGGTTCCAGTGTGCGATTTTGGGTTGATTTCCAAAAGCGTAGCGACCCTGCGTGTCGATGGAGCTGAAGACCGTAGCGGGATCAAAGGCGTTCATGAAAGCGCAGGGGCCGTAGTCGAAGGTCTCTCCGGCCACTGACATGTTGTCGGTATTCATCACACCGTGAATGAACCCGACCCGCATCCATTCGCAGATCAGTTTAGCCTGCCTCTGCAGAACCCTTTGAAGCAGTTCCACTGCCGGGGTTTCCGATCCGGCCAGATCAGGATCGTGACGTTCCAGGGCGTAGCGGATCAGCTTCATAAAATCCTCCTGTGGCAGGGCGTGGCGGGCGTATTCAAACGTACCGACCCGCAGATGGCTCGAAGAGATGCGCGTCAGGACAGCTCCCTCATGGATCTCTTCGCGGTACACAGG
>REDA01000051.1 GCA_007693745.1 Balneolaceae bacterium
TTTGGCACAGGGTTCGGAGCCGGACTGAACTCCGCGTGGTTCACCTCTCCAAAGCCGCACCGAACACTCGGTTTTGACCTGAGGGTTTCCGTTACCGCTGCCATGGTTCCCGATGCAGATCAGATTTTCAATGTGGCAAGTCTCTCCCTCGAACGGCTTCAGATCCTGGATGGCGGTTCAGTTACCCCGACTCTTTTTGGTGAGGACACGCCAGGCCCGAGAGTTGGTGAGTTTTATCTTAATCCCGTATCCGGTCAGACAGAAGAGCTCTACTCATTCAGGATGCCTGAGGGTACCGGAATACCGATTGTTCCCACACCGATGGCTCAGTTAACCGTCGGGCTGATCAGGGATACGAATCTGAGTATCCGATATGTGCCGAATATCGCCGTTGGAGAAGATGTGGATTACGGGGTGATCGGATTTGGAGTTCAGCACGGCCTTAACCAGTGGCTGGGTTCGCTGCCGGTGGATGTTTCTGTACAATTTGGATTCACAAACCTGCACCTGGATTTAATGGTTGATGAAAGACCCATTGTGGATTTCAACACCGAAAACCCTTACCCCGATTCTTTCTGGCAAAATCAGGCTTTTAAATTTCAATCGAATGCCTATACAGCCAATCTGATCGTGGGCAAGCAGCTTCCGATCTTTTCTGTGTATGGGGGAGTGGGATTCCAGGATTCGAAAACAACCTTAAAGGCAGCGGGTAATTATCCAATTTTGGTTCCGGTGGATATGAATGAACTGGAGCCCGGTGGCCCCACGAAAAAGGTGGATGCCATCACCGATCCGATCGATATTGAACTGATCGGCGGCAATAAAGTCCACGCGTTTGTTGGCGGAAGGATCCGGCTTGCCGTGTTTGCTATTAGTTTCAACTACACACGGTCAACCTACAACAGCTACACGCTGGGCGCCGGTATCAGTTTCAGATAGAAGGCTCTGCTCCCTGCCTCATAATATCTTTTAATGTCAGGTTAAGATTCCCGGCCATCAATTCTGACCAGTCCGGGGTTCCGGCCGGCGGTGAGCCAGGGTATCAGAACGGAATTATTGCAAGATCGGCACCGGAAGTACTCAAGAGGCGCGCTCTTTAATGAGCTTCCAGCCAGTTTCCGGCCACACCGGTTTCTGCGACCAGGGGTACCTTTAATCTGAATGCCTCTTCCATCAGCTGCCTGATTTTCAGTGGAACAGTCTCTGTTTCAGATTCTTCTATTTCAAATACAAGTTCGTCGTGAACCTGAAGAAGCATTCTCGATTGCAATTGATTCTCTGCAAGGTAGCCTTGGATATCGATCATGGCCAGTTTAATGATATCGGCTGCCGTGCCCTGGATCGGCATGTTGATGGCCGTTCTCTCGGCAAACCCTCTCAGGTTCCAGTTTGAAGAGCGGATATCAGGTATATACCGGCGTCTCCCGAGCAGTGTGGCAACGTAGCCGTGCTCCCTGGCAAATTCGATAGTCGTATCGATATAGGACTGAATCCCCGGGAAACGGCCAAAATAGCGATCGATCAGCTCCTTCCCTTCGGCATTGCTGATTCCAAGCCGCGAAGCCAGTCCGTACGCACTCACCCCGTACGGGATCCCAAAATTCACCTCTTTCGCCTTGCGCCGGTGATCCGGGGTCACTTCATCCGCGGATGAGAGACCGAAGAGCTCCATCGCTGTTCTGGAATGGATATCCTCCCGGTTTTTGAACGCCTGCATCATCTGTTCATCCTCCGAAATGGAAGCAATGACCCTGAGTTCTACCTGAGAATAGTCGGCAGCCATAAGCCTGAACCCCTTTTCCGGAATGAATGCCTTCCGGATCTCCCTTCCCCTTGCAGTTCTGATCGGGATGTTCTGTAAATTCGGGCTGGAGGAAGAGAGGCGGCCGGTGGCCGTTACTGTCTGATTGAAATCGGTGTGGATTCGCTGCGTAAGGGGATCCGCAAGTCTGGGAAGTGCATCCACGTAGGTCGATCTCAGTTTTGTGAGGCTTCGGTAATCCAGAATCAAGGATGGCAGTTCGTGGGTCACCGCCAGCTCCGACAAAACGGATTCCGAAGTGGAATACTGGCCTGTTTTCGTTTTCCTGCCGGAAGGAAGCCCAAGTTTCCCGAAGAGTATGGTTCCGAGTTGCTGCGGTGAGTTGAGGTTAAACTCCTCTCCGGCCTTCTCAAAAATTTCAGATTCCAGCTGATCCATATCCTTTGTGAGCTCAGCCGAAAACTGATTCAGCATCACCGTGTCAATTCTTACTCCATTTCTCTCCATTCCCGCCAGTACAGGAACGAGCGGGAACTCCATATCACGCGCGATCATCCAGAGATCGTCTTTCTGCAGATGCTCTTTAAACAGAAGGGCAAGCCTCAGAGTGATGTCTGCATCTTCACAGGCATACACAAAAACCTCTTCCGGTGGCAGGTCGGCCATCGATCGCTGCTCTTTTCCGGAACCGATCAGTTTTTCGATGGGTACAGGATCGTACTGAAGATATTTACGCGACAGGTCGTCCATTTTTAGTTTTTGGCTGCTGTCGATCAGATAAGCAGCTATCATGGTATCAAAAACCGGTCCCCTGATCTCAATCCCGGCGTTTTTCAGGATCAGCCAGTCAAATTTATAGTTGTGCGCCACTTTGGTCACACTTTCATTTCCAAATAGTTCCTCAACCAGAGGCTTCAGCTCCCGCTCAGTTAGGGCGCCATCTGTGTTAACCGGAATATACCAGGCCTTTTTGGGGTCCGAAGAGAGTGCGAGCCCCACCATTTTCGCCCGAAGGGGATCCGTTCCGTCCGTTTCCGTATCGAAGCAGACCATATCTGCCCCATTCAAAGAGTGGATCACCGCCCGGATCTCTTCAACTGTTTCTATCAGCTTGTAGCCGGTTTCTGATTCGGAGTACGATGTGTACACAGGTTCCGGTTTCTCTGCGGAATCGTTCCCCTCCGCCGATCCCCCGTCAAAGAGAAGTCCCTGTCCTGTTCCGTCACTGCCCAGGTATTTTCTGGTGAGCGTCCGGAACTCCATCCGTTTGAAGAACAGACCGAGAGTTTTGCGGTCGGCACCCTTCCACTCCATCGACTGCCAGGGAGCCACATCGGGCACGTCTGTCCGGATGGTGACCATGATTTTGGCGTGCAGTGCCTGTCCGGAAAACTGTGTGAGGCCTTCCCGGTTTCTTTTGGACTTCATTTCCGGAGCCGCTTCAATCGCTTTTTCCAGGCTTCCGTACTCACGAATCAGGGTTGGCGCACCCTTTTTACCAATTCCCGGCACACCCGGAATATTATCTGACGTGTCTCCAATAATCGCCAGAACATCGATCACCTGTTCGGGATAGACACCAAAGTACTCCAACACTCCTTCTCTGTCGATCCGTATAAAACCGCCATTCTTGTTATCGGGCTTCAGCATATGGATATGGTGATCTACCAGCTGCATGAAATCTTTATCCGGCGTCACCAAAAAGACATCCGCATCCTCTTTTTTGGCCAGGGATGCAATGGTTCCGATGATATCATCCGCTTCAAATCCATCCTGTTCAATATTTGAGATACCAAACCCGGAAATCATCTCCTTGATCAGCGGGATTCCGGCCCTGAGTTCATCGGGTTGAGGCGGACGATTTGCCTTGTACTCTTCATCCAGTTCGTGGCGGAAGGTGGGAGCATGCGTATCCCAGGCTACGGCAATGTGGGTCGGTTCATCTTCTTCAAGGAGTTTAACCAGGGTGTTGGCAAACCCGAGAATGGGTCCGGTTGCAATTCCTTCAGAGTTCTGAAGTCTGCTTTTGATAAATGCGAAGTGCGCGCGATAGGCAAGTGCCATTCCATCGAGCAGGTACAATTTCTTTTTTGACATAGCGATATGGGTGAAAATCTACTTTTGAAGACTTCGCAGCAAGGCGATCTCCTCATCCCATCGATCAGGATCGGGCGTTTCAAGAATCAGCGGGATATTGTCGAACCGCGAGTCGTTCATCATCTGTTCAAAGGGTACAATTCCAATATGTCCCTCACCCAGGCGTTCATGACGGTCCACTCTGGTTCCCAGCTCTTTTTTCGAGTCGTTCAGGTGCATGGCCAGAAGATACTCAAATCCGACTGCCGACCCGAATTCATAAAAAGTTTCTTTAAAAGCTGTCTCGGTACGGATATCATATCCGGCGGCGAAGGCGTGAGCTGTATCGATGCAGACCCCTACCCTCTTCTTCTGTTCCACCTGAGCGATAATCTCTGCAAGGTGTTCAAACCGGTAGCCTACGTTGGTTCCCTGACCCGCCGTATTCTCTATCACCGCTTTCACACGAGAGGTTCTGGCAAGGGCTTCGTTGATGGAATCGGCGATAATCTTCAGGCATTCCGATTCACTGATTTTTCCGAGATGACTTCCCGGATGGAAGTTGAGAAGCTCAATGCCAAGAAGTTCGCAGCGCTGAAGTTCATCCAGAAAAGCGTCCCTCGATTTTTGCAATCCTTCCCTTTCCGGATGACCCAGATTGATCAGATAGCTGTCGTGTGGGATGATTTTATCCGTTTCGAAGCCGAGATTCTGCACTTGTTTGGCAAACGCTGCAATCGATTCGTCTGTCAGTGGTGCAGACTTCCACTGTCTCTGGTTTTTGGTGAACAGGGCAAAGGCGTTTGCCCCGATTCCATTTGCCCGTTCGGGTGTTTTTTCAACCCCGCCGGCTGCACTGACATGCGCTCCGATATATTTCATTTCTTCTGGATTCTGTGAGAAATTAACGGAAGTAAAATAAGGTCAATATTCAAGCAAGTAAAACCGATCACTCAAATTTGCCGCAATCATTTCAGACAATGTGCCGTGCAGTAAAACGTGTTTCATACCGCTGGTATCGCGTACAATGTGGGTGTTATTTGTCCCTCACGAATTTTACCTTGCTGGCAGCTCATGAATCAGTACCCTCTGGAAACTCTGCCTGGAGAGGTAACCTGCGAGGAGTTCAGCTGCGATAAAATCGTTATAGAAACCGGTGAGCAGCAAATACTCACCCTCCTCCTGCCCGATGCGAAGTTCGCTCAATCCAAACTCACCCCAAAGCTTCAGAAGCTGTTCGGCATCGGCCTCTCTGTTCACCCTGCCGAGGAGCAGGCTCCAGGATTGAAGCTGCCGGTCGAATGTTTCTGCCGGCTGGAAGAGCCGGTTGTCGATCGTTGTATGTGTGTGATAGTGCAGATCTTCATCGGCAAGTTGGCGTACCCTCCACCTGACAGCCGATTCGCGATCCGGAAAACGGCCCGTTACAACTCTCCAGCGGATCCATTGATTGCCATCTGCTTCAGTCATCACCGGCAGTACCTGCAGGTCGTTATAACGGCTTCGAAGCCGTCTCAGATTCCTGCGGGCCAGGTCAGACTGGTCGTTTGAGGCAAGGACAACACTGTGGTAGGTCTCCGTTTCAGGAAACTCAGGAACAAAAAGAGTTGTGAGTTCTCTTGCCAGCCGCACAACATTTACGGTTTCCAGTACCATCCAGACACCATTATCAAAGAGAATCCGATAGGGTATATCGGGGGTGCCCAGACCCGGTGCCACATTGTAAACCATATCGAATCTCTGATAAAAACTCTCCCTGGATGGAATCAATATATAACCGGCATAAAACTCGGGGTTCGAGATAAACGTGATGTAGTCGTTTTCGTAGGGCAGAGCGAAATCCCTTATACGGCCATGAAGGGCAATAACCGGATAGGCTGTTGCATCGTCGGCGAGTACGCGATTCTCAGAAGAAGAGATTTCACGCAGAAAAACTGCGGTTTGCAGATGCGGGTTATCACCCGTGTATAGCAGTTCCGGAAGCAGGGTTCTGTCTGTAAAACCGTCGATTCGTGGGTCATAACGGAAGTCGAAGCCTGAATTCCGGGAAGTTGTCAAAAGAGGAGATTGTACACTTTCCGTTGCCTGTCTGTCTGCGGTGAGACCGAAGTCAGTGTTCTGCGGATCGGTAATCACAGAACGCAGTTCCCGGACTTCTTCCTGATCCAGTGGGGAAGAAAAAAACCGGAAAGGAGAACGTCTCTCCTGAGTAGTTCCCAACGGATCCGTTCGGCCAAAAAAGAGAGTACGAAGGGTTTCCGGAGCTTTGTCCATGAACTCATGATAGGCCTGACGCTCCTCATGGGTAGATTCAAACTGAAAGTATTTATGATTAAACCAGATGGAGAACAGGGCCAGAACTGCCACCAGAACACCTTTAAACCTACGGGAAAGAACGCCTTTATTTAGCTGAATCAATCCGAAAAAAGCAACCACAGAAACCAGAAGATAGCCCTGGCTGATAATGATCGGAATATTCATCCGGGTGATTTCAAAAAACTTGATGGTGATTGGAAGAAAGAGGATATAGAGTTTGAGGGGATCACGAACTGCATTGATGACGAGCAGCGGCAGAAACGGACATAGGAGAATAATGGAGAGAAGAAAATTGTTTGGGCTGCTCAGGAAAAAAAAGTCTTGCTGCACACCGGCTACATTACCGATGGCCATCTCTTCGATCACCCGGAAGTTGTAATTTGCGTTGTCCAGAAAGTCAAAAAAGTTGTCTGTAAACAGATTGTTAAAAAAGAGATAGAGCAGAATAGATGCACCCGGAAGGATGGTGAACATAAAAATGGATGCAATCGACTTTCCGATAAAGTAGTTACGAAGGTTGCTCTCCTTAAAGAGAGCCTTGAACCCCTGTAATTCAAAGAAGCTCGAGAATTCAAGATTCCGGCTCACCACAAGCAGGATCACAGGAAGAAAGAAGATGAAAACCCAGAGGAAAATAAAATCGACAAAGATCAGCAGGCTGTAAAAGATCCCGGCCATCGCCAGATTAAAGGTGCTGGACGTATCCAGATAGTTTAACAGATGGTATAGAAGTACAATATTCGCGAGGATAATCATATAAAAAGATGATCCTGATACACCCATATAGATCACTGCCGGATTGAAAAAAAAGAAAAGTGTCAGCGAAAGATGGAACAGCGGGTGCACGTCTGCCTTGTCAGACAGGTGCCAGAGATACCGGAAAATAACCAGTATCCCAAGGGAGGAGGCAGCCATGGGTGCCATGGCACCGGCTAAGGGATACATCAGAAGCACCATCTGAAAGGAGACCAGCGGGTAAGTAATCCCCATCGTGGGGAGTTTGGGGAAATATCCGTCATACACGATCTGAGCCTTTGCAAGATAGAAAAGAGCCTCAATGGTGTAGAAGTCAGCCTGAAAAAGAATCCAGGCGTTCCACATCATCCAGACAAAAAGAGCTGCAGAGATTACCCAACCGTAAACTGTGGAGTACTTCATTTTTTTGGCTTGTTAAAGTCTGTGATGCCGTGAGTGGTTTTTTCCCAGTAGAAAGGTTTGGTGATCAGTTGCCAAAGCCCTTTATAGGCGGCCACCGAGTGAAAAAGCCAGTAAAAGGGATTAAGCAGGGCATATGGGATCAGTTCGAAATACTTGCGCTTATAGACCGACATCATGGTAATGTAGATGATGAGGGCGTTGCCGAGCAGCAGATTCACAAGTGCAAAACCGAGTATATACTCCGGAAAAAACCGGTTGTACACTTCCGGCTGAAATATCAGGTAAATCATAAACAGAAAAAGAAGAATCGGATAGAGAAGGAAGGTCATGAATGTGCCACCGATAAACAGTTGAAATCCCAAAAATCCTTTCCAGCCAATGGTGCGGATCAGTTCAACCGGATGGCGCATGTGTACAAGCCAGGTCTGCATGTAGCCTTTGATCCAGCGTGAACGCTGCCGGATCCAGTTACCGGGTGCCTTGTTGGCTTCTTCAAAGGTCGTTGAGTCGAGCACTCCGACCTTATATCCTCTTGCGTAGGTTCGGATACCGAGATCTGCATCTTCCGTGACATTAAAGGGATCCCATCCTCCCAGCTCCATCAATATCTTGTATTTAAAATGGTTACTGGTTCCCCCCAGCGGGATGGGTACTTTTACCTTATCCAGCCCGGGCAGCATATAATCGAACCACGTAGAATACTCCATGGTGAACATCCGGGTGAGAAAATTTTCCGATCTGTTGAAGTAATTGAGGCTGCACTGAATGATCACGTGATCCTCAGGCAGCTTTTTAAAAAGGGCTACTGCTTTTTTCAGCTGGTCTGAATCCGGGATATCCTCAGCATCATAAATTGTCAGATATTCAGCAGATGTATAGTAGAGGCCGTAATTACATGCTTTCGGCTTTGTTTTCGGCATATGATGCGGTACAACAAGCGGCTCAAATATTGCGGGGATATCGAGATCTCTCAGTGCGTCCAGTGTCATGTCGTCATCTTCCTCAATCAGCAGTTTGATATCGAGAAGATGCCGGGGATAATCCAGTGAGGTGAGCCTTCGAACCAGTGAACGAACCACTTCACTCTCCTTATACACGGGCAGCTGTATTGTATAGAGAGGCAGTTCCTCCTCAATCAGCAGATCGATTTCCTGTTGTGTCACCGTTTTGTTCATTTCAACAGTTGAACCGACGATGGCAAGAAAGAATTTAAAGAAAACCGACCCAAAGAAGATAAACGTAATGAGAAAATTAATGACAACCACAGTGGGAACGGGCCATAAAAAAAGGGCCGTTACAGTAATCCCCGCAAGTAAAGCGATGATGATCAGCTGGGAGTCTGTAAAAGAGACCATGGCTGAGCGTTCTCTGTCCCGGTCAGCCAGCTCGAATACAGCCCTTCTCACATTTTCAATTCCATAGTTTTTGTGCATCACCCACATCACATCCAGGTCTGAAGCGATGACCAGCTTCACCGGCAACCCGCTGATCTGTTCAATTTCATCGATCGTATTCACTTCAAAAGGATCGCAGCCGGCAACCAGCAGTTCACCATTCTGAACGCAGAGAGGAGCAATAAGCTGTCTGTTGAGCCACTGTATATCAAATTGATCTCTCAATTCGGGATCAAATGAAATTTCCCTGACCGGCTGATAGGGGTAACCCGAATTTTGAATCACGCGCGCATAGTCCGGACGGGCAATGAATCCGAAATTAAACAGGGCTTTTATGAGGCTGATGTTATGGTAGGCAGCAACCCTTTTCGCATCGGCTGCCTGCTCATCTGTCAGGAGCCCGTTCTCAATCAGAAACTGATCAATGTTGGTAAAAAGACGTCTTTCATTGTTTCTCATGATCCTCTAAAAAAAGAGCAGAATACTGAAACTTGCGGCTCTACCCTTCGCGACTCTGCTTCCGCTGTAATCTCTGTAAAGCTGCCCGATTAAACCAACAGAATCAGGTTTTATCATCCAGAGTAAGCCGATTCCCATTTTATGTACATCAAAATTGGTGTTGATGAATACATCCTGTGGAGTAAATGAAACATCGCTGCTTTCAGACCATCTGCCGCTCAGTTCAAGCAGGAGTTCCACATTTCTGATAAGGCCTGTCCCGGCATTCACCGAGTAGAGCCACTGGAAAATATCTGTCTCAAAATATGTTCTGAATCCGCCGCTGATACTGTAGAAGGCTTCCCTTCTCCCCAGCGTCACTCCACCGGCTGCAATCAGCTGAAAATCGAGGCCGGTATAACCGTAACCCGGGACAGGTGAGGGCGAGCTGGCGTAGGCCGGCCAGATCAGCAGAGCTCTTGCCGAAAGCATAAAATCTTCGGCAGGATACCAGAAGCGCCAGGCCAGTCCCGCTTCAATATCTCCGGCCGAACGTCTCTCCTCTGCAAATGTGAGGTTTTCAAACCGTGCACCGGTATATGGAAAACTCAGAATCCCGGTCAGGTTCAGTGAGATACCGTGCTCTACATAGACTCTGTAAGAGAGAGATTCATACAAACCCTCTTCATCATAGTAGCTCAGGTTGCGGTTGATATCCCAAAAAGCATTGGCGTGGTAGTAGAAAAGCCCGTTGATGAGCATGGTACGGTCTTTACCCTGCGGAAATCCTGTTGAATGTGCCTTATGAACGTTTCCGAGACAGATCGTAACACATACCAATAAGCCTGCAATTTGCTTTACCATAATTCATGTGTGATGGAGATCAGATTAGTCAAATTGCTCTCTTGCTGCCAGTACAGATCTCTTCAGAACCATATAGACCACAACAATCAGAAGTAAAATCAGAATCAGAATAATATAGCCGAATTGCAGGAACCAGTCCCGGACGTCAAAACCGGCTTCCCGTTCAACAATGGTGGTGTACTGGTTTATATTGAAAAAGTGACCCTCATTTTCGTGTGCTATCACAGCATTTGTATTGAGACGGCCAAAATTCTGTTTGAGATTTTCACTCACTGCCTTCAGACCGGCTCCAGGCTGCGGACCCATGGAGCTTATCAGCAAAATCGGTTGACGGTTTTCCCAGAATACCTGCGCTATTCCGAGATTTACACCATCCCGCAATTCAAATAGTTCCCGGTTCAGGTTTTCAGAAATAATCCGGGCGTCAGAACTCGTCACAAGATTACGTCGGCTAAATTTATTGAAAAGGGATGAGTTCTGGCGTGTGATCCCGATCACCGGTGCATCCGGCAGGGGCCGGTTGTCAAAATCTGAAGTGAAATGGACTCTCGGATAGATTTCCATCTGATTTCGCCGGTTATCATTCAGATGTTTTACGATGGTTGAGGCAACATCGATGAAATCATAGGTCAGTTCCCTGTCCATGATAATGACGGTTTCAGGGGTGTATGCAACGGCAGAATAGTGATAAAAGGAGAGTATCTCCGGCCGGTAGAACCCTCTGGCCAGAAACCCCGATTCATGGAAATTGATCTGGGCAAAAAAGTCCTCCACGGACCCCTCACACTCTCCGGATGCGGGATAGAACACAAATTCAATCGTTAATTCATTGAAAGGCAGCAGCAGATCCTCCCGGATTGTGGTGGAGAGCCGCAGGAGTCCGCCGTGATCCAGGCGTGTATTGGTTAAGAGCAGATTGTTCAGATAGATATTCATGAATGCATTCTGACGACCGGCCACCGCTTTATACCTGGCGCTTAGCAAAAATTCCAGGTTGGCGGGAATAAAACCAAAATCGGTGGTGCTGAAATTATGAACCGACTGTAAAACACCGATACCCTGAAGTATTTCAGGGGTCTGATCGGGATCTACCAGCGGAAGCCGCTCTCTGCGATAAAGTCTGGGTGTTTCAAATGGAGCCACAGCGTTTCTGCTTTTAAGCCAGGTTCCAAAGGCTGAAGAAGACTGATTGTGATCCAGCAGAGTATAAACAGCCCGATTGTAGGCTTCTGTGCCAATCCCTGTCACGATCAGGTGACGTGTGAGCAGTGGTGACTGGTTTTCCCTTTCGTGCTCCAGTTCAATAATCTCAAGAAGTCCCTCTCCTTCCAGGGGTCTGTTACTGATTTTTTCCAGAATTCGTTGGGGTAGTTTTCCCCATTCTCCGAAAATTACGGAGTTGGAATGAAGCATTGCCTGATTGTAATTCACAATTTCAGCATCCGGAATGTTGTAATGATGATTCAGGTGGGATGAAAACCAGGCGGCAGCTTCAATATCGTTTTTCCCCACGGATGCCGGAAGCCCGATATGCTGTACGCTGGGAAGCAGGCTCACAATATTTACGGTCCCGATCACACCTGTTCTGTGGAGATAAATTTCGGAATTTTTCCGCACATTCAACCAAAGACTCCTGGCCAGCATATCACGGCAGCGATCGTCAAAAATCGTCAGTTCAGTAAGGATATCCAGCTTTAAAAAATTGTCGTCGAGCAGTTCCGCATCCGCAAGGGGAATCACAATCGATTCGTCAAGTCTTGCAAGTGAAACCGTTCTGTGAGCCACATCTCCCAGCCGGAAGGTGACGAAAGACCTGTTCATAAGAAGTGTTTCTGACCAGGCCAGGTTCAGAGTAATATAGCTTTGTGAAAGATCGGTATCAGTCGGTACACGGAAAAAGTAACTTTGCGTAGAACTCATCCCCTCCATGGTAACATCATCATAGTCATAGAATTCGAAACTTCGCGTTTGAGCAGAAATCCATTCGGATGAAAACAGGAGCAGAGAAATGAACAGGAATTGTTTCATGAGAATGATTTTTCTTCAGATTCTATATATTCAGCAAGTGGAAATTCAACTAAAAAGTAAATCCCGGAATGGGGATTTGCAGAGTAATAAAGGTGACCGTTCATTTTGTGGGTCAGAACTCTTGCCAGCGAGAGCCCCAGTCCCTGACCTCCCATTGCATTTTCTTTCTTTTTGGTCAGTGTTTCGAGGGCGTCGAACAGCTCATTTAAACGATGAATATCGATCCTTGATTTCGTTTGGGTGATATGTATGCGCACATTTCCCCTCTCGGTCTCCACTACCACCTTCATCTCACTGTTGTTGGAAGAGAGGCGTATTGCATATTTAAAGAGACTTGAGAAAATCTGCTGGAGACTAAGTTTATCGCTTAAAATTTCGACTGGTTCATCCGGGATTTCAAGATTCATTGAGATATTTCGGCCGTCAGCTTCGTGGGAGATTTTTGAATACGCTTTTTGCAGAACAGGTAACAGATCCACTGCCTCCATTTTCATGGCCGGTTCCTTGTTAAATGCCTTTAAATTTACGTATCTGTCGAGTACCTCATTAATTTCGTGTGCAGAATCCTCAATATACTCCAAATATTCCCGTGCCAGTTTCGGAAGATTTTCAAACTCTATTGAGATGAGCTGCAGGAAGCCAAATATCCGCGAGAGCGGATTTTTGATTCCATGACTGGCTACGTTAATAAATCTGTTTTTTTCAATGTTGAGATCTTCCATCGAGAGAAGCGAAGTATTGAGTTCATCACGCTGAACCATAATATTTCTGATCTCTTTTTGAAGAATCTCCCTGTATTTCTCCTGGTAAATCTCTATTCTCGCATTTTTTCCCTGAAATTCGTAACGGAGTGCCGAGATGAATGCAGAGAGCACCATCACCCCCATATAGAAGAGACCACCGGATTCCAGATGTTCAGCGAGTGCGGTTTCACTTAAGAGTGAAACAAGAATCAGATAGGCGACAATAGCGCCAATCACCTGGAAAATTGCATGCTGAGACCTCCAGACCATAACCGCCATTACAAAAACGGAGCTGACGGATAGAAGCACAAGATAGAAGTAGTGTGCAAACAGCGGCGCGTAGATTGAGAAGATGATCATCTGCAATGTCACCCCTCCCATCATCAGATGTACGGGTAAAGAAGAGAATTTTTTTGATTTCCTGCTGAATTCAAAAGAGAGGAAAATGACACCCAGTAGAATAATCCTCAGCAGTAAAAACTCGAACCAGAGATGGTTTATGTAGAGATAGTCCAGACCGCTGAAAAGAGGGTAGATGAAGAGAGTCGTCCAGACAATGAAGTTTTGAGAAATCCGGCTGTCTCTTCCAAGTTTCCCGTCGATCTCCTTACCTGTGACCAGAATGGTATCGGAATCCCTGGATGGGTTGAACAGAAGACCTTTAAGATAGGTGCTCTCATTATGAAAACCCTCGGAATGAGTTGAAGATTCTGATGATTTGATGTCTTCCATTACCGTTTCACTGAGGTTCTATACCATTAAATATACAGCTATATACCGGATTTTATATGGTTTTAAAAAAACAGAATACACCGCCCCGGCAATGGATCACTCAACTACAACTGCGTAACGGTCGATCATCTCCTTTAACTGTTCGATTTTAAAAGGCTTCAGCAGATAGTCACTCATACCCGCTTCGGTATGCAGCCCCTTGCTGATCGAGTTGGAATCAGCGGTAACAGCGATGACAGGAACTGTGCTTGTCAGTTCCTGCTGAAGAATTTGCAGTGTTGCCTGCAATCCGTCCAGTCCCGGCATATTGAGATCCATTAAAATGATATCAAACTCACCGGTTTTGGCCATATCAACCGCCTCATGGCCATCCCATGCGGTACTGGCTTCGTATCCAAATGATTCGATCATCTTTCTCGCCATCAGCGAATTCACATAATCATCATCCACTATCAAAACTTTACACATCTTTTTTCCCGCCATACATAATTTTTGTTTGATAAAACAAAAGCTTATAAACTGTAACCGCTCAGAATTGATAAGAACTGTATATACAAATCAATCCAATCTATGGCTTTTTTTTTAACTAAAAAAATTAGGTTTTTTTAACAAAAAAATTCTTTTTTTTTTACTTTTCAGTCAACTCCTGAAGTACATGCATTATCGGCAAATACTTTGATCAATGAAGCTGAAATCACTATTATTTTATCTTATTTTCTGTTGTACGGGTCCAATTCTGTTTACAGCCTCCGGCTGCAGTTCTGAGCAGGAACAGGCACCGCCGGATCACCACAACAGCCGGATCTCCCTCGACTGGCCCGGCACCTATCATGGTACACTTCCCTGCGCAGATTGTTCCGGCTTGGATACGGAAATCACGCTGATGAAAGACTACACCTACATCAAAAAGACCGTCTATATCGGAAAGGATGAGACCGTTTTCATTACGGAAGGCTCTTTTGAGTGGACTGAAGCTGGAAATTCCATCAGGCTTCTGGGTATTCCGGAAGGCTTTGGGGCTCCATTTTTCCATGTCGGCGAAAACCGCCTTTTCCAACTTGATCTGGAGGGAAACCGTATCCATGGCGCTCTTGGTGATCATTACCAGCTGGAAAAGGTGGATTACTGAGTGAATCCTCTCCTTCGAATCATGAACGAATGTTTATCCGGAAACTGAAGCGGATGTCGTGGGTAGTCCGTTTGAAGGTTCTTGACGATTTTGGCAGGACCTGACTGAACGCGTATTCAAGGTTAGCCTGAAGTGTGGTCGAAAAACGATATCCCACCACAGCTGAGCCGTTGATTCGCGACTGCCCGGTTGGCGGGGAGGGTGAGAAACTGTACTGATCGGGATCGCGTACAATGGTGGTGCTCCCCTCCTGCAACGCCCGTTCCAGATCCGAAAAGAGGAGAAAGCGCTGCTCGGTGTCTTCGATATAGCTCCCGTTAAGTGTGAGATCCAGATTATTGGCCGTGCGGCTGAGCAGCGGCAGCCTGAAGTTCCTGAGAGTATAGGCAACGGAAAGGCGAAGACCTTTGGAAATACGTTCTGTTACCTGAGTGTTGGACATGGAAAGGGATGTGATATGGCTGGTTTCATAGCCGGCCTGTGTCCGAAGTCCGTTGTCCCAGGTCACATTCAATTGAGCCAGCGGCGAAAATCGTTTTTCCACCGTCACGTTGGCCGGTTCGAACTCGGGCCTGAAGTCCTCCACCCGGTAACTCCCCACACGCCGGTCGAAGGGGTCACCGGCATTGTTGTTCAGGTTCCAGCCCACGCGATAGAGTCCGTTATAGGCATGCGTAATGGTGGCCCGCTGCATGAATCTGCCCAGTAACGGAATATACCGTTCCACTCCGTTCCAGCTGATTCTCCAGTTTGGGAGCGGAAAGGCCGTAAATCCCTTATCTCCTGCAAGGGAGCTGCTGCTCAGGTATGCCTGCCTGAAATCATCCTGCAGCCTTACCACATTCAGCAATGTGTTGTTCTCTCCCTGCTCTCCGGAAATCACATTCTCATCCGGACTCATCCCGGTGAAAGCAGCCTCCAGCTGTCGTTTGAATAGTACTTCATAACCGGACCCAAAAGCCCATACCGTGGATGAAATGTTCCCTGAAGCGGATCGGATACTGCTTAACTCATTGGCGGGTGAGAGTGAAAACGATTCACTGATCCGCTCATCCCACTGCGTCTGCCAGCTCAGGTCAACCGTGATATTCCGGAACGGATTGAGTGACGTATTCAGTGTGATATTGTCTGTGTAGGTGTTGCTTGCCGGAAGCTGCAGTGTAGAAGTACCGTCGGGATTGGTGATGAGCCTGCTTTGCGGAATCGTTTCCTCCAGACCCAGTCTGTATGCAAACGAGGGGGTCTGTCTGTTGTCATCAAACAGATCCAGGAATCCGGATCCGCCGTCATATCCGCTCTGGGCTGAAGATTTGGATGTGTTGTAGTTCACATCTACCGAACGGAGGCTGAACAGTGCCAGCAGCCCCTTCCGTGTGTAGAAGGTCAGGTGATCACCCAAACCCGGCCCGTCCGTCTCACCGGTATTACCGCGTCGCCGCTGTTCCCGCTCTCTGGACTCCCTGTTGTCTGCTTCCGCTGCATTACTGTACCAGGGGATTCGGGTTAACAAATTATTGACATCCAGCCTGAGAGTGTGATCGAGCCGGAACGTATTTGAGAGCCTTGCGCCAAGATCCGAACCGAACGGACTGTTTTCCCATCTGAAACCGCCCGAGTAGCGGGCATTGTAGTTGATCCAGTTCAGACCCCTGAACTGATTCAGCCTGGGTTGCCATCCGGCTGTGAAGCTTTCGGTGTAAGAGTTTCTTCTGGGACGAATATCCCCGCTGAATAAATCCTGATAGATCCTCATAGAGGGCAGCGGAGAAAATGCCGTACTGTCCACTCCCTCAAACCCTGCATTTTCGACCGCATCCCTGGCGAGGTCAAAAACTGTCTGTGACTGAAATGAAGCACTAATCGAGCGTGTCAGGTTGTAAGACAAACCAAGATTGGTATCATAGGTAAATGAATGGGTTTGCTGAAGCGGCTGATTATCCTCACCAAAGAGTTCTCTTCTTTTTCTCTCCTCATAGGCTCTTCGGGTAGAAGTGGAGGCAGTAAAACTGTTTGGCATCAAGCCAAATTCCACACCAGACAGTAGGTTCAGCAAGGGTACAGATTCGGTAAAACCGAAGGGCCGAAGGGTTCTCACATTACGGATATTCAGATTGTATCTCAAAGCGGCATTGTAATTCCAGTTATCCTGAAAGCGGTACTGGGGATTCCGGCTGCTGGTCGTGTTGTAATTGTAATTGAGTGTGGTGTTATCAATAAAAAAGCGGGCCAGAGCTGATTCTGAATTCCTTTTGGTAAAATTTGACAGATTAATGGCATAGGTTTCGGAAAAGGTCTCAATTTCCCTCCTCTTGTTTCGAATAAGCTGATCCTGGCCCGACTCCTCCAGATCGGTTCTGGATCGTACCGCTTCTTCAAAGTCTGAAAAGCGGATATCTCCCTGATTGGGCAGAAATTTGGGTACTGCGGCCGACCTTCTCGCGCTCAGGTTTACAGGAAGGCTCCAGCCGTAACGGTCGGGCAAAAAACTGTGAAGATTTACCTGAGAAGAGAGATCATAAGCCAGTTCATTATTGACACGCCGCTGCCCGAGCCGGGAATCGAGTGAGCCAAATCCCTGCGTCTGCCTTACAACACTGGCATTCAGGGTGGCAAAGTCGGCCAGCTTCAGAGTAGATCGCGCATTGGCCGCCCAGCCCCGCTCATTGTCAAATCCGGAGACCCTGAGTTCATTCAGCCAGAACTGTGCATTGAGTACCGGAGTTCCGTTTCCGGATGGATTCTGAGGATCGAAGGGATTGCGGATTCCAAGACCTACCTCTGTTACCCTCCCAAGAGACGGGTTTCCGCGAATAGCCACCACAGCCCCGGGAGCTGCATCCTCCAGGAGGTCCGCCCGCTCATAGAGTTCTGCCAAATTCGCGCCTGGTTCCTGATCCCGAAGCTGTTTCAAGCGGTTAAATGCGGCCAGGATGATATTCATGCTGTTCTCCTCGTAGATCCACACTTGCTCAGCCTCTTCTGAGAGCTGACCGGCATTCCCCGGATCAAACGGCATAAACGGGAAGTTGGGATTGGAAGGTGTTACCGGCTGCCGGTACTCATAAAAGTTATTTTCCAGATCATTCCCCAGCCTCAGCACCAGTTCGGCATCTTCCCTGTTCCGGTACCCCTCACCATGGATAAACATCCTCATATTACTGTAGTTCAAAAGGTTAAGCCCTCCCGGATAAACTCTTTTTATCAGTTGCACACCTCCCGGACCAAGATTGGAAACATCCAGAACAATCGATTGTTCATTTTGCAGAGACTGAAGCTGTGATCCTCGGTTTTGTGCGCGAATCGCTCCGAATGGTTGCCGGTAAGGGATAGGCGTACGGTTTGAGTTTTCCTCAATATTGATCGTACTGATTCGTAATTCGGCTGCAGGATCACTGTTATTGTTGATCGTTTCGTCCTGCCTCCACTGGCTTCCGACAAACTCCAGGGATGCAAACCGTAATGTAAAAGGCTGTTCGTAACCCGACATCCAGAGCCGAACATAGGTGATATTCTGGAAATCATTGATATCTCCAAACCTGCGCTTGAACTCATTCAATGGAATACGCACCTGATACCATCGGTCCTGCTGCCGGCTGCCGCTCACCCTGTCCACAACAAAGGTGCCCGGTGTGCCGGATTCATCAGCCGGATTAAATTCCACCTCGTACTGGAAATAGGCATTTGTCAGAGCTACCGTTGAGGGGTTGACAATACCTTCCGTATCCGGCCTGTTGGTAATCGCCCTGCGATCGCTTTGATCCAGCGGTGTGTTTCCGTCGGTAAATCCAAGAAGTCTGTGAAAACGCTCATGAAGAGGTCTGTCCTGCACGGCAGATTCGCCATAATAAACATAGTCATCATTGGAAGGATCCTGAAAAATGCGCTGAAATTTAGCGCTATTGGTTCCGTAGAGTTCCCGCATCCTCTCGATAAACCGGGAAAACATAGTACGCTCATCCAGTCCGTTTACACCGTCTCTGTTTGGAAGACCGTCGAGACCTACATCTTCCAGTTGTCTGTTTTCATTGGAAAACTGACCCTCCGGAGGGGGTGGGTTGGCAGGTACAGCCGATCTCGGGTTGGAGGGATTATCAGGAACCAGGGCATCCGGGTTGAGGGCAAGACCGTCTTCACTGTTCAGTTTCGAGTTTGGAATCACATCCTCGCTGATCAGCCCGATATCGATATAAATACGACCATCATAGTCATCCACAGAAGCGCCAGCAGGCAACACTCCACCCGGCAGAACCGGCTGAACCCAGAATTCCAGAAATTCAATATTGTTTTGAGTAAAATCTTCCTGGCCCGATGGAAGGACAGCCGTCATCCCCCCCCAGGTTCTGTCCGGTTCCTCTTCCAGGAGCTGTCTGAGATCCATATTATAGTTGTACTGTCCTCTTGCAGTCGGATTGTAGAAAATATCCAGGGTTGTGATAATCTCATCCTGCGGGTTCTGGGTCTCCCTGCCGGGAAATATGTCCCTGACGCGTACCGGTTCCGATTCCGGAGTAAAAGTGACATTATCGAGGATGGTGGAGATATTTCGGGGTATAGAATACCAGGAAAATTTCGAGCGCAGGTCGGACCGGTCGATTCTGGACTGCTGGGTTGCCACCGGCTGCCCGGGGAAGTCGCTCTCTTCAAAAAACCCTTTGTCGGCTTCATAACCGGGTACTGCGGCGGGAGCAGCTGCCAGATACCACCGGTTCGGGTTCAACAGATTGATCTTGATATTGGCACCTTCAAAATCATCGATAAACGAAATTCCCTGTTCCTCATCCGGAAACAGCTCATTGTTACGAACAGCACGGCTCACAGCCCTGGTTTCCGATATCCCCGGCCGGAGTTGAGCGAACTCTCCGCTGAAACTGAACTCGGACGACTCCCGGGTCTGCATCACCGGCAGGGCATCCAGAAACCGGGTGATAAACGGCGCATCGAACCGTGCATTGGCGTCCAGTCCGATTACTGAATTGTTGATCGGTTCATCCCCGATCCTGATTTTATCGTCTAAAGGGCGCTCACTAAACCGGAAAAAGGTACCTCCCAGACGTATATCGCGGGTCAGCTCATATTCAGCACGCAGTCCCGTAAAAGTTTTCTGTTCAATGGAGGCAAAAGCCTGATCTTCATACTCAATCCGGATATCCTGATCCGGAGCCGTGTAGCGGTCGTTAAGCAGGGTAATACTGCCAAACGTGTAATCCACCTGATAATCCACATTTTCCTGCAGCTGCACACCGTTGGCAAACACCCGGACAGAGCCCTCCACAAGAGCGATTCCCAGCGCAAAATTATCCTGCGCCCCGCCTCTTGAGGTGCCGCTGATCTGGTAAAAGCTGTTTTTTGAACTTTGAGCTGCATTACGCTGCCTTTCTGTATAAAGTTCAGAGTAGATCAGCCGGTCGATATCCTGCTGTGAGGCCGGTGAATCCTCCAGAAGCTCTCTCATCCTTTCGCCAAATGGCTCCAGATAGGGGAAAACGATAAGCCCGTTTTGTGCATCCAGTGTTCCGGTGCCAAAATCGAGCTGATTATCCGGCTCCAGAGCACCCTGTGAATCAGTACGGTCGAGACCCAGATCCTGCAATAGTGTTGCAGTACGGCCCGGAAGCCGGTTTCTCGCAATATTTTCTTCTGTAAACAGCAGTTCCAGCTCCAGGGATTCCCGGGTGATACCGCTTACTCCCAGTGAGTAGATATTCCGCATGGTGATCGGAAAAAGGCTGTTGTCTGTAGACACATTTTTGGGGCGAAGCATTTTCAGAAATATGCGGTTTCCGCCTCCCCGGTTCAGCTCACCAACCTCAATGATTTCCCCCCCTGCACCCCTGTAGTTATAGGCTACGGCCAGTACCTCCCTGGCTCCGAGTGATCGCCGCAGCGAGAGATATCCTGAGACCTTGTTGATGGTGTAGTCGATACCCTCCTGAAGCAGTGAAAAATAACCCTCTTCAAAATTCCTGGAGTCCTGCACACCCAGATCCGGAGCTGAAACGCCGGTCTGCTGATCTCTGTATTGATTGAGCAGTGATACAGGAAACGGATCAAAACGGTTGTCCGGAGCGCTGAATCTCCCGTCTGCAAGGCGGTTCACACCCTTGTCAGCCAGTGCCACTGCCAGCCTTGAACCTTCCTCGGCCTGAATATTTTCACGAAGCACCCAAACTTCCACATCGGCTATCGGCAGTGTCTGAATCAGCTGCTGCGGATTCGACATACTTCTTTCGAACTCCTGCCTGGTATAAAAATCGAGAAAGAAATGCCGGTCATCACTGTAATCCGCAGGCCTCAGGGATATGGGCCTCTCCTGCGAACCGCCGCGAATCGTTTCCACATTGCTCTCCCCATCCTGCTGGGAGAGAACCGAGGTGAGCCTCAGAGAGCCGAACTCTGCGACGGTTTTGATCCCGAAGAGAGCACCCCCTCCGCGGATCAGGGAGTTCCCCGTGGCCATACTTACATTCCCCATTTCAATACTCTTGATGATCTCATCATCATATCCGCTGTACACAATATTGAGCCGGTTCTGGTATTCAAACGCCCGTTCTGTATCCCAGTCGGTCTGAATACTCAGCTTATCACCGATATTCCCCTGAATGTTGAGCTGAAGATTCTGATCAAAAGTCGGATCGACACGGGTCTGCTGGTCGGGAGGCAGTGAGGGGTCTTCCGAACGCTGAATGGAGGCACCCACATTCATCTGAGCCACACCATTTACCCTCAGATTCACTTCAGGGGTACCGAAAATGGTCGTAAAGGCAGACTGTCTCCCTCCGGGTATGGAAATGCTCAAATCCAGCAGCCCCCTTCTCCTCTCCTCTCTGCGTTCACTTTCCGCGATGAGAAGAGACCAGTTTCGCCTGAGGGCTTCCCTTCGGTAAGCCTTCTGATAATCCTGATATGAGTAAAATGAAGGAGCGGCGGACCTGTGTCCAAGAATTTGCTTTTCTATCAGAAATCCCTCTCCGGCCAGATGGGTGATTCCCGTCTGTTCAATATTCAGGCTGAGAAAGTAGAGATTCGGAACCGGACGTAAAAAAGGGATGCTCACACTCTCTCCTCTCACAATTTTGAAGGTGTGCTTATAATCATCCGAAAAAGATGTGCCTGTTACTGCTTCAGTACCTGATTCTTCTCTTCCCTGCCCTGTTACATCAGCCACAGAAGCAAAGAAGAAAAGGAGTCCGAACCAGAGTGAAACAGGAATACAGCGTACGTTGATCACCAGTAAGTCTTAACTTTCAGTCTGCTATTATTCTTTCAAACGCCGTAACGATATTGCAATAGGATTGATTAAATTCAGGATGTGAGGTGAAATATTGTCTGTCAGTCAATAATAAAAGATTCTCTGATATGTTAAAAATCTGTTCACTATTTACAGAGCTAAAAATATTCCACTAATCCCAGATCTCTAACCGGATTTCAAACTTTCTCCTGATGCTGAATCACATTCAGACAGATTTGCTGAAAAAGCATGTCGGCCCTTTTTTATTCTGCTTCTTTACAGTAATGTTTTTATTACTGATGCAGTTTCTCATATTGCATGTGGATAAACTGGTGGGAAAAGGTTTGCCGATGCGCATTGTAACCGAGCTTATCCTGAACAACCTCGCCTACATGGTCGTACTTGCCATCCCGATGTCGGTACTGATCTCAACGCTCATCGCTTTTGGCCGATTTTCGGAATGGAATGAGCTGACCGCGCTCAGGGCAGCCGGCATCAATCCGCTGAAGCTTATGCTTCCGGTACTCACGGCAGGCTTTTTCCTGTTTCTGTTCACAGCCTACTTTTCGAACAACGTGCTTCCGGAGGCGAATCACAAAGCCCGGTCTCTTTTTATCGATATCCGCACTCAAAAACCGGCTTTTGATCTGCAGGCGGGGATGTTTTACAACAACCTGGATGGATATACCTTTCTGATAACAGATATTCGGGCGGAGGGGGACTCACTCATTGATGTGAGGCTCTTTCAGGAACCCACTGAGGAACGCTACCGCGCTTTCATCAATGCTGAAAGAGGATGGCTTGAGAGCCCCGACGACTACACGCTCTCCCTGTTTCTCGAAAACGGATCCAT
>REDA01000032.1 GCA_007693745.1 Balneolaceae bacterium
TTTTTGAACAAATTTATTGATAAAAAAACCGGAAATGAACTGCAATGATCCTGACCGGCTCGATTCGCTTTTTCAAAGAATCGATTTCAGAAAACAAAGATATCACTTTTTCAATTAAATAGGGAAACCAATTGTACCCCGGAATCTGCTTTATTTCACTTCTTGCATACACCTTCTGCTGCTGAAAGCCTTTTTACTTCTTTATCTTCTACTCTGCAGGCTGTATTTTACTGAGATTGTTACATTCCCCCCAAATCAGACTATCTGCATGGCAAAACGTATTACAAACCGCGCCGACGACTACTCACAATGGTATCTGGATGTTATTAAAGAGGCCAAACTGGCCGACCACTCGCCTGTCAGGGGCTGTATGGTTATCCGTCCCAATGGGTTTTCCATTTGGGAAAAAATGAAAGCCGCCCTCGATACCATGTTTAAGGAGACAGGTCACGAAAATGCCTACTTCCCTCTCTTTATTCCCAAATCGTTTCTCTCCAGGGAAGCACAGCATGTGGAAGGTTTCGCCAAGGAGTGCGCTGTGATCACACACAGCCGCCTGAAAAGTGTGGATAACGGCGTGGAAGTGGATCCGGAATCCAAACTCGAGGAGGAGCTCATCGTGCGGCCAACCTCCGAAACGATCATCTGGGATGCCTACAGAGGGTGGATACAGTCTTACCGCGATCTGCCTATCCTGATCAACCAGTGGGCCAATGTGGTACGCTGGGAGATGAGAACCCGCCTTTTTCTGCGGACGATGGAGTTTCTCTGGCAGGAAGGCCACACCGCACATGCAACGGAGCAAGAAGCGGTTGAAGAGACTCTTCAGATGCTGGAGGTGTACCGAACCTTTGCCGAAGAGTATATGGCCATGCCGGTCATTACCGGTGTAAAGACAGAGTCGGAACGGTTTGCAGGCGCGGTGGATACCTACTGTATTGAAGCGCTGATGCAGGACGGAAAAGCACTGCAGGCCGGTACGTCCCACTTCCTGGGTCAGAATTTCGCCAAAGCGTTTGATGTGAAGTTTCAGGACCGTGACGGTGAACATAAATATGTGTGGGCCTCCAGCTGGGGTGTCTCCACAAGGCTTATTGGCGGACTCATTATGACTCACTCCGACGACAACGGACTGGTCTTGCCACCTAAACTGGCTCCTGTCCAGGTGGTTGTCGTTCCAATTTATAAGAATGATGAGGAGAAACTCGCCGTTGCTGAGTATGCAGCAGAGCTGATCACCCGTCTCAAACATTCCGGGATTTCCGTGAAATATGACGATCGTGAGAATTATAAACCGGGATGGAAGTTCGCTGAGCATGAAGCGCAGGGGGTCCCTGTTCGCGTTGCTATCGGCCCGCGCGATGTTCAAAATGGAAATCTTGAAGTGGCTAGACGGGATACCCTCGAAAAAAACATCCGGCCGATGGAGGGCGCTGCTGAAAGTATTGCTGAGCTGCTGGAGACAATTCAGAATGAGATGCTTCAACGTGCCCGTCAACGAATGAACGAGGCAACACGGATCACGGATTCCTATCATGATTTTAAACGAACCATTGAAGATGGTGGTTTTATCTATGCACACTGGGATGGCACTGCAGACACGGAGACGCTGATCAAAGAGGAAACAAAAGCAACGATTCGCTGTATACCTCTTGATGATTTCGCTGAACCGGGTCACTGTATGGTTACAGGCAAACCGTCTGCCAGACGAGTACTCTTTGCCCGTTCCTATTAGAACCACCGTGCAGATTTTCATGGCGCTCTGGTTTTGTTACCGGGCACTTTGTATGCATTTGCATCGACGTTTGTAAAACCAGGGTTTTTCTGCTGAATCAAGGCGAAATCCAATGTGAAACCACAGCATATTTTCGAACCTGAGTTTTTTTTAATTCGTGAGGTTCAAAATATTGGGAATAAAACAGATTTTAAATGCCCCCTGTATGAATAGCAGTTCCTCTTCGTTACTCTCTAAATGGGAATAATATACTGATCCATGGCCACAGACCTGCACCGATCTCTTTACAGCGCCGAACAGACCCGGAATCTGGATCACAAAACGATCTCTGAATTCGGATATCCGGGCTTTACCCTGATGGAACTTGCCGCCAGTGGAGCCGCATCCTCTGTAGGCAGACGAACCGGAGATCAAAAAACCGGACTGTTTGTCTGTGGAAAAGGAAATAATGCCGGTGACGCACTGGCCGCAGCCCGATGGCTTCTGCAGAATCATCAGCACAAATGCCACATTCACCTGCTCTTCGGTGAAAAGGAGCTGTCTCGTGATACAAAGCATAACCTTCTTCTCTTAAAACATCTCGCTGAAGCCGGTGAACCGATCCGTTTTAGTTCAGGGGTGCTGCCCGATAACGGATTGAATGACCCTTTTGATTATATCATAGATGGCCTCCTGGGGACAGGCAGCACCGGTGAACTTCGTAAGCCCCTGCCTGAAACGATTCAGGGAATGAACTCCATGGATATCCCGATCTTTGCTATGGATATCCCCTCCGGGCTCAATCCGGACAGTGGTCTGGCCGCAGATTCCACGGTCAGGGCTGTTGCTACGTTCACGTTCGGAACCCTTAAAACGGGATTCTACCTAAATAAAGCAAAGGATTATACAGGCGAAATCGAGTTGATCCCCCTTCCCTTCCCGAAATATCTCTTTGAAAGAGAAAGAGCCCGGTTACTACTGCCCCAATCAGCAGATGCAATCAATTTTAACCGGAAGGATGCTCTGCATAAATATGACAAAGGAACTGTCCATATACTGGCGGGCTCGGAAGGATTGACAGGAGCGGCAATTATGGCATCTTTGAGTGCCTGGAGGCAGGGAGCCGGCGCTGTAATCCTCTATTCTCCAAAAAAGCTCATGCCTGCCTATGAAGCGACATTGCCTCAAATCATTAAAGTGGTGACAGGAAACGAGGAGGATACCTGCCTGATGGATTCTCACTTCGATACCATCGCTGAGATGATCAAAAAAAGACCCGGAGTACTCCTGGCTGGCCCCGGTTTGGGCCTTCACCCCTCTACAATGCGCCTCTCAGAGCGCCTTATCGAGGCAATTGAGATGCCCGTTGTCCTCGATGCTGATGCACTTTCTGTTTTTAGCTCCTTAAAAACGAAATTTAAGGGTCAAAATGAGAACTGCATCCTTACCCCGCATCCGGGTGAGGCAAAATCGTATCTCGGAGCCGACTTTCAGAACGACCATGAAAAACTGCTCTGGACTGAGAAGTTCTCCGCCGAATGGGGTGTATCCATAATAATGAAAGGCAATCCAACCATCATCGCATCATCTGACCAAACGCCCCTCTTAACCGGATACGACACTTCCATGTTTACAAGGGCAGGTTTTGGCGATGTATTGGCCGGAGCTGTTGCCACACTGCTCTCTGTTACAAACGATTCGGTAATGGCATCTTCTCAGGCACTGTTGTCGGGCTACAGAAGCTACCTGAACCATACATCCGATATTCCATTCAGTCCTGAACATCTCTTATGATCGACTCATTTCTATCTTTCCTGTTCCACCGGAGAACACTGATTGCCACACTGCTGATTGCATCAACAGCTGTGATCCTCTATATCACATTGATGCCCTCAGATAAAATCGGCAGTCACTCTCTCTATCAGTATGACAAAGCCGGCCATTTTGTTCTCTTTTTTGGCTGGACATTTCTGTTTGGCCTGCTCATGATCTCTGTAAAGGAGGTGAATGCCAACCTTATTCTGATATTTATCGCAGGTTCGCTTTTTGGAATCATAATTGAACTGATGCAGGATTGGCTGCCTTTCGGAAGATCAGCTGATCTGCATGACGCAATTGCCGACATTCTGGGCGCACTTGCAGCTACACTCGTCCTTTTTGTTATCAGGCGTCGAGTTCCGAAAATATCCCTTAAAAATTCAAAGCCCTGACCGCAGGCAAGATTTATTACAATTAGCCGTTGGATAATTAGACAGAAATGATTTATACTTAACCATCAATGTTCAAAATTCAATAACCAAAACAACCCCATGATTGAACGAAAAAAACCCGATGCAGATCTCAGGAATTACCATACGGTATTTCTTCAGATCGGCCTGTTGGTCACACTTGTGATTTTCATTGTCGCTGTCAGAATCGACATCACCAGCCTGGGCCCTGAAGAAATAGTGATGGACGAACAGGAAGTCGTCGAGATGGAAGAGATTATTCAAACCCGTCAGATTGAAACTCCCCCACCACCTCCCAGACCACCCGTTCCTGTTGAAGTTCCCAATGATGAAATTATTGAAGACATCCATATAGATATCGGGGGTGACCTCGATCTTGGCGGAACGCTTGCCCTGCCACCGCCTCCCCCTCCACGTGAGGAAGAGCCAGAGGAGGATTTCTTCGTAGTGGTAGAGGAGATGCCAGAACTTATTGGCGGTTTGGGTGAACTTCAGCGTCAGATCCGATATCCTGAAATGGCACGGCGTGCCGGAATCGAGGGACGTGTATTTATACAGTTCATTGTGAATGAAAGAGGCGAAGTTGAAAATCCAATTGTCATGCGCGGTATTGGCGGTGGCGCTGATGAGGAAGCACTGCGCGTCGTCAGCCAGGCGCGTTTTGTGCCCGGAATGCAACGCGGACGACCGGTACGGGTGCAGTACAGCCTTCCTATCTTCTTCCGGCTGCAGAACTGAGATTACAGACCTGCAAACCATAAAGGCGTGACTCATCCTCACGCCTTTTTTTGTTTATATCCCCCAATCTGAAGGGAATTTTCGCAGCAAATGATCAGAGCAGCTTTTTCCCGGCTTCCTCTAAAACGTTTTTCAGATTGGCATATTCCACGGTTTTATATGCATCTGAAAGATCAAACCACTTCAGTTCTGTAATACCCTCTTCTTGCTGTGGGGTGTACCGGAGCTCTTTTCCAGTGGCCTCTTTCATCAGATACCACACTGTGGTTTTACCCACACGTTTCCCCTGCTCACGGTATTCGTGCCAGGTATCACAAAGATATTCAGTTATTGAGAGCCCTTCACCACCGGTCTCTTCTTCTACCTCCCGAACCGCACACTCAGCGTCACTTTCAGATCTCTCCCTCTTCCCTTTAGGAAGATCCCAAACCCCGTTTCTTCTGATCAGAAGCACTGAGCAGCGATCATTTTCTCTCCTGAATACCACCCCACCTGCGGCTCGGATCTCGATCTGTTTCAAATGCCCTTCCTCTGATCCAGGTTACGCACTCGTATCACCTTTCTTTTTTTCATCTACATAGTTCAGCCTGAGCGTGGAAAGGGTCTGCCTCAAAAAACCCTCCATCTCCCTCGACAGATTACCCTTTGTAAATCGCTCTATCATGCCAAGTGTATCAATAGCATATTTGGCAGATTGAAGGTCTCTGTCCGTCTTGTCGGTTACAGGATTTTTCAGCTTTCCCAATCCCATCATCGCTATCTGTTCATGCTGCTGAACAAGCATCATAAAAAGGAGTTGCTGCTGCTGATCTTCTGTGAATTTTTCTCCATTCAGGGAATCTTGATCACTCATCGTCCAACATTTTTATTTTCATTCAGTTTCTGTACAATGATAAGGTAAAGAGTTTGTATTTTTACCTGTCACCAAAAATAAGAAATCAATCGGATAAAATGGCAATCATTCACCCTTTTAAAGGATGGCTACCCAAAGCGGAGCTGGCAGACCAGCTGGTCTGCGTCCCCTACGATGTAATCAGCACTGAAGAAGCAGCGGAAATGGCCAAAGGCAAACCCGACAGCTTTCTCCACGTCATCCGGCCCGAAATCGACCTCCCGGCCGGCACCCCCTTTAACGATGATTCCGTTTACGAAAAGGGAGCTGAAAATCTGAACAGATTACTGAACTCAGATCTCTACTCTCAGGATGCTCAGGAAACAATCTACATTTATCAGCTTGAATCAGAAGGTCACATTCAGACCGGCATCTTTACCTGCGCTTCGGTGGATGATTACGACAAGGATGTGATTCTGAAGCACGAACTGACCCGTCCGGATAAGGAAGACGACCGCAC
Organism: Balneolaceae bacterium; assembly: GCA_007693745.1. Classification (GTDB taxonomy): domain Bacteria; phylum Bacteroidota; class Rhodothermia; order Balneolales; family Balneolaceae; genus Rhodohalobacter. The sequence continues at coordinate 6,033 of REDA01000032.1, forward strand.
ACGTCATATTTTAACCCAGCAGGCTCATGCTGAACCGGTAATGCTCACATTCAGGGATACGGCAGGGATCAGTCATCTGGTCGATGAAGTTGTCTCATCGCAGCCCCCGCTGATTGAGCAAATGGGTGAAGGTGGCGTCGTTCACCGCATCTGGAGAACCTCACAAACCGTCGGTTTTGTGAATGGTTTTGCCTCCATCCCCAAACTCTATGTGGCCGACGGCCATCATCGATGCAAAAGCGCCTCCCGTGTAGCGGAAGTGATGAGAAATAGTTCAGAGAATGCATCCGGAGACTCCGAATTCGAATATTTTCCAGTAGTTCTTTTTCCAATGGACCAAATGCGGATTCTTCCCTACAACCGTGTGCTGAAAAATGTGACCGGAGAACTTTTCGACAGCATCAAACATGATTATAACCTTGTAAAAACTGACCGGAAAGTACCTTCTGAAAAGGGAGCCGTCTGCCTCTATTTCAAAGGCGAATGGTGGACCATGAAACTTCCTGCTGCCACCGGCAGTTCTACCGTAGAGCAACTGGATGTCGCACGGCTTCAGGAAGGTGTACTAAATCCATGCTTTGGCATCTCTAACCCCAGAACGGATGAAAATATTTCATTCGTCGGCGGGATTCGTGGCACTTCTGAACTTGAAAAACTGGTGGATGGCAACAAATTTGACCTCGCAATCAGCATGTTCCCAACCAGTATCGAAGAGCTTGTGAAAGTTTCTGATGAGGGACAGCTGATGCCACCGAAATCGACCTGGTTTGAACCCAAAATCAAATCTGGTTTTGTCATTCACACTTTTTAATTTCACCAACAATCAGAGAGATGAATCTTATCGGATTCCCTCATGAACAGATAACAAAACGAATAAACAACAGAGGACAAGATGAATCGATTACACAATTTCAGTGCGGGGCCTGCCGCACTGCCGCTCGATGTGCTGAAAAAAGTTGAGAAAGAGCTGGTTGACTATCAAAACAAGGGTGCCTCACTCATTGAAATGAGTCATCGCGGCCCTGAATATACCGCAATTAACACAGAAGCAGCTGAGCGTTTGAAGAGAATTACAGGGGCCGGCAACGACTGGATTGTTCAGTTTCTGCAGGGAGGTGCCAGTTCACAGTTTATGATGGTACCGCAAAATTTTCTGGGAAGTGATCAAACTGCAGATTATATCGACACCGGTTCCTGGTCTTCCAAAGCGATCAGGGAAGCCAGGCTTTTTGGCAATGTTCACATCCCCTTTTCCGGAAAGGAGAACAACTATTCCGCAATTCCGGACAATAGTGAACTGAATGCGTCTGACAATGCCGTATATACTCATTTCACCAGCAACAATACCATCTTTGGCTCTCAGTTCAGAAAGGAACCCGAGACCGGAGGGTCACTCCTTGTATGCGACGCATCATCAGACTTTCTCTCCCGGCCGATTGATATTGATAAATACGGCCTGATCTACGCCGGCGCGCAAAAGAATCTTGGTCCGGCGGGAGTTACCGTGGTGATGATCCGAAAATCTTTCCTGGAAACCCAGGTTTCTCGGACCATGCCTACTATGCTGAATTACAAGACACATGTGGATACGCTGTTTAACACACCTCCGGTATTTGCTGTCTATTTTCTGAATTATGTACTGGAATGGATCGAAGACAAAGGCGGACTCAGCTGGTTTGAAACCTACAATGCCGATAAAGCAGCTCTTCTCTATGATGAAATTGACCGTGACGAATTTTACAGAGGCACCGTGGAAAAGGGTTCGCGCTCACACATGAATGTCACTTTCCGTCTCGGTTCTGAGGAACTGGAGAAAAAATTTCTGGCTGAGGCTTCTCAGCACCGCCTCTCTGCGCTTAAGGGACACAGAAGTGTTGGGGGTGTCAGAGCCAGTATCTACAACGCCTGTGAAGTGGACAGTGTGAAGGCTCTGGTCGATTTCATGAAGCAGTTCCGCTCGGATAACGGTTAAATTCACAACTCAAAGCCGGAATGCGAATCAGCCTTCCGGCTTCTTTTTTATATCCTGTGAATCTGCTGATCTGTCCCGCTCAGTTCACCGGTTACACAGCTTTTTTAAACGGCATCCCCTTACCTGTTGTATCATGAGACCTGCACACTCAATCCAATCATTTAAATTCATTGCCTGTGAATGTTAAAAGGCTCTTTCGTCTGATCATTTATGTGTCACTTCTCGGTTTTTTCACCTCCTGCGGTATCGTCAGGGAAACTACCGTGAGAGATATGGAGAGGCTCGATCTTTCTGATGAGGATCTTGCGGTGCTGGGTGACGGTATCGCGAGCTGGTACGGGCCGGGATTCCATGGGAAAGCCACAGCCAACGGTGAGACTTACAACATGAACGACCTTACAGCGGCTCACAGAACGCTCCCGTTCAACACCGTTGTGCGCGTGAACAATCTGGATAACGGAAGATCTGTCACCGTGAGAATCAACGACCGGGGCCCTTACGTTGACAACAGGATTATCGACCTCTCCAGACGCGCTGCGCAGGACATAGAGATGATCGGTCCCGGAATTGCCAATGTACAGCTGTTTCTGGTTCGTGAAGGAGACCGGCCGGTTACCCCTCAAAACGCATCCAGCAGAGAAACCTTTACCGTCCAGATCGGCTCTTTTGAACGGGAATCAGATGCACGGGCCAAAGCAGCCAGTGTCCGGGGAAGCCGGGTAGAACAGGTTAACCTACAGGGAAGAACCGTGTTCAGAGTGTATTACGGAACGTATGCCACCGCTGAGGAAGCAAGAGTGGCCCAGCGTCAGCTTCAGACAAGAGGGATCAGCGGGTTTGTGAAGCAGGCAGAAAACTGAGACGGCTCTTTTTTCTGATTCAATCTGCAGGGAATTATTTTTCCTGATTCAGGATTGATTTTCCAACTCAAATGGTTCTGTTTAAGAACACAACATAATCAGATCATGAAAAAAAATATCATCGTTATCGGAAGCGGTTTTGGCGGACTTGCAACAGCTTCGAGGTTGCTGTCCAATGGGCACAATGTGACTCTGTTTGAAAAAAGGGATAAACCCGGTGGGAGAGGGTATCTTTATGAAATAGACGGATTTAAATTTGACGGCGGCCCCACGGTGATCACCGCTCCTTTTATGTTCGATGATATTTTTGAAGCCGCAGGCAAGAAGCGGGAGGACTATATCACGTTTGTGCCTTGTAATCCATTCTACAGGATCTTTAATCACAAGGGTGAGAGATTCGATTACAATAATGATCATGAATTTACTCTTGGAGAGATCCAAAAACGAAATCCAAAGGATGTGGATGGCTACGAACGATTCCTGGGTACAACCAAAGCGATTTTTGACAAGGGGTTTGTGGAACTGGCCGATAAACCATTTCTGAAGTTTACGGATATGCTGAAGGTGGCTCCCGATCTGATCAAGCTGCAGTCATATAAAAATGTTTATAAATATGTATCTCAATATATTGAGGATGATTTCCTGAGGCGCTGTTTTTCGTTCCATCCGCTGCTTGTGGGAGGCAACCCGTTTGATACTACGTCTATCTATGCGATGATTCACTACCTGGAACGGGAGTGGGGAGTTCATTACGCACTTGGAGGTACCGGAGCCATTGTCAATGCAATGGTTCAGTTAATTGAAGAGCAGGGAGGTTCTTTACATCTTGATACCGAAATCGAAGAGATTCTTGTAAAAAATGGGAAAGCAGCCGGTGTACGGCTTAAAAACGGAGATATCCATGAAGCTGATGCCGTTGTCTCCAATGCTGATGTAGCGTTTACCTACAAGTACCTGATCAATCCAAAGTACCGGAAAAAATATACCGACAGGAAAATTGAGCGTACGAAATACAGCATGTCGCTCTTTGTCATCTATTTCGGTACGAAAAAACGTTACAACGACTCCGGTCTCGCTCATCATAACATCATACTGGGTGAAAGATACAAGGGTCTGCTGAGTGATATCTTTCATAAAAAGCATCTCTCTGACGATTTTTCCCTCTATCTGCACATGCCCACCATTACAGATCCTTCCATGGCTCCGGAGGGTCATGAAGCGTTCTATGTGCTCTCGCCTGTTCCCCATCTCGACAGCGGAACCGACTGGACGGAAACAGCGCCAAAATATCGGGATGCGATTATGAATTTTCTTGAGGAGAATTATCTCCCCGGTTTACAGGAAAATCTCGTGGCAGAGCATTACATAGATCCGCTTCATTTCAGAGACACCCTTAACAGTTACAAGGGATCGGCCTTCTCTGTAGAGCCTCTTCTCACGCAATCAGCCTGGTTCAGACCTCACAATCGCAGCGAAGATGTAAAAGAGCTCTATTTTGTCGGAGCCGGCACACATCCCGGAGCCGGTCTTCCCGGGGTTTTGTCATCTGCGAAAATAGCTGAAAATCTGATCGGAAAAGCGTAGGTTCAACAGCTTTTTATTCGGCGAGGTGAGACTATCTGGGGATTTTGAAAAACTGTTAAACGGCTCTTACGGAGTGTAGTCTGAGAAAAATACGGGCTGCCTGTAATAAAGCAGTAACAGGCAACCAAAAACGGATCAGGGCTGCTCAGGCCTTTAAGGATTCCTGCAGTTTATTCCAATCAGAGAGGAATCTCTTCAGGCCCAGGTCGGTCAGGGGGTGTTTCAGGAGTTGCTCAATCACACTCAGAGGCATAGTAGCAACATCAGCACCCATGCGTGCAGCTTCCAGAACATGCATCGGATGACGAATACTGGCCGCGAGAATCTCCGTTGCAAGACCATAGTTCGTATAAATCTGAACAATATCCTCTATAAGCGTCATGCCATCTGTGGAAATATCATCCAGCCTGCCAATAAAGGGTGAGATATAGGTAGCTCCGGCCTTGGCAGCAATCAAAGCTTGCGCAGCTGAAAAACAGAGTGTGCAGTTAGTTTTGATGCCTTCGGAACTAAAGGTTTTTATCGCTTTGATTCCATCTTTGATCAATGGAACCTTGACCACTACATTATCTGCAATTGCAGCCAGTTTTCTGCCTTCAACAAGAATACCCTCATAGTCTGTTGAGATCACTTCGGCTGATACATCCCCCTCAACGATTTCACAGATTCTTGCAATATGCTCCTCGAAATTTCGGACACCCGCTTTATAACACAGGCTCGGATTGGTGGTTACACCGTCCAGCACACCCAGGGAATTCGCTTCATCAATTTCATTCAGATCTGCAGTATCAATAAAAAATTTCATCTTCAGTCACTGTAATATTGTGTTATCTGTTCTGATTTTAAAGAAAATAACCGTCTCAGGAACCTGTTCTGTACCGCTCAGTCATCAGATTCATGCCAGAACAAAATTATCCTTCCGTAATATAATGAATGATCGGCTGCTTCAGCGCCGTAAAATTTAATAATCTCAGGAAAAAACGTATTTTATATAAAACTTACATAAAAGGAGGTAACGAAATGAAAAGAAATGGATTAGACTTTACACTGGGTCTCATCACAGGAGCACTGATCGGATCAGCGGTTGCGATACTCTATGCACCGGAATCCGGAAGCAATGTGAGGGGAAAGCTAAGCTACCGTCTGAGTTCTTACAGTGAAGAGATGAACCGATTAATTAATAAGCTGAAGGAGGAAAAAGAGAAAATAGCCTCGGATGCAAAAAAGAAGGGTGATGATGTTGTCTCTGATGCCAAAAAACAGGCTGATGACCTGATCAGGGAAGCGGAGATGCTGCTTCAGAATATTGAAAAGGCAAAATCCAATTAAAAAAAAAGCCCTGAATCAATTCAGGGCTTTTCTATTTTACTCTTTCTCTTCACCAGAAGAATCCGGCCTGTCGGAACTGAGTGCTTCGAATACCTTCTCGATATCCTCATCCATCTCATCATAATCGGCTTTGGATCCCACAATGAGATCGTCATATCTGAGCAGACCGGTACCGGCAGGTACTTTATGCCCCACGATAACATTCTCCTTCAGGCCGCGAAGCAGATCCTTCTTGGCTTCGATAGAGGCTTGAGTGAGAACCTTCGTTGTTTCCTGGAATGAAGCTGCGGAGAGCCAGCTCTCTGTGGACAGAGACGCTCTTGTTATACCGAGCAGGATAGGCTTCGATATTGCAGGTTCTGCCTCCCGTGTCTGTAACTCCTCTTTATCATCACTGATCAGCTCGTTGTTGTAATCACGAACTTGCCGGCGATCCAGAATCGTTCCGAGTTTCAGTTCACTTCCTCCCGGATTGGTAACAACAAATTTTCCAATCAGGTTGTCATTCACATTATTGAGCTCAAACCGATCCACTTTATCTCCTTCGAGGAACATGGTATCTCCAGGATCAGTCACCTCAACCTTCTGCATCATTGTGCGAACGATCACTTCAATATGCTTATCATTGATCTTCACACCCTGAAGCCTGTACACTTCCTGAATTTCATTTACAAGATAGGATTGTACAGCAAATGGGCCGAGTATATTCAGGATCTCCTGTGCGGGTATTGTTCCGTCAGAAAGCGCCTGTCCGGCTTTGACAAAGTCATTTTCCTGCACGAGAATGTGCTTGGCAAGCGAGATGAGATACCTTTTCTCATCCGTACCATCTTTACTGGCCACAATCACTTCCTGAGATCCTCTCTTTCTGCCTCCCATCTTCACGATTCCGTCAATCTCGGAAACCGTAGCCGGATCACTGGGTGAACGTGCCTCAAAGAGTTCCGTTACCCGTGGCAGACCCGCTGTAATGTCCTTGGATTTTGAGGATGCACGCGGGATTTTGGCAAGTGCCTGACCTGCCTGCACACGCTCACCATTCTCTACCACGATGTGGGTTTCAACCGGGAGTGTGTTTTCCCGAATACGATCGTCTGCGCCCTTAACCACCAGTGTAGGTACCAGTGTGCGGTCTCTCGTATCGATGATTACTTTTTCACGGTGACCTGTCTGTGCATCGGTATCGGCTGTATAAGTGATTTCTTCAATGATATCCTTATACTCAACCACCCCTTCAATCTCACTGAAAATCAGGGCATTGTAAGGATCCCACTTACAAAGCGGCATTCCTTTCACTACCTTATCTCCTTCCTCAACCATCATTTCAGAGCCGTAAGGAACATTGTAGGTAATGAATATCTTGCCATCTTCACCAAGAATACGCATTTCTCCAGCGCGGCTCAGAACCACATTATGGATCTCTTCACCGTCGTCATATTCAACGACACGCACATTTTCAAATTCGATTTTACCATCGAATTTGGCTTTGTGCTGAGAATCGGATTCAAGTCGGGACGCAGTACCTCCCACGTGGAATGTTCGAAGTGTAAGCTGGGTACCCGGCTCACCGATGGACTGGGCTGCAATGACCCCTACAGCTTCACCCACTTCTACAAGGCTGTTACGCGCCATGTCCCTTCCGTAACATTTGGCACACACGCCACGCTCTGTTTCACATGTGAGTACAGAGCGGATTTCAACTTCCTCAATAGAAGTTTCGGCAATCTTTTTGGCGATCTTCTCGCTGATGAGCTGATTTGCATCACAAATATGCTCATCCGTGATCGGATCTTTGATTTCGTGCATGGAAACACGACCGATGATCCTGTTTTCAAGGCTCTCAATGATATCTTCATTGTCTTTGAGTGCCTGCATACGGATTCCTCTGAGTGTCCCGCAGTCATCTTCATTGATAATGATATCCTGAGAAACATCCACAAGCCTTCTGGTAAGATAACCCGCATCAGCCGTTTTCAGTGCCGTATCTGCCAGACCCTTACGCGCACCGTGAGTGGATATAAAGTACTCAAGCACGGTGAGACCTTCACGGAAACTGGACAAAATCGGGTTTTCAATGACTTCATTGCCCTGCTGCATTGTACTCTTCTGCGGCTTAGCCATCAATCCACGCATACCGCCCAGCTGACGGATCTGCTCTTTCGAGCCCCTTGCACCTGAGTCGGCCATCATGAAGATGGAGTTAAATCCATCTCTGTCGTCCGTCAGACTCTGAAACAGGGTTTCGGAAACACGGTTCGTGGTGCTGGTCCACTTATCGATGACCTGATTGTATCTTTCATTGTCGGTAATGAAGCCCATCTCATAACGATCCTGGATTTCTGCGACTTCAGCCTGTGCCTTCTCGATCAGTTCACGTTTGGCATCCGGAATGATAATGTCTTCAAGTGAGAATGAGAGACCGCCTGTAGTGGCACGTTCAAATCCGAATTTCTTCATGTTGTCGAGGAACTCTGCGGATTTTGCTGTACCTGCAGCCTGATGAATGTCTCCGATAAGCACGCGGAGCTCTTTTTTCCCGAGTGTTTTATTCACAAATTCGACACCCTCCGGGACAATCCGGTTGAACAAAACCCGTCCTGTGGTCGTCTTAATGATTTCCTGGACCGTTTCACCATTCTCCTTCAGAACCGGAATGCGGACATTGATCTTGGCATGCACATCAATCTTGCCCTGATCATGTGCGATCACCACTTCATCTTTATTGGAAAAGGTTTTTCCTTCGCCTTTCTTGTTGCTTCCCATTTTCGTGAGATAGTAGATACCCAAAACCATATCCTGCGAAGGGACAGCAATCGGGCCCCCACTGGCCGGACTCAAAATATTGTGAGATCCAAGCATCAATATGGAGGCTTCCAGAATCGCATCATGACTCAAAGGAAGGTGAACCGCCATCTGGTCACCGTCAAAGTCAGCATTAAACGCAGTACAGGCGAGAGGGTGCAGCCGAATAGCTTTCTCCTCAATAAGTACCGGCTGGTATGCCTGAATACCGAGCCTGTGCAGTGTCGGGGCTCTGTTCAGCAGTACAGGATGGCCGTCAATCACATTTTCCAGAACTTCCCATACTACCTGATCCCTGCGATCCACCACTTTCTTGGCGCTTTTCACAGTCTTCACATAACCTCGCTCGATCAGCCTGCGAATCACGAACGGTTTGTAAAGTTCAATCGCCATCTCTTTGGGCAGTCCGCACTCGTGCATTTTGAGTTCGGGTCCCACAACGATTACCGAACGACCGGAATAATCAACCCTTTTACCCAGCAGGTTTTGCCGAAAACGCCCGCTCTTGCCCTTGAGCATGTCGCTAAGCGACTTCAGCGGCCGGTTATTATTTCGTACTGCATTCGACTTCCTGGAGTTGTCGTAAAGAGAATCGACCGCTTCCTGAAGCATGCGCTTCTCATTACGCAGAATTACATCCGGCGCTTTGATGTCGATCAATCTCTTGAGACGATTATTCCGGATAATGACTCTGCGATAGAGGTCATTCAGGTCGGAGGTGGCAAATCGTCCGCCTTCGAGCGGCACGAGAGGGCGTAATTCAGGCGGGATCACCGGAATGACACTCTGAACCATCCACTCGGGATTGTTCTCTGAATGCTGCTGTGCAGTTCGGAAGGACTCAATGACCTGGAGCCGCTTTAATTTTTTCTTCTTGCGCATCTGAGAGGTTTCATTTTTTACTTCTTCTCTCAACGTGTAGGCAAGGCTATCCAGATCCATGTCTGTAAGCAGGGCCTGAACTGCTTCGGCGCCATCCATCACTATGAATTTATCTTCATCGTCATCATCCAGGTCGTACTGATCCTCCGGGAGCTGGTCGATGATATCAAACTTCTCTTCCTCAGAGATCAGATCTCCGCGTTTGTAACCGAGATCTCTCGCAAGTCCCGGATTGATCACAACAAACGTTTCGTAGTAAACGATGCGCTCCAGGTTCTTGGATGAGTATCCAAGCAGATAAGCGATCTTGCTCGGAAGTGATTTAAAGTACCAGATATGAACAATGGGTACGGTCAGATTAATGTGCCCCATGCGTTCTCTTCGAACTGCTTTCCGGGTCACTTCAACACCACACCTGTCGCAGATGATACCTTTATATCGGATTCTTTTGTACTTGCCACAGTGACATTCATAATCTTTCACCGGACCGAAGATCTTTTCACAAAAAAGACCGTCCATTTCCGGTTTGAATGTTCTGTAGTTTATCGTTTCCGGTGTGAGTACTTCTCCGTGAGACCGGGACAAAATGGTTTCTGCTGAAGCCAGTGAAATCCCGATATCAGAAAAATCTTTGGTAACTGTTAATGTGTTTGTTGACGGCAAAGGAAGACCTCCGTTTTTTTGGATTGAATGTACAGAACAAACGTTAGTCAATATGAATCTCGAGACCGAGACCCATCAATTCACGTAGTAATACTTTGAACGACTCCGGTATATCTCCTTCGGGGAGATTTTCACCTTTCACGATAGCCTCGTAAACTTTAGAGCGTCCTTTTACATCATCACTTTTCACAGTGAGCATTTCTTTCAATATGTTTGCAGCGCCGTAAGCGTACAGAGCCCACACTTCCATCTCTCCAAGCCGCTGACCGCCAAACTGTGCCTTACCGCCCAGTGGCTGCTGTGTAATCAGAGAATAAGGACCAATGGATCGCGCATGCATCTTATCTTCTACAAGGTGATTCAGTTTCAGCATGTACATGATTCCAACTGTTGTCTGCTGATCGAGCCTTTCTCCGGTTCTGCCATCATAGAGATAGACACGTCCATCTTGTGGCAGTCCGGCCTTTTTCAGTTCTTCCTGAACCTGAGCGTAGGAAGCTCCGTCAAAAATCGGTGATGCATACTTTACTCCCAGCTTGCTTCCGGCCCAGCCCAGAATGGTTTCATAAATCTGTCCGAGGTTCATCCTTGAAGGCACACCCAGCGGATTCAGTACGATATCAACCGGGGTACCGTCGGCCATGAATGGCATATCTTCGGCAGGAACCACTTTAGCGATCACACCCTTGTTCCCGTGGCGACCGGCCATTTTATCACCCACCTGAAGTTTTCGCTTCTTGGCAACATAAACCTTGGCCTTTTGGATGATACCCGGTGGGAGTTCATCTCCAACCTGAATCTGGTATTTACGGCGTTTCGCTTCTGTATCAATATCGCGGCGCAGCTCACGATAATTCCTGAACAGAAGTTTTACATGCTTAACCAGTTCATCATCGGTAGCCCAGTCAATGTTCTCATTGATGTGGATCGGATCCAGTTCCTCAAAAACCGACTTCTTATATTTTTCACCCTTGGGGATCAGTTCAACACCATTGTAATTGAATACACCCGGTGATGTCTTATCTCTGAGAAGGCTGTACATCTTGTCAGCCCACTTGGAGTTGAGATCTGACAGCTTCTGCTGATGCCTTTCAATTTCCTGCTCCACGAGTCTTTTCTCTTCCTTCCGCGAGATCTGTTCGTCCCGCTTTCGGCTGAAAAGTTTGGTGTTGATCACAACACCTGATACTCCGGGTGGTGTTTTGAGAGAAGCATCTTTCACGTCTCCGGCTTTATCACCAAAAATCGCTCTGAGCAGTTTTTCTTCCGGAGTAGGATCCGTTTCTCCTTTCGGTGTTATTTTTCCGACAAGAATATCACCGTGATTCACTTTTGCACCGACGCGGATTATGCCTTTCTCATCCAGGTTCCGTGTAGCTTCCTCGCTTACATTTGGAATCTCACGGGTTAACTCTTCCTCACCACGCTTCGTGTCCCGAACCTGCTGTTCAAACTCAGTGATATGAATCGATGTATAGACATCATCCTGAACAATCCGCTCACTGACGACAATGGCATCCTCAAAATTATAACCGCGCCATGGCATAAATGCTACAAGCAGATTACGGCCAAGCGCAAGTTCCCCTTTCTCTGTCGCACAACCGTCTGCAATCGCCTGTCCCCTGACTACCTTATCTCCAAGGCTGACAATAGGACGCTGATTCACTGTGGTATCCTGATTGCTTCGCTCAAATTTTTGCAGATGGTAAGATTTTACACCATCATCGAAATAACAGTTCTGTTCCATATCTGAACGATCATAACGGATGCGAATCTCATTTCCGCTTACATAGACTACCTCTCCATCGCCTTCTGCTGTGATGATAGAGCGGGAGTCTTTTGCAGCACGCTGCTCGAGACCTGTTCCTACAATCGGGGATTCGGGTCGAAGCAAGGGTACCGCCTGACGCTGCATGTTGGAGCCCATCAGGGCTCTGTTGGCGTCATCATGCTCGATAAAGGGAATCAAGGCAGCAGCGAGTGAAGTTATCTGATTCGCTGCGACGTCCATATATTCGATCTGATCGGGTCTTGCCAGACCAACATTACTATCCCTGAACCTCGAAAAAATCGTTTCATTCGCAAAACGGTTTTCCTGGGTTAACACGGCATTTGCCTGAGCAATAATTGTCTCGTCTTCCTGCTCGGCAGCCAGATATTCCACATCATTGGTAACCAGGCCCTCTTTTACCTTGCGGTAGGGAGTTTCAATGAAACCAAATTCATTCACCTTTGCATGGATACAGAGGGAAGTAATCAGACCGATATTGGGACCTTCCGGTGTTTCAATCGGGCAGAGTCGCCCGTAGTGAGTATAGTGAACATCACGTACTTCAAATCCGGCGCGCTCCCGTGTGAGTCCGCCAGGGCCCAGTGCAGACATACGGCGTTTGTGTGTAAGTTCAGCTACCGGATTCGTCTGATCCATGAACTGAGACAGCTGATTTGTACCAAAAAAGCTGTTAATCACACTTGATATTGTTCTGGCATTGACCAGATCCTGCGGAGTAAGCTGTTCCGCATCGCGGGCATTCATTCTTTCGCGAATTGTTCGTGCCATTCTGGCCAGTCCGATCGCAAACTGTTGCCCGAGCTGTTCACCTACTGTCCGAACCCTTCTGTTGCTCAGGTGATCAATATCGTCCACCTGGGATTTCATTTCCTTGAGCCGGATCACCTCCTTGATAATGGCGACCACATCCTCTTTGGTGAGATACTGAATTCCCGGCTCTACCTCCAGTTTCAGTCGCTTGTTCAGGCGATATCTCCCCACTTCACCCAGATCATATTTCTTGTCACTGAAGAACAGTCTTTCCAGTACCTGTCTTGCAGTTTCCGGATCCGGCATTTCCCCCGTTCGTATCTGCTGGTACACTTCGCCAAGAGCTGAAATTTCATCCTTAGACGGATCTTTACGAAGTGTGTTCATAATTACAGAACGTTCAGACTCCTCTGCTCCCATTTTCTGAACAAGAATTTTCTTCAGGGCGGATTCCTTCAGAAGCCCGTAATCGTCCTCTGTCAGTTCATGATCCCGTTCAAGCAGCAGTTTTGTATTTGTTGCCTGTGTTACTTCTCCGGTCTCATCATCCACCACCTCCTCTGTCACTTCTGCAGTGATATCTGAGGCCAATCTCTTCCCGACAAGTTTGTCATTGAATGTCTTTTTGGTCCCAAAAGGAACTTCTTCAGACAGCCCGAAGATGGAGAGAATATCACTATCCGAGGAAAAGCCAAGGGCTCTCAGCAGAGTTGTTGCCGTAATCTTTTTCTTACGGTCTATATATGCCCAGAGTACATCGCGGATATCGTTTGTAAATTCAATCCATGATCCTTTAAATGGAATAACACGTGCAGAATAGAGTTGGGTTCCGTTGGGATGCACATTTTGGCCGAAGAACACACCCGGTGATCTGTGAAGCTGACTTACAATTACCCTCTCCGCACCGTTTATGATAAACGTTCCCCGGTTTGTCATCCAGGGTAAATCTCCGAGAAAAACCTCCTGCTCTATGGTTTCCGATGTATCATCTGAACTGTCAACAGAAGAGAGTCTCATCCTCGCTTTGAGCGGCACAGCATAAGTGAGGCCACGCTCCTGGCATTCACGGATATTGTACTTGGGGGTATCTACCGAGTAGTAGATAAATTCGAGAATATGTGTTTCTCTGGTATCCTGAATTGGGAAATTTTCATTGAAAATTCTCTGAAGTCCCTGATTCTTTCGATCAGAAGGAGCGACATCCAGCTGAGTAAACGTATTAAACGATTCAAGCTGTATATCCAGAAAATCGGGATAGTCGATTACATTTTTAATTCTGCCGAATGACAAGCGGTCGGTAAACGGGATTTTCTCCATAGTGTTACTCAAAAGGAAATTTCCTTTGGGTTAAAAGAAAGTGTGAGTTTTCTCTAAAGAGATGAAGCGTCAGAAGCAGTACAACTCACATGTGATTAAGATGCCAAAAGCCGACGCCTTAAAAAGGCGCCGGCTGGGCAAATGCTTTCAAGCTGAAAATTACTTGAGTTCTACTTCAGCGCCGGCTTCTTCAAGCTTTGCTTTGAGCTCTTCAGCTTCTGCTTTGGAAATCTGCTCCTTAACCGTGCTTGGGGCACTGTCAACCAGATCCTTGGCTTCTTTGAGACCAAGTCCGGTAACGGCTCTTACCTCCTTAATAACACCAATTTTCTTGGCACCTGCTGATTTGAGAATCACATCAAACTCAGTCTGCTCTTCTGCAGCAGCAGCGTCGCCACCGGCAGCCGGTCCGGCTACAGCTACAGCAGCAGCGGCAGGTTTGATTCCATATTCCTCTTCAAGCACAGTAGCAAGTTCATTTGCTTCTTTGATTGTCAGATTGACAAGTTGTTCTGCTAGTTCTTTAACGTCAGCCATTGTTTTATTCTCCGTTCGTCGGTTTTTTAATTGAAATTGATTTAGTTTGATTCGCCTTTTTCAGCGATGGTTTTTACTGCTCCCACAAGATTACCGCCCTGTGCCTGAAGACCCCCAATAATGTTATTGATAGGTGACATAAGAAGTCCGAGTATATCTCCAATGATTTCATCTTTGGATTTCATTGAAGCAAGGGCTTCAAGTTGTTCCTCGCCATAGAATTCACCATCTATTAATGCGGCTCTGAACTGTGGTTTCTTATGTTCTTTAATGTAGTCCTTCAGTACTTTGGCCGGTGCAGCTAACTCTTCATCAACAAATGCAAAACCATTCTGGTCTTCCAGGGATGGGTAGAGTTTTTCATAACCGCCAATTGTATCCATTGCTCTTTTTACAAGTGTATTTTTGTACACTTTAAAGAACACATTACCTTCTCTGAATTTACCCCTCAGCAATCCCATGTCTGATACAGACATGCGTGAGTAGTTTGTTACATAAACAGCGTTGGAGCTATTCAGATGTCCGGTAATTTCTTCTACAATGGCCTTCTTTTCTGATATTGTCGGCATTGTTTTACCTGGTTATTTCTAAATTGAAGTGATAGATGATCGGCTGATCGG
Source organism: Balneolaceae bacterium (assembly GCA_007693745.1). Classification (GTDB taxonomy): domain Bacteria; phylum Bacteroidota; class Rhodothermia; order Balneolales; family Balneolaceae; genus Rhodohalobacter. The sequence continues at coordinate 21,141 of REDA01000032.1, forward strand.
AATGCTTGGGCCCATGGTAGTGCTCAGAAAAGCACTACGAATGTAAATTCCCTTCGCAGAAGCCGGCCTCAGTTTAAGGACTGTCTGCAGGAAAGATTTCACATTGTCACGGAGAGCTTCTGCTTCAAAGTCAACTTTGCCGATTGAAGTATGAAGAATCCCGGTTTTATCCACACGAAAATCGATTTTACCGGCCTTGAACTCCTTGACAGTGTTGCCAATATCCATGGTAACGGTTCCGCTTTTCGGGTTAGGCATCAATCCCCTGGGGCCCAGTTGGCGACCAAGACGACCGATTTTACCCATTACATCCGGTGTGGCGATAATGATATCGATATCTGCCCAGCCACCTTCAATCTTTTCGATATACTCATCCAGGCCAACATAGTCAGCACCGGCTTCTTTCGCTTCTTCCTCCTTGGCTTCGTTAACAAGTGCCAGTATCCTGACACTTTTACCGGTACCATGAGGCAGCGAAACCGTACCGCGAACCATCTGATCTGCATGTCTGGGATCTACACCTAAGCGAAGATCCAGATCAACCGACTCATTGAATGAAGCTGTACCTGTCTTGCGAACCAGATCCACTGCCTCTTCAATTGAGTACTCCATATCACGATCGATTAACTCGGCGACCTGCTGATATTTTTTACCTCGTTTTGCCATTTCTTACATCCTCGTTATTTGTCTCGGATTACTCGCAAACCCATGCTTCTGGCTGTTCCTGCAATCATCTCCGCTGCTCTTTCAACATCAAACGCATTCAGATCTTCCATCTTCTGCGCTGCTATCTCCTTGCATTGAGTCCAGGTAACCTTGCCTACTTTCGCGCGGTTGGGTTCACCTGAACCGGATTTGACCTTGGCTGCCTGTTTGAGAAGTACGGCCGCCGGCGGAGTCTTTGTCTTGAAAGAAAAAGACTTGTCGGAGAACACGGTGATCTCAACAGGGGTGATAACGCCTGTCTTGTCCTGGGTTCGTGCGTTAAATGCTTTACAAAACTCCATGATGTTGATGCCGGCCTGGCCTAAAGCTGGAC
>REDA01000099.1 GCA_007693745.1 Balneolaceae bacterium
TTTTGAGTTTAAGGTTGTTGATGCCAGATAGGAGACGGATACTTTTGCCTTTTGCTGCGTGCAGTTCGCAGTCCCGACACCTCGGGACGTTTTGCCTTTTGCTGCGTGCGGTTCGCAGTCCCGAATCCTCGGTGCACTCCTTTTCACTACTCTCCCAATGCTGGAGGCAGTTTTTTTGAAGCTTTTGCGCCCAGTTCCCGTAACATTTCGGCCTGCCTGACCAGATTTCCTGATCCCTCACTCAATCTCGACATCGCCACATCATAGCTTTTTTGCGTCTGGCCGATCCGGTTGCCAATTTCTTCCATACTCTCGGCAAATCCTACAAATTTATCATAGAGTGCTCCGCCGCGGGCAGCAATTTCCATCGCATTTTTGTTTTGATACTCCTGTTTCCAGACATTTTCAATGGTAGCCAGTGTTGCCAGAAGGGTAGTCGGACTTACAATGATGATATTCCTGTCGAACGCCTCATTATAGAGGTCCGGCTCACTCTGCATGGCGAGCCCGAATGCCGGTTCAATCGGGATGAAAAGCAGTACAAAATCAGGACTTCGAAAGCCGTGAATCTGTTCGTAATTCTTACCGCTAAGACCTCTCACATGATTTCGCAATGAAAGTACATGTTCCTTGACTGCTTTTTGCTGAAGGGTTGGCTCTTCAGCAGACATGTAGGCCTCATAGGCTTTCAGGGAGACCTTGGAATCGATAACCAGCCGCTTCTCATCCGGGAGATGTATAATCACATCGGGTTGAAGCCTCTTTCCCTCTTCCGTGGTACTGCTCAGCTGTGTTTCATATTCATAGCCCTCTCTGAGTCCGGATTTTTCCAGAATTCTCTGCAGTATCACCTCACCCCAGTTCCCCTGCTGTTTGGAGTCTCCTTTGAGTGCGCGGGTCAGATTTATCGCTTCTTCACTCATTTTCAGGTTCAGTTCCTGCAGTGTTTTGAGATGCTGGTCCAGTGCGCTCCTTCCGCGGATATCTTCTTTGTGAGTCTCTTCCACTCTTTTCTGGAATTCGGATATTTTTTCACCCAGTGGTTTCAGCAGCTGATCCAGTTTCTCCCGGTTCTGCTCCGTAAACCGCTTCGATTTCTCCTCAAGGATTTCATTGGCAAGGTTTTTAAACTCATCCCTGAACTGTGAGTGAAGGTTTTCCAGCTCTGCTTTCTGCTCAGAGAGTCGTTCCTGAAGGTGTTTATACTCCACCCTGAGGGTTGTCAGTTCTTTCTCCGCTTCGGATGCACGCATCCGTTCATTCTCATGCTGCGTCTCTTTTTCGGAAAGTGAGCGTGCCAGTGTTTCTGCTCTTTCCTCCAGCCTCGACTGCTTTGCGCGGGCTATGGAAAAAGCCAGCAGAAATCCGGCTGCGATCAGTATCAGGTAGAGTAAAATTTCAGTCATATCAGATTCACGTTGTATGATTCGTAGGGTTGGCAGTTCTGTTGTATTTCAATCCGCTTCCGTTACTAAGATAATGTGAGTTCGGGATAAAAATAAGCTTTCGTCAGTTTGAGCGCATTTCCGACCTGTTTTTTTGGTCTGAGCGAGTTCATTCCGCTGGGAAAGCCCACTTTCATATATCGAACTCACGTTAAGATAGATAAGAAGGGTGACAATCCGAGTCACCCCATACCAATTCGTGTAATGGATGCAGCCCCGTTGGGGCATGGGATGTGGAGTATCCATCCGTTCCTATTGATGCAGCCCCTTCAGGGCATGGGATATGGGGTCACGATCCGTTCCCTATTGATGCAGCCCCTTCAGGGCATGGGATGTGGTGTATCCATCCGATCCTGTTGATTTTAGCCCTTCAGGGCAAGGGATTCACGGTTTAAAACGGTTCTGTTCATGCGGCCCATTCAGAACCGGGAATTTTGCGTATCAAACCGGATCCAATTGATGCAGCCCCTTCAGGGCATGGAATCCTTCGAAGATATTTCGGCTGGATTCGTCGCTCCGCTTCTCATTGAACCAGACATGACAGGCAACCCTCAACCTTCGGCAAAGCCACCCCGGTACCTTAGGGTTGGCGCACGCCAGAAACAAGAAACCTGAAACCTAAACCGCCCTTGAATAGTCTGGCGGGTGCATTGAGTGAAGGGAGCAGCCGCGTCCGCTCCCATTTCTACCGGCTCTTCAGCGGTGCTGGGGCTGCCCGCTATGGACCTTAAATGGGTGCAGCGGCGGCTCCCGGAACGGCCTGGCAGAGTAAGCGCTCGCTCTGCTCACGATCTACGGAAAAAGACTGCGCGCCTGAAGGCACTTGTGTTTTTCCTTCGATTCATCGGCTTGATTTTTTGGTTACTTTTGCATCAAGGCAAAAGTAACAAATAGAAGTTAATTTTGAGATATTGGTGTTGCTATGAAATCACAGAATCAAGAAGCCTAACTTGCCCTTGAACTTTTTGGAACCTATCACATCAAGGCAAAAGTAAGAAAGAAAATCTCTATCACCCATCACCCACCATCAAGGCAAAACCAACAAAGAGAACACCTACCCAAACACATCCTTAATCTTGGAAAAGAAACTCTTCTCACGGTCTTTGGAGCTTTCCGGATTGAAATGAGCTTCACCCCGCAGGGCCTCCACATGTTTCCGCTCTTCAGAGGTAAGGTCTTTCGGTACATAGACATTCACATGGATAAACTGATCACCGATCCCACTGTTATTCAGTCCTTTTATGCCCCGCTCTTTCATCCGGAGCAGTTTACCCGGTTGTGTTCCGGGTTCGATCTTCACCTTGGCTTTCCCCTTTAGTGTGGGTACCTCCACCTCTGTTCCGAGGATCGCATCCGGAATACTGATCAGCAGATCGTGTGTAATATCATTACCTTCCCGTGCAAAATAGTCATGCTCTTTCTCTTCAATCAGCACAATCAGGTCGCCCGGTTCCCCTCCTCTGATTCCGGCATTTCCCTGCCTTCGGAGAGTAATATAGTTTCCATTCGAAACACCAGAGGGAATGTTCACCTTGATCTTTTCATCGCTCTGCTTGCGACCCTCGCCGTGGCAAGCCGAACATTTATTCCTGACAATTCGCCCCTCCCCACCGCAATTATGGCAGGGTTGTACGTTTACAAACTGCCCGAACATGGTACGGGAAACCTGCCGGATCTCACCGGTACCGTTGCAAAGTGAACAGGTTTCAAAATCGGTATCGGATTCCGCTCCGGTACCTTTACAGGTTTCACACTTGATATGCTTTTTAATTTTAAGGGTTTTTTCAACCCCAAAAGCGATCTCCTCCAGAGTAAGAGCCACCCGAAGTTTCATATCGGAACCGGGCCGGCCGGTACCTCTCGTCCTTCGGCTCTGGGAGCGTCCGCCCCCAAAAGGATCACCGCCGCCGAAGATATCCCCGCCAAAAATATCGCTGAAGCGGCTGAAAATATCCTCGAAATCGACGTTCCCGTAATCGCCGCCGCCGAAGCCTCCTCCGTTCATGCCTGCGTGACCAAACTGATCGTATCTCTGGCGTTTTTGAGGATCGCGAAGTACGTCGTAGGCTTCCGATGCTTCTTTAAATTTTGTCTCGGCGTTAGCGTCTCCTTTGTTGCGATCGGGATGATATTTCATTGCCAGTTTTCGATACGCTTTTTTTAGCTCATTATCGCCGGCACCTTTATCCACTCCGAGCACTTCATAATAATCTCGTTTCGACATGCAGTCTATCTTTTGGTATTATTCGCTTACAATGACTTTGGCGTGACGAAGGGTTTTCTCACCCATCTTGTATCCGTTTTCCACGATCTGAAGAACCACTCCACTATCTGTATCTTCATCCGGAGCTTTTTGAATCAGCATCGCGTCGTGAATATTCACATCAAACGGAACACCTTCCTGATCGATTCGTTCCACCCCATATCGGGACAGCACTCCGTCAAATTTATCTGAAAGCAATTTGATACCATCCAGATAGGAAGCTGCCTTGGGATCATCCTCCATCGCTTTCATCGTTCGGGTCAGATCATCACTCACAGGCAGAAAGGCCTCCACAGCAGACTCCCGGGCCATCTGATAAATCAGATCCCTTTCCCTGTTCAGCCTCTTCCTCATATTCTCCAGATCCGCAGCTTTTCTTAGCTGCGCATCTTTCAGCTTCTCCATCTCTTCTTCAAGCTGTCTCACCCGCTCTTCCGCTGTCACTTCTGCGGCAGGCTCCTCAACTTCACTATCTGTAACCTGATCAGCTGTCTGTTCCGAGCTGTTGATGGTCTCTTCCGTTTCCCGGGTAATTTCTTCGTTATTCATTCTAATTCTGTTTTCTGAAAATCATGCAGATCCTGAGGGTGATTCGTAACTCAGACCTGTCCGTTTTGGTATTTTAAGGTGAGTTCGGGATAAAAATAAGGTTTCGTCAGTTTGAGTGCAGTTGCGACCACTTTTTGGTCGGATTGAAGTCGCTCAATTGGTCGTCTTTAACCATTTATTCACTTTCTTATATCGAACTCACATTATTTTATAATGCCTTTGACTGCAAATTATATGCCACCCCTGCCAATCCGGTCAGAGTCTGACAATCTTTCGCTTACACTGTCACCTTTTCTCGTGAAAAAATTCGATCAGATTTCCATCGGGGTCGGATGCAAACAGAAACCGACCCAGTTTCCTGTTGGCCGGTCCGCTCAGAATCGTTACTTCCTTCTCGCGGAGATAGGTTGCCATTTCATCCACCTCCTCGTCTGATTCCAGATAAAATCCGAAATGATCCACACGGAAATCCCTGGAATTGGGATCGTAACTCGTTTCCGCTTCAACGATAACCAGGGTATCTTCCTCACCAATTTTATAGACGGCCATACTCTGGCCCATTTTTCGAACCAGCTCAAATCCAAGAACATTCCCGTAAAACTCTTCGGACAGGGCTATACGGTTAACACGGATGGTAATGTGGTTGATGCCGGAGGGTTTGAAGTTCATTAGGAAGTTTTGAGTTTTAAGTGTTGAGTTGTTGATGCCTGAATGAGGTTGACGTTTTTGATTTTGATATAACGTTTTGCCAGTGGGTTTACGTTTCGGG
>REDA01000083.1 GCA_007693745.1 Balneolaceae bacterium
GATGCTGACTTTGCCAGGGAGCAGGCCGAATCCGTAAGGCTTCAGATTCTGCAGCAGACTGCAACCTCCGCGCTGGCACAGGCGAACTTCAGTCCGCAGTCGGTACTCGGCTTTCTGGGGTAATCCGATGTGAATCCAGGCGATTATTTATCTGGAAGATCCACATAACAGATTAGCAATTTACCCCTCTTCATCGTAATTTGACGATTGAATGAAACCGATAATCGGAATCCAAAGGCTCTCCCTGCCATGCAGAATTTCACACTCGACGACCCCACCCTCACCCGGTCGGCAGCCATCGCCAAGGCTTTGGGTCACCCGGCCCGTATTGCCATTCTGAAAATACTCTCCAGCCGAAGCAGCTGTTTCTGCGGAGACATCACGGAGATCCTGCCGCTTGCACAATCCACCGTATCGCAGCATCTGAAAGCGTTGAAAGAGGCAGGGCTCATCAAGGGTGAAATCGAAGGAGTACGGACCTGCTACTGCCTCCATCCGGAGGGAATCACCGAGCTGAATACCCTGCTCTCTGAGCTTTCCAGCGATCTCCTGCAAACCTGCTGCTGAAATGAAGCCACTCCTTTCTCCAAACCTCTAAAAGAGACTTGGACTTCTGAATCATTCATCGTAAATTTACGATGAATTAATTACAGGACTAAACCCGTTTTTCCATGACGACAAAAACAGAGACGAAGACAGTGATTGATGTGTATGATCCGGTAATGTGCTGCAGTACCGGTGTTTGCGGACCGGATGTAGATGAGGCGCTGGTCGATTTTGCAAATGATGTGAAGTGGCTGAAGGCGCAGGGAGTTGAAGTGAACCGGTTCAATCTGGGTCAGGAGCCCGAAGCGTTTAAAAGCAACGCTTCCGTTCTGGCGAGGCTTCAGAAAGAGGGAACCGCATGTCTGCCCGTTATTCTGCTCAATGGCACTATCGTTGCTGAAGGCGGATATCCGGATCGCGGACAGCTCACGCATTTACTGGAACTCCCTTCGGGTGAAACAGCACCCGAACCCGACGCAAGGGATGAGCAGGGAGAGACAGAGCCTGGCGTTATGAGTGAAAAAGTGCAGGAGCTGATCGCGCTTGGAGCCGCTCTGGCGTGTAATTGTGAGCCCTGCATGGAATTTCAATTCAAAAAAGTGAAGGAGTTGGGGGTGTCTGACCAGGAGATAGCGCAGGTACTGCAGATTGCCCAGAATGTAAAAGAGAGAACCAACGGGGAGATGATCCGGCAGGCGAACAGCCTGCTCGGGGTTCAGCCGGCAGGCTCCGGTTGCTGTGAGCCCGAAAGCGGCTGCTGTTAGTCCGAACGGAGAAAATCAGAGAGACCCCAAGAGAATCCATCATAAAATCCAGAGACATGTTTACTGACCTTACTCCCTATCTCTTCTTCACCGGAAAAGGCGGGGTGGGGAAAACCTCACTCGCCAGCGCAACCGCTGTGAAACTGGCGGATGAGGGCAGAAGCGTACTGCTTATCAGCACCGATCCGGCTTCCAACCTGAAGGAGGTACTCGAAACGAAAATCACGGAAAAAATTACTCCGGTAAACGGCCTCCCCAATCTCCATGCGGTCAACATCGACCCGGAGATTTCGGCCGAAGAGTACCGCAACCGCGTCATCTCGCCCCTGCAGGATATTCTCCCGGAGCATGAACTCAAAAAGATTCGCGAGGAATTATCCGGCGCCTGTACAACGGAAATAGCCGCCTTCGATGAATTTGCCCGGTATGTGGCCGGCGACGGAGACGAGCAGCCCTACGATGTGATCATCTTTGATACGGCGCCCACCGGCCATACCCTGCGCCTGCTGGAACTGCCGGCCGCGTGGAGCGATTACATCGAAACCAATCCGGATGGCGCCTCCTGCATCGGGCCCTCCTCCGCACTCAAAACCAGTCAGAAGCGGTACAAAAAAGTGGTGGAACGCCTTCAGGACAAAGGAGCGACTACCATTTACCTGGTCACCCGACCTGACGGCTCGGCACTGCGCGAGGCGGAACGGTCCGGCCGGGAGCTGGATGAGATGGGGCTCTCCAATCAGGTGCTGCTGATCAACGGCTATTTTGAACCGATCGATGAAACCGATCCCTTTGCGCAAAAGATGAAGGCAAAAGCGGATCAAACCCTCCATACGATGCCGGTCCGGCTTCAGGCAATGAAGCAGCAGCTGTTTCCGCTCCGGCCCTACAACCTGCTGGGGCTGGATCGTCTCAGAACCGTTTTTGAACCGCTCGACAAGGAACAGATCATTGAGAACAGCCGCAGCATCCTGACAGAGCAGCATGAGAGTGAACTGCCCGATCTGGACGCTTTTGTGGATGAGCTCACCTCAAAAAAAGAGCACGGGCTGGTGATGACCATGGGCAAAGGCGGTGTGGGCAAGACCACCATCGCGGCAGCCATTGCATTTAAACTTGCCGGGCGCGGCTACCCCGTGCACCTGACCACCACCGATCCGGCTGCGCACCTGACCGAACATATCGGAGAGCTGAGCCTGCCCGCCTCCATGACGGTGGACCGGATTGATCCGGAAAAAGAGAAACAGGAGTACATTGAAACCGTGTTGGGTCAGCGGGGCAAACAGATGACCGAAGAGGAGCTGAAACTTCTTCGGGAAGATCTGGAATCGCCCTGTACCGAAGAAGTGGCTGTGTTTCAGGCCTTTTCGAAGGCGATCCATCAGGCCAAACGAAAATTTGTGGTGGTGGATACGGCGCCGACCGGCCATACACTGCTGCTGCTCGACACGGCCGGAAGCTATCACAGGGAAGTGCTGCGAAACACCAAAATGGATGCAACCCGGCTGAAAACCCCCTATATGTACCTTCAGGATCCCGATTATGCAACCCTCCTGATTGTTGCCCTGCCGGAAACCACCCCGATCACCGAGGCGGCGGCCCTGCAGGCAGATTTGAGAAGGTCCGGTATTGAACCCTATGCGTGGATTGCCAACCAGAGTATGTCGGCAGCCACCATCACCGATCCGCTGCTGAAACAGCGCGCGGCCGAAGAGGTGCCACTGCTCGAAGAGATCGAAAAAAAACATGCCGACAAGCTCTATGCGATCCCGTGGATTTCGGGGGATCAGGTGTTGCAGGCGCTCATTGAAAACCGGGACAAAGATGTGATGGCATGATCCAAAACGGCCCTGGCAAAACATTCGCTTGTGCACGGGGCCGCACAACAACCTGTGCTTCTCCCTCCAGTTTGGCCGGTTGACCGGAAGGGGGCGCCGAAAAAAAATCCGATAACGACTAACCTAAAGAAGAACCTGTGGCAGAAAAAAACAAATCGATCGACTTTTTTGAAAAATACCTCACGGTGTGGGTGCTGGCCTGTATCGGGGTGGGCATTGGCCTGGGCTACCTGCTGGGCGACTCCATCGAGGTACTCAGTGACTTTAATATCTACAATGTAAACATTCCCATCACCATTCTGATCTGGGCCATGATCTACCCGATGATGCTGCAGATCGATTTTGCATCCTTAAAGGATATTGGGAAATCCCCAAAAGGGGTGGTCTGGACAGTGATTATCAACTGGGCCATCAAGCCCTTCACCATGGCGTTCTTCGCCTGGATCTTCTTCTCCAACATCTACAGCGCATGGATTGACCCCTCCATGGCGCAGGAGTACATAGCCGGCGCGATCTTACTTGGGGCAGCGCCCTGTACGGCCATGGTCTTTGTCTGGTCCTATTTGTCAGACGGGGATCCCACCTACACGCTGGTGCAGGTATCGGTAAACGATCTGCTGATACTGATTCTCTTCATTCCCATTGTGGCGCTCTTGCTGGGCATCACGGATATTGTGATCCCCTACAACACGCTGGTCACCTCCATTGTTGCATTTGTGGTGATCCCGCTGGTGGCAGGCTACCTGACCCACAAGGTGCTGGTGAAAAAGAAGGGGATCGAATGGTACACCATCCGGTTTCTGCCCAAATTCAAGCCGGTCTCCATCACCGCCCTGCTGCTCACGCTGATTCTGCTCTTTGCCTATCAGGGAGACCGCATTCTGAACGATCCGCTGGTGATACTGCTCATTGCTGTGCCGCTGATCATTCAGACCTACTTCATCTTCTTTATTGCGTGGTATGGCGGAAAGTGGCTGAAGCTCAACTACCAGACCTGTGCACCGGGTTCGATGATCGGTGCCAGCAACTTCTTTGAGCTGGCGGTAGCTGTGGCCATTATGCTCTTTGGGATACAATCCGGCGCAGCGCTCGTAACGGTGGTGGGTGTGCTGATCGAAGTGCCGATCATGCTCTCGCTGGTAAAATTTGCCAACAGCCAGAAAGCGAATTACCCGGTTACGGATTGATCAAGTTGGAAAGCAGCCTGAGAGGGTTGGGAATTGAATATTCCGGAGCAGCGTGACCCCCCCTATTCTGCTGATGTGGACCCCGGGGTCAGTATGTGCCAGACTGGCATAGTGACCCTGGCTCTGCTGCACCTGCATACACCTTCATTGCAACCTCTGGCAGGGTTCTGTTTTCTCCGTCAAACAAAGTTGATGCCTGTGAAACCGATCAGAAAATCCTGATCAAACTTCAAACGAGATTAAAAAATTTATATGAGAGCATGGTTCAGAGAAGTATTATTTTGAACTGCCCGTATCAAAAGACAATTGATTGCATGAGCTGAGTATTTAACTGGTTCATCGGGAATACACGCCTAACAAAGATCTATTCATTTTATGACGTACCTGTCTGTTGAACATTTATCCAAAAGTTTTGGCTTGAAACCACTTTTTGAAGGAATCACTTTTGGCATCTCTCAAGGCAGTAAAACCGCTTTAGTTGCCCGGAATGGGACCGGAAAGTCAACACTCCTGAAAATACTGGCCGGTGAAGAGAATCAGGACGGCGGGAAAGTGATGATCCAAAACGGCCTTCGAATCGGAT
>REDA01000017.1 GCA_007693745.1 Balneolaceae bacterium
TGAACGGATTGAGAGTGAAGGCTCCGTTGAAATCACTTGTTAAAACAGATCCGCCTAAAAAAAGCTCCATCCCGAAAACTACGTTCAACAGCACCACCCATACTCCCGACCTTACCGTGAAAACATCGCTCGACCTGAGGGGATTCAGGGGGGATGACGCAATCCGGGAGTGTACGTACTATCTCGATAAAGCCCTTGCCAGGGGACTAAAACAGGTCGAAATTATCCACGGTAAAGGCGAAGGCATCCTGCAAAAGCTTATTCATGAGACACTGCAGAAAAGGGATGAAGTACAAACCTTCGATATCGCTCCATGGGAAAGCGGGGGCAGCGGATGTACCATCGTAACATTCAGGTAAAATTCTCATTTAATGCTGCTTCTGATGTGGAGTATTACGTGCTGTTTACCTAATATCGAACTCACGTTAATATAATCAGAACCACTCTGCCACTAAACCATAAAACTCATTACACGATGACCTATCACTCATTTCTGTTTCTCTTTTCTGTGATGCTTCTGATATCAGCATGTACAACTCCCGCCGAAAAAACCGAATTCGATCTCCAGGGGCACCGGGGTGCCAGGGGTCTTCTCCCGGAAAACACAATTCCCGGATTCATCAAAGCGGTGGATCTTGGTGTGAATACCATTGAATTTGATCTTGTGGTTACAAAAGACAGGCAGATTCTCATCTCCCATGAACCCTGGTTTCATCATCACATCAGTACCAAACCGGACGGAACACCTGTCACCGAGGAGGAGCAATTCAGCTATAACATTTTTGAAATGACCTGGGAGGAGACCACCGCCTTTGACGTGGGTATGCGCGGACACGTGAATTTTCCGAATCAGAAACCCATGGCGCTTACAAAACCACTGATGAGGGATGCAATCCGTGCAGTTGAAGAGTACACCAAAGCCAACAACTTCCCGCAGGTTTATTATAACATTGAAACCAAAAGCCGACCAGATCATTACGGTATCATGGTTCCCTATCCGGAAGAGTTTGCTGCTCTTCTGTATAATGAACTGCTGGAACTTGATGCTGAATTCGGCCTTCTTCACCGGGTAATCATTCAGTCGTTCGACCCCGCCACACTCCGCGAATTCCGATTGTTGAATGCCGATGTTGCACAGGCTATTCTTGTACCCGATGAAGAGACGGTGGAATTCTACGTTTCAGCCCTGGGCTACATTCCCGAAATCTGGAGCCCGAATTACAGATTTGTAAGCGAAAAGATCGTCAGGGAAGCTCATGAAGCCGGTATGCGTGTGATCCCCTGGACAATCAATACAACTGCTGAGATGCGGAATCAGCTTCAGATGGGAGTGGATGGAATTATCACAGACTATCCCGACAGCGCAGCTGTACTGCGCTGAGCAGGTTTCGTCTGAAAAGATCAAATTCAGAGCCCGATTCTGAGTGAATGGATTTACAGAAACAGCCGGTCAGGCAAAATCATCCACGATCGTGGTCACTGCTGTATTGGCATTTCCGATATCAATACCCACAGGCTCACCCTCTGAATTACCTCTGTTGTTTCGTGAGTGAAGAGCATACCCGTGACTCGCCATTTTATGCGGTTCCTCAGGTACTTCTACTGTCAGAATCCCATCAAACTCTTCCCTGAACTGATTGACAAGATCCTCATAATGGGCTCCTCCCCCCACCAGAACGAGAGTGCTAACACGGCTGAAATCCTCATCCGTCCAGGTATTTCTGATGATCGGCGAAATTACATCCCTGTAATACTGGGCAAGAACTTTCTTGCGAATTTCGGTCAGATCCAGCCGCTTCCGGTTTGCAATAATACTTCCGGTCTTAAACGACTCGTCAAACTGATGTTCATTGCGAAGACCCAGATAGTGTGTATTCGACAACTCTCTCATTGCCGAATCCAGCGCAAACCGAAGACCGTTGCCGCTCCCAAATGTTCTCTGTACTATACCGTTGTCTGTGCTCAGTCCGATCTCGAGTGTTCCATAACCCAGGCTCACGACAAACATGCCACCCCGGATATTCATCATGCTGTTCCGGATCGAAAGGATAGAACCAATCAGCTCCGGTATAATATGCACAGATGCGATCTTTAGTTCTGTATTTCTGTAGTCATAGCCCCCAAATGGCTTTTCATCCTGAGACACATTCTGAATACTCTTGACAAACTCGGTGGCTGCGGATTTAAAAATCTGGAAGGTCGAGTAGGGAAATCCTGTTGTGACTACCATCGGCCTGCTGTTCACCATACGTTCAGCAATCAGTAATGCACTCTTGATTAAAAGCTGGTAATCCATCTCATCGGGAGCACAATTGATCGCTTTATGAGGTGAAGTCCCTTCGATAAGTGCAAGATTTCCAACAATATAATCCTGATTTTCATGCTGGATTTTCAATCCCTCGAGTCTGGTTGAACTTACATTGGTGAGAAGTGCATTTGTACTCTCGATTACACTTGGGAAAATATGAGTTTCAAATTTCATGGAGTACTGTAGTTAGGTTATTATGTTTTTAATGGCGTTTCAGGTCAGGCAGAACTAAACTGCATTTTTTAAATATGTAACTATTTTTTTTCAACTGCAAATGATCAATATTCTTCTCTGAGCATCATTTTTATGCGATTTAACTCAACCTCAGGAAACAAAAAGAGTTACCCGATTTTGTAAAAAATTTTTTCAGGAACGGCTCTGAAACAGAAGGTATTTTGAACAAGAACCAGACCGATGAAAAAATGATGATGCAGCGCATATACAACAGGTAAGGATTTTAAATATGTGATAACGAAGGGATCACGTAAAAGAACAGGTTTACAAAGTCTTCTCAGAATGTATAACCTACGCCAAAATAGATCCGGTAAGTTTCTTCGGAAAACCCCAGGTCACCTCTGATGATGAAATCGGGATTCAGGAGAGTGAACGCTCCCCCGACTCCAAAAGTATGCTTCCAGTCTTTGAATACCCCGCCGGATTCATCAAAATCAGAAAAAACTCTGCCGGTGTCCCAAAAAACCTGCATACCAAACCGGATTTGCCCCTCCCAAACCGAAAACAGCCAGCTTCGCGCTTCACTCATACTGAGAAGGGAGCCGGTACCCCTGAAACGATTGAGATGATACCCCCTCAGATTGTACTCATTCCCCAAAATGGGAAGTGCCCAGAACGGTGCTGTGCCCATAACTTTCTCCGCCTTGAAACGATGGGCAAATACAAAAGAAGGGAAAAGCGAGAAATAGTTCCTGAGATCAACCCTGATCTCAGAGTAAGCGTAATCCAGAAAAGAAAAACCGGGTACCACATTCAGAAGCAGGTCATATCTTCCGCCCCGGGCAGGTGAGAATTCACTGTCTCTGCTGTCTGTGATGATACCGATCCCTGCCTTCATCAGTCTTCCTTTGTCAATACCGGCCGGCTGGTTTTCGAACAAGGCCGTCTCTTCAGACAGAATCACCGGATTTACCTGCCAGAACACCAGATTTGAATAGAGATCTGTCTTGCCATACTCACCAAAATGGAAAATCCTTTTTCTTAGCTGATGATTGATATAGAGTTCCCGGTTCTCGTAAAAATAGTAGCGGTCGTCAAAATCCGAATCACTGAATGGTGTGTCGTTACCGACACCGAAAAAATGCCCCTGCTTTTCAATCTGGCCAATAAAATCAAGCCTGGTTCTCAGGTTTTTCCCAAAAATTTCGGTTCGTTCATAATCCAGCTTTGTAATAAAGTTACCCTTTGTGGAGAGTGTTGCGTCAAATTTCATGTTGCTCAGAAAGGGAGTGACTCCGATTCCATAATTGATTCTTTGCAGAACCCCGCCCCCGTAAAATCCAAAATCCGATCCATATCCTGCAATCGGTATCACAGAGTAGTAGGATCCGATACGCAGGGCAGACGCTCCTGTGCCTTGATCTTCAGGCAGATCGCTTCCAGCAACCTGAGCTTCCGCAGGGTTTGTGAGCAGGAAAGCAAAAAAAAATAAAATGCAGAACCGAAACATTTACAGTTCTCCCTCCTCAGTGAGCAGCTCCAGTGTTGTTATTGCGTGCCGAAGATGGGGGATTACAATACTGCCTCCCACAACCAGGGCAACATTCAGTGCATCTGTAATCTCTTCCCTTGATGATCCGGTTTTTGCACACTGCTCCAGATGGTAGTCGATACAGTCATTGCATCTCAGAACAGCGGATGCAACAAGCCCCAGAAGTTCCTTTGTTTTAGAGTCCAGAGCTCCGGGTTTGTAGGTATTGCTGTCGAGGTTGAAAAAACGCTTAATTCCCAAATGATCCAGATCCATGATCTTGTCATTCATTCGTTTTCTCTGTTCCCGAAACTGATTCAGCCTGTTATTCTCATTCATTTATACTGTAAATTTAGTTTTATCATTTTTAGGGGCCTTTAAACCTTGATCTGTGGTTCATGCCTTGCTTAATTTCTGCGCAAGCCTCAATCCGTTCTGAATACAATCGGGAACTGAAATACCGTTCCTGAAATTCCCGGCGATAAACAGGCCGGGCTGCTCTCTTTCCAGGCGGTCATACTCACCGAGCACCGAATCATAACCCGGTTCGTATCCCGGAATCGCATGAGGCCAGAACACATGATCCATGAAGAGATGGGATCCGTTGAGTCCGATAAGGTCTGATAATTCACTCTCTATCATCTCCACGAGTTGATTCGTTTGGAGACCGGCAACCTCCGGCTGTCTGCCGCCACCTGCAAAGACGGTCAGGAGATGATGGTTCCCAGACGCCCGGTTCGGGAAGAGTGTGGAACTGAACAGTGCCCCAAGGATTCCCCTCTCTTCAGCAGCCGGCACGAGAAAGCCGAAGCCGTCCAGCGGGTGTTCAATATCTTCCTTCTTATAGCCCAGGTGAACCACTGAGAGAGGCGGATAGTGAACCGTATCAAAAAAATGCTTCAGTTTCGGATCAACAGGCTCCAGAATATCTTTCTGCTGATAAAACGGAATGTTCAGAATCACGGCTTCAAAAGGACCGTAAGCAGCCCCGGCCGATTTCACGACCCATCCCTTCTCCCTCCTTTCAACAGTATCGATGTGGGTGTTGTAGTAAACAGGATCCAGATGATCAGCGATTTGAGCAGGCAGCTGCTGCATTCCATTTCTGAATGAGATCAGTCTGCGCGGTATTCTGCCCATTTTCCGCCTTTTGGAGCCTCCAAAAATCGCCGCAAGGATCAGCGAACCATATTCCTGTTCCATCTCATACATCACAGGAAAAGCGTGTCTAAGGCTAAGATCCTCCGGGTTACTGGCAAAAATACCGGCTACGAACGGATTGATGGCATACTCAAGAATCTCTCTTCCAAGCCGTCTCTCAACAAAATCGGCTACCGTCTCACTGCTGTCATCACTCTTTCGGATAAATGGTTCCTTCAGTACGTTAAGCTTACCCTGGAGCGAAAAAAGCGGCGTAGAGATTGCCGCAGCAAACGTGGATGGAAGCGGCTGAGGGATGCCATCCTTCACAATGAATCGCCTTGACGCCTCAGGGTTCGCTTCAACAATCTGATCTTCCAATCCGATTTCATCCAGGAACAGAGCAACCCGCTTATCCTTCAACAGCAGTGTATTCGGGCCGTACTCCGTCAGCCATTCACCGGATCTGACCGTCCTGATTGCCCCCCCCGGGATACTGTTCTTCTCAAAAACAGATACATCTGCCCCATTTTTTTTTAGCGCATAGGCTGCAGAGAGCCCCGTTATTCCGGTTCCGACAACGGCTATCCTTCTGCTGAGCATTGTGTTATGGGCTTGCTGTTTCCGATGGATGGGGAAATTTTCACTATGTAGATTTATTCTAAATAGAAGTTGTGGATATTCAGGTCTCTTTTTAAATTAGACTCGATCTAAATAACAATTCAACTAAAAATCCTGCAGGTCGTAATATAATGAACTTTAGAATTGGCTCATTAACTCTTTTCCTTCTATTTCTTTCCTTTACCAACCTCGTAGCTTTTCAATCGGAATCTGAGCCTTCTGATTCCCTGGCAGTGATCGCAAATGAAATTCTTCTCGAACGCATTACAGTTACCGGATCCCCGGTCTGGAGAACCTCGATCCCCGGAGCCGCCAGCTATATCTCCTCCGGTCAACTTCTCCTGCAGAGCTACTCCGATATTCACAGAGTGCTCCGATCCGTCTCCGGAGTCAACATCCAGGAAGAAGATGGATTCGGTCTTCGTCCCAATATCGGTATGAGAGGAGCCGGTGTGGAACGAAGTACAAAGGTGAACATCATGGAGGATGGAGTCCTGGCATCACCGGCCCCCTACTCTGCCCCGGCTGCCTACTACTTCCCAAATACTGCCCGTATTCACTCTGTGGAAGTCCGAAAGGGCTCATCACAGATCAAATATGGTCCCAATACTACCGGTGGTGCCATTAACCTGCTTTCAACCCCTATCCCCTCTAACTTTTCTGCCAATGCCGAGGTTAGCGGCGGTCAATTCAGTTCCGGAAAACTCTATACATCCCTGGGAAACAGCTCCAGCCGTTTTGGCTGGCTGCTGGAGGGCCTCCGGATGAACAACGAAGGGTTTAAACAACTTGACGGCAGCGGAGACACCGGGTTTCTGATCCGTGATGTGATAGGAAAATTTATGGTGCGGAGTGATGGGGATGCAGCCGTTTTCCAGCGCCTTGAATTTAAGGCTGGTTACAACGATCAGGTATCGGATGAAACCTATCTTGGCCTGACCAGAGAAGATTTTCGCACCACTCCCCTGAGAAGATACGCAGGGTCGCAGGCTGACCGGATCACAACAGAACATCTCCAGTTCTCGGCAAGGCATTTTGCTCTCTTTTCCAATTCCGTGGATCTGACAACCACACTCTATCACAACACCTTCAGCAGAAACTGGTACAAACTTCAGTCCGTCAACGGCCAGAGTATGTCGGCAGTACTGCGCAACCCTTCTGAGAACCCGGAAGCGATGGGATTCCTGAATGGATCACTCAACAGCCCGGATAATTCGCTGATCGTACGCGCCAATGACCGTAATTATTATTCAAGGGGTGCCGAATCCGTGCTGGGTATCCGATTCGAGGCCGGCAGACTTGGCAATCAGGCCGAACTGGGTGTGCGATTCCACCAGGATCAGGAAGACCGCTTCCAGCTTGAGGACGGATACAGGATGCAGAACGGATTGATGCAGCTCTCCAATCCCGGTGTCCCCGGAACGCAGGATAACAGGATAGGATCTGCAACCGCTCTTTCAGTTTTTCTCAAAAATAAAATGACCTGGCACGAATTTACATTTTCACCGGGAATCCGGATTGAAAACATCTGGTTCCGGAATGAAAACTTTGGCCGGTCTGATCCTGAGAGATCGGGCTCCAACCTGAATATCACCGAGTATGAAATTTTTGAATTTATTCCGGGTTTCGGCCTCACATTCAAAGCCACAGATCATCTGACACTGATTTCAGGTATTCATAAAGGTTTCTCACCACCGAGTCCGGGTTCACCTGCCGAAACCCGCTCCGAAAAGAGTATCAATTATGAGGTCGGCGGACGATTCCAAAACGACATCTTCCACACAGAACTCATTGGTTTCTACAACGACTACTCCAATATGCTGGGCTCCGATCTTGCAGCGGGCGGTGGGTCCGGCACCACAGCTCAGTTCAATGCGGGAAGTGTGAGGGTATTCGGAGTTGAATTCAGCGCCGGAACAGATTTTGCAGACTATCTTCAGCAGACTGCTTTTTCGCTGCCCTTTAGTGTGAATTATACATACACAGATGCCTCATTCCGAAACAGTTTCAGAAGTACGTTTGGGCCCTGGGGAAATGTGACAAAAGGCGATATGATGCCCTATATTCCGGAGCATCAGCTGAATGTTCAACTCGGATACCATCAGAATAAATTATCGGTCCAGTTAAACTCGAGTTACATGCCCGCTATGAGAACCGTGGCAGGAAGTGGATCGCTGGTGAGTGAATTTTCTACTGACAGCTATTTTGTTACGGATCTGAGCAGCTCCTATCAGCTATTGCCTGACTATTCCCTGTTCATAAATATCCGGAATCTGTTTAACGAAACCTATGTGGTTTCAGACCGGCCCGCAGGGCTCCGGCCCGGCCTTCCCAGGATGGCTATTGCAGGTATCCGCTTCGCAATATAGTCCCGGAATCCGGTTGATTTAGTTATTCTCTGAGGTTCTTGCTACCTTCATCGCGACTGATAACATTGATTGATTGATATCATGATTATTTCTGTTCTTGGATGCGGGTGGCTTGGATTTCCTCTTGCTGAACGACTTATATCCAAAAAGTTCACTGTAAAGGGATCCACCACCTCGGAGAATAAACTACACCTGCTCAGACAGAATGGTATTCAGGACTATCTGATCCGGCTGCCTGACAGTCTCATCAACCCGGAAAATGACTCTTTCTGGAATTCTGATATACTGTTTCTGAACGTCCCGCCGGGCAGATCCGGTACGGGATCAGATTCCTATTCTGAGCTGTTTTCACCTGTTCTCACGAAAGCAAAGGAGTCTGGTTTGCAGTGGATTATCTTTGCAAGTTCAACGTCTGTTTATCCCGCCATGGGTGGAATTACCCGCGAAGAAGACAGCAGGAGCGGTGAAGCTGCCAAACCCTCCGGGAATGAGATCCTGAAAGCAGAGGAGCGTATTCGTTCATCCGGTATGGATACAACGATTATCCGGTTCGGTGGTCTGTACGGCTACGGGCGTCATCCCGTCAAGTATCTGAGCGGTAAAAAAAATCTTGCCGGAGCACTTAAACCGGTCAACCTGATCCATCAGGTTGACTGCCTGAACATTATCACGGAAATCATTTTAAAAAACAGAAGAAACGAGATTTATAACGCCGTATCAGACGGGCACCCCCCCCGCAGAGAGTTTTATGAATCCGCTGCCCGCTATTTTCATCTGCCACTGCCCCATTTCCTGAGCGATAAAGAAGAGGGATACACAATTGTCTCGAATGAAAAACTCAAAACCGACCTGCAGTACAATTTCAGTTACCCCAATCCCATGGATCATACTCCATAAAGCCGTCGTCTGTCTTCCCTGGTTTTTTCCGGGTAAAGTATTTCCACCACTCCGGCAGAGATAGTCCTGCAAATCACTCAATTCAGGTTCTGAAAGCTCTCAAAATCCATCTGCAGGTATGCATCACTCCCAACGAAATTCAAAATATCAGCGAATATCCCGGAATCAAGATAGCCGGGTTGAACGGCGATGATATTACCCTCCTGGTTCATGAAATAGGTAGTGGGAAAGCTTCGGTTTTCAAGTGCCTGTGCAAAATGGATCATCGACAGTTCTGTGCCCAGATAGTTCACTTTCTGCTCCGACTCGGCATTAATCCGGACCCAAAGGAAATGTTCCGAAATCGCCTTTAGTACCTCATTATCTGTATAAGTTTCGCCATGCATGCGCTGGCAGTACGGGCACCACTCCACATAAACATCAAGAAGGATCTTTTTCCCGGACTCAGCCGCAGTTTCCAGAGCCTCTTCAAGGGGCACTGAAACCGGGTCTTGATTTTGTGCGCAGAGTGCACCACTGCCGAAAAAAGTGAGCAGAGCAGCAGATAGAAGTATCTTAAATTTCATTCTGAAACAGGCTGTTTAACGTGTTTTTTTCATGATTACGATCGTCATATCGTCATATTGTTCCGTCTCTTCACCAAAAATATTCAGATCCTTTTCGATTTTCCCGATGATTTCAGCAGCTGTGAGCCGGTTATATTTCCGGATGATCTGATGGAGTCGCTTTTCACCGTACAATATCCTTTTTTTATTCACAGCTTCCACGATCCCGTCAGTAAACAGGATAATGATATCGTCTTTTTCCAGTTTAATCACCTTTTCGGTGATATATTTCGAAAAGGTTTCATGGTCTGCCATTCCCACTGCAAGTCCCTGAGGCTGGAAAACGTGCAACTGCTTCTCCCTCGCACTGTAAAAGAGCAGCGGATTATGACCGGCTCTCGAGAAGTGAAACTCGCTGTCTCTCTCATTGAAAATTCCGAATATCAAAGAGATAAATGTCCCTTTCCTGGCATTTTTCCTGAAGATCAGATTGGTCCGTTTCATCACTTCCGTCGCAGAGCCGTACTCATTGCAGAGCGCGTGCAGCAAGCCTTTTGTAAAGGTCATAAAAAAGGCTGCCTGAATTCCCTTCCCGCTTACATCTCCAATGGCAATGGCAAGTCTCTCCTTATCGATACGGATAAAGTCGTAGTAGTCTCCGCCTGTCTCAAAAGCCGGTTTACAGATGGCCGCAATATCCAGACCTTTCGCATCGGGAGTTTCTGAAGGCAGAAAGGACTGCTGCACTTTTCTGGCGATCTGAAGCTCCTGCCTGATCCGGTTTTCACTGGCAAGCTCCAGCAAATAGTCGGGGACAAAATCGGGCAGCTCTTCAGCTGATTTCCCCTTGTACAGGTTTGTCCCGCCGTAAATGAATGCCGCAACGAGTATGATTATAAAGAGTATAAAACCAAGAGTATCCGGCGAGTGAAAGAGTAACCAGCCCGGAGATGTTGTAATTAAGGTCAGATAGACCAGTGCGGAAATCAGCAGTGTGAGAAAATCGTCCCTGAGATAGATCCACCCGAAAAAGAGTGCAGCCACGGCATATGTTGCAAATTCAGCGCTGTAATTGCTGAAGGAAAAGGGAAGGGGATCCAGAAGCAGAAGTATCAGCAAGACAGCCGGAAAGATCAGCAGTTCTGAATGAAATGATTTTCTGATCATTCCTACAAAAATCAGAAAAACGATCTGGGTAATCAAAAGGCCAAAAACAGCGTTTTCAAAAAGAAGCGTAATGTAGGGGATGTAGGTACTGTCGCCATACAATTCCTCTGCGGGTGTAAAGTGTCCGCCCGGGATCACCAGAAGTGTAAGCACCCAAAGCAGAGAAAAAATTAGCCCCCAGCTGATTCCCCTCACAATCGCTCTGCCCAGAGGTACATTGAAAAAGTGACCGGATCGCAGAAGATCCACACTCCTCAGCTTTTCCTTCCACGCCTGTCTGGTGATGGAATCCGATATCGCCGTTACCGTAAAGTAACCCACTGATGAAAACGCAGCGAGAAAGCCGGTTCCCACAAGGAGTCCGGAAATAAAATAAATATCCAGTTCACCAAACTCCTGCTGATAGGAATACAACTCACTCAAAATAATGATGGCCGGTATGATAAATCCTGCCAGTACTGCGACCAGGATGGCTGCCTTGGTATCCACAAGCCTTTGACGGAACCGGATGAATAACAGCACAATGATCCAGAAAACAAATACCAGAACGGCAATCGATTGAAGTGCGGAAAGAATATTTGCAGAATTACTGATCACGTCAGCATCAAAGGCATACTCCTTCTGCATAGAGCCAAGACTCCCGTCGGGCAGAACCCGGATCTGCACTCTCATTTGCTGATCTGACGGAGGAGAGCTGAGAAGGAAGGTCACCAAAACGGCCTCTGTATCAGAAAAAGAGTCCATCTCTGCAGATTCAGTCTCAAAATGGGCTGCCGGCCATGCTGATTTCTCCAGGTAATAGAGAGCCAGTTTTTCCGCTGCGGCCGATCCGAGAACTACGGGCAGAGCCTTTTCGGAAGAGGCCCAGTCGGGCTCTTTCGTTTCAACACCCGCGGAAAGGTCAAACTGAAAAAAAGTGAGTACTTCCTCTTCCCTTCCACTAAACAGGTCATCCGGGATATCCCATCCCAGTGCCTCCCTGAATACGCTGTTTCGAATTCCGGGAAGAGAGAGGAGCTGATGCGGATTTTCAAGCCCGATTAATTCTCCTTCTTCATTGAGATTCAGATAGATGGATCTGGCTGTTCTCTCCTGAAAACCGATGGTTCTCTGCCTCACCTCCCGGTCAAGCAGAATCTCAGTTCTCCAGTAAAAGACAGGATAGAGTGATTTGTAAAGGGGATTGCTGTAAAACTCGCTGAAGCCGACCTGATTCTGCAGTGAGTCCAGTAATTCACTTTCCGTCCGAAACCTGGACACCGCCTCAAATTCAGACTGAAATCGCAGCTCGCCCGCGATCTCAACAGCCGTTCTCTGGGCATTCTGTTTTCCAAGTCCGTAATCAGCTGCTGAATAGGGATGCACCAGCGGAAATATCCAGAAAAAGAGTATAAAGCTGACCGCTCCGGCTGTCACAAGACCCAGATCCACGCGTGCCGTATCACTTCCAAGCATTGAGTATAGCTTCATTAAAAATGAGTAACTTGTGTTTCCATATGCGTGCCTTGAACTGAAAAGATAGTATATCTGTACTATTTAAAAAATCTCTTAAATCTCCGATTCGAATGCTTTTTAATACTGTTCTTTTGCCCGATATCCTGGTTGCCGTACATTCAGAATCCTTACATTTCGTAAATACGCTGCGATTTTAAATGAACTGTCACCCCGAACCTGAGCAAAATTCCCGGTATATCAAAGTCCCCGGGTCATGATGGTTACAACCCATTGACTGTTCGCCTGATTTTAAATAATCTGTGCGGCAAATAATTCAAGTTCATGTGTTTATTACTGATATCCTTTCAAATACATCCCCGCTACCCTCTCATCGTCGCCGGTAACAGAGACGAATTTTATGATCGTGCCACCCAGCCACTTCACGCCTGGTCAACCACACCCGTAATGGCCGCCGGTAAAGACCTTAAAGGCGGAGGTACCTGGCTGGGCATCTCTGAAAAACGACGGTTTGCCGCTGTTACCAATTACCGAAATCCTGCAGCGTTGAAATCTGATGTACGCAGCCGCGGGGATCTTGTTACAGAATTTCTTCTCTCTCCCGATTCCGTCCCGAAGATTCTCTCCGGTTTTGGGTCAGATGCCCGTAATTACAACGGCTTCAATCTGATTGCGGGCGATCATGACTCCCTTTGGTATCTGAACGAAGAGGCTGACCGGGCTGCTGAGATACCCCCCGGGATCCATGTGATCAGTAATGCCAGGCTGAACACTCAATGGCCTAAATCCAAATGGGCATTGAACAAATTTTCTGAGCTGACAACGAGTGAAGCGTTAGAGGAGGAAAAGCTTTTTGAACTGCTTTTGAACGATCAAACATTCCCTGAGTCAGAACTCCCGTCCACCGGGGTTCCGAAAGAGATGGAAAAAAAACTTTCCGCTCTGTTTATCCGCATGAACGGATATGGCACACGCTCCTCTGCAGTCGTCACCCTCGACAGAAAAGGTGTATTTACGTTTTCCGAAAGGATGTATATAAACGGAGACCAAACTTCATTTTCATACCGGCAGGAGAAGCTCTCTACCGCAGATGATCGCTGAACCAGCCTTCCGTCAGATCCAGCACCTCTGAAAATGCTTCCGGAAAATCATCCTCTTCAAACGGATGGGAAACCTGAAATGTGTGGCCTGCGTTATTAATCAGTCGGATTTCCTTCTCCTCAGCAGGTGATTCACGGTAGAGCCGCTCGCTATCCAGGGCGGGTACCGATTCATCATTTTTCCCGGCAATAAACATTGAAGGAATATAAAGTTCTTTTACCCGCCTGATGGCCATTAGCCTGGATGCATTCTGCATGGAGTCATCATACGTGATTCTGTCCAGCAGCAACACTTCTCCTGTTCTTGAATTTATGATTTCAGTAGTTCCCTTTTCTTCCCAATCTGTGATCATCTGAGCCGACCACCGGCTGTTATAATCTGCCACCGCCGCCCAGGTCACCAGACAATGAATTTCCGCATATTCAGCTGCGGCTGCAACCGCAGTGTGCCCGCCTCTCGAATGTCCGAGAATCCCCATTCTGTCTGTATCCAGAAGAACCTTATCAGCAAAAATCTCTTTGCGTTTAATTGCTTCAATCACTGACCCAATATCTTCCAGATCCTGAGTCAATGTCTGCCGTCTGAAGAGATCCGGTCTGCTGAATTCCGTGAGTTCTTCACCTGTCCCATTCAGCGAAAGATTTATGGCTGCTACAGCAAATCCTGCCCTTGCCAATTCATCACAAGCATCAGGAAAAGCTCCCCAATCCTTAAATCCCTTAAACCCGTGGATAAACAGAATCACCGGGACTGCGGTGCCAGACATCGCCGATGGAGTCAGAAGATCATACCGGACAGGAAGACCCTCTGAAGAAGCAATTTCACCTCTTTTCTTCAGTACACTGCTGTAACTCATTTTTTATCTGCATTAAATTCGAGTAAATCCAGTTTCACAAGCCTTCTCAGATCATTGAT
The DNA here is from genome assembly GCA_007693745.1 of Balneolaceae bacterium. Classification (GTDB taxonomy): domain Bacteria; phylum Bacteroidota; class Rhodothermia; order Balneolales; family Balneolaceae; genus Rhodohalobacter. The sequence continues at coordinate 14,221 of REDA01000017.1, forward strand.
CTCTTTCTGTTTCAGAAATCTCCATCTGCCGACACGTAAATCCTCAATCCGCAACCCCCCATACCTGACTCTCACGAGCTTGGCTACATCTGCTCCAAGATGGCCGATCAATCTTCGGATCAGGTGGTTGCGCCCCTCGAAAACTGAAATCTCAATGGTGTAGGGATCCATCTCAAGCCGCTTCACTCGGGCAGGTTTAACGGGGCCATCCTCAAGGGTAACCCCTTCTCTGAGCTGCGCCAACTCCTCATCAGACAAAAGCCTGCCTGCCGTTACTTCGTACGTTTTTTTTACTTTAAAGCTGGGATGCATCAACCGGTGAGCCAGATCGCCGTCATTTGTAAGAATCAGCAGGCCCATCGTGTTTCTATCGAGCCTTCCTACGGGATAAACCCTGTGCCCGGTCGCTCCCTCTATTGCATTCAGAACAGTATTCCGGTCTTTTTCATCATCTGTGGTGCTGATTGTGTCCCTTCCCTTGTTCAGAAGAATATAGACAAAAGGCTCAAGCGATAATTTCTGCTGGTTCACCACTACTTTGTCACTGCTCTTTACTTTTGCCCCGAGTGTGTTCACTACTTTACCGTTCACTGTCACATTTCCCGCTTCAATCAGATTGTCAGCCTCGCGCCTTGAACAGAGTCCGGCATGTGCAATAAATTTGTTCAGGCGGATCTCATCCCTCAGATAGTCCGACTGCGATACCGGACCGGCTCCCGTTTTGCCGTAGCTGCGGCCTTTACCCTTTTTATCGGATATCCGCCCTTGAAATTTATCAGCACCACGCTTTCTCTTATCGTGATCCCTTTTATTACGACTATCTCCGGCAGGCCTCTCTCTGTCAGAGGAATACCGTTTTGGTCTTCTCTCACCGGAGGTTGCATTACGGTCTTTTTTCCCCTCACTATCGCCCCCTGATCTTCTCTGAGGCTTGCGAACAGAGCTTTTGCGTTCACCGGTTCCGGTACCGGAAGGCCTGCTGCCTGCCCTCTTTTTTCTTTCACCGGTTTCCTCTCCACCTCCGCTGAGCTCTTTCTCCGCTGCCTTTTTTGCCCAATCCGCAAAATTCCGGGTTTTACCCGCTCCCCTGCCTGATTTTTGATTCTTTCCGCGATCTCTGTTTTTTGATTCCATATAGGTAGTTTAAAGATTTTGCCTGTAATATGTAAATATTGAGTCTGTTCTGTTTTTTCTGCTCCGGTGCAGCAAGCGGTTGTTCGCAAACGTCACGGCCGGCTGGAGAGATTACTTCCGCTCTTCATCAGCATCTTCCCCGGGCTTTCGGGGAACCGGATCATACCCCGACCCACCCCATGGGTGACACCGGAAAACCCGTTGGATTCCAAGCCAGAAGCCTTTGAAGGGGCCCCAGGCCCTGATCGCTTCCAGCATATAAGCCGAACAGGTAGGCTGATATCTGCAACTTGAACCCAGCCAGGGAGATATTGCCCCCTGGTAGAAACGAATCAGCAGGATTAAAAGCCATGAAAGAAAATTTTCGGCCTGATTACGAATCCAATTCAAAATCAGTACCCTCTTTTCCATCCTTCAGCTGAATTCCCATCTTTTGCAGTTCATCTCTGATCTTGTCTGAAGTGGCAAAATCTTTCCTCTCTCTTGCCTCCTTGCGGATGCTGATCAGAAGGGCGATCAGTTCCGGGATTTTGTTCCCTGCTTCTGTTTCTGTTTCACTTTTCAGACCCAGTATTTCAAAAACAAATAGCCTTACTGTCTCTTTCATCATCGGGAAAACTCTGCCGCTGAACTGATCTGAAGAGAGATGGCCGTGATAAATTGAGTTAATCTTCGATGAAAGTTCAAAGAGCGCAGCAAGTGCCTTTGCTGTGTTAAAGTCATCATTCATCACCTCAAAGCAGCGGTTACAAAGTTCTTCAATTTCCCTGTCTGTCTCTGTCTCTGTTGCAGCTTCACCATCCGGGAGTTTGTCCAGCATTTGAACAGAAGTGAGCAGTCTTGAAAAACCCTTTGAAGCCGCCTGAAGTGCCTCAGCCGAGAAGTCAATTTTACTTCTGTAATGAGACTGAAGTATGAGAAAACGGACAACCATCGGACTGTAACCCTGATCCAGCAACTGATGTTCACCGTTAAACAACTCCTCCAGGTTGATAAAATTCCCGGCCGACTTGCTCATTTTGGCACCATCGATGGTAATCATATTGTTGTGCATCCAGTATTTTACCGGAGCATTGCCATGCGCCCCCTTGCATTGAGCAATTTCAGCTTCATGATGGGGGAACTGCAAATCGAGCCCTCCTCCGTGGATATCAAACTGCTGCCCAAGATACTTGATACTCATGGCCGTACATTCAATGTGCCAGCCCGGATACCCTTCACCCCACGGGGAATTCCATCGCATGATATGCCCTTTATCTGCCCGCTTCCAGAGAGCAAAATCATGAGGGTTTTTTTTATCATCCATTCCGGCAGTATCACGGCTTCCCGATTTCAGATCATCCAGCACCTTGCCTGAAAGTTCTCCATAGTTCTCTGTTTCTGAATAGGCTTTCAGGTCGAAGTACACATTTCCGTTCACTTCATAGGCCAGGTTATTCCGGAGAATTTTTTTTACCAGTTCAATCTGCTCTATAATATGACCACTGGCTGAGGGTTCAATATCCGGCCGGACACAATTCAGGGCATCCATTCCCCTGTGGTAACTCTGAGTGTAGCGCTGGGCAATCTCCATCGGCTCAAGCTCTTCAAGCCGTGCTTTCTTTAAAATCTTATCCTCACCCTGCTCCGTCTCTTCATGCTCGAGATGCCCGACATCCGTAATATTCCGGACATAACGCACCTTGTAACCGAGCACTCTGAGATAACGGCAGATCACATCAAAAGTTACAGCTGCTCTTGCATGACCCAGATGCGGATCTCCGTACACCGTAGGTCCGCACACATAAAGCCCCACAAAAGGAGGCTTCAGCGGTTCAAACAGCTCTTTCTTTCTGGAAAGTGAGTTATACAAATAAAGTGAAGACCGAATCTTCTCAGGAATGTCCATAATCAAACAAGGTTATGGATTTAAACCATCTCAGTGTGGGTGCGGATGTAATCAATAAACCGCTGTTGAACGTTTTCTTCCCGGAATCTGCCCCGATAGTCCGTGGTCACCGTGCTGCTCTCTCTGTCCTTGATTCCCCTGGTGGATACACAGAGATGCCTGCATTCCAGAAAAACAGCCACATCCTCCGACTCAAGAGCCTGCTGCAGTTCATTCGCGATCTGCAGAGTGAGCCTCTCCTGAACCTGCGGCCGTCTGGAGAAGTAGTCCACTATCCTGTTGATCTTCGACAGCCCGATCACTTTTCCGGTACTTACATAGGCAACGTGCGCCTTGCCGATAAACGGTAAAAAATGGTGTTCACAAAAAGAAGTGACATTGATATTCTTCTCCAGCACCATGTCTCCATACTGATACTTGTTGCCAAATTTCCTGGCTGTCGGCTTGGCGGCCGGATTTAAGCCGTTAAAGATCTCTTTTACATACATTTTCGCAACACGGTAGGGGGTGCCCCGAAGACTCTCATCTTCCATATCCAATCCCAGTGTGTGCATGATTTCGCCAAAATGCTTTTGGATTACAGCTATCTTTTCGTCATCTGTCAATTCAAATGCATCTTTTCTAAGCGGAGTATCAATGGAGGTAAGGGCGTGATTATCACCCAACTCCTCTGTAAATTCAGGAGTGGGTGGAAGGGCTCCCTGTTCATTCTCTTTTTGTGACATCAGAAATAACTATTTCAAAATTTTTGATAGACATTAAAAATACGGCATCCATACTCAATATCATAATCGTGAAGAGTTTACGGGTGAGATTGATTCGTCTCTCCTTGAAGACTGACATATAATCCCGGAGAGCTTTTACCTCGCTTGAAACAGATAGGTACTTCTCTGATTATTTATGCTTTTTCACCTTTTTTTTCGTTTATTACTGATACAGATAAACAGTTATGAATTATAAGGAACTCATACAAAAACTTTCTGACCGTACGGGAAACTCTCAAACGGACACGAAAAAAATACTTGGAAAAACTGTATCTGTAATCACTTCACAACTGGCTGATGGTGAGGGGGTCTCCATTCCGCATCTGGGCACTTTCGGCACGCGAATGACAAACGAAAGGAAAATCTACAACCCTCACTTCGATGACTTTATTATCGTTCCTGAAAAAAGAGTGGTTGATTTCACACAGGCTGCCGATCTCAAGGAGAAGATCAGATTTCAGGTGAGCAGCGATGAGTGACAAGATCACTTTTAAGGAACTGGTTGAACGCATAGCACAGGAGACCAGCCAAAGTCACACCTCTGCAAACAGTTTTATCTCGGAGCTGGTGGAACTGATCGAAATGGGTCTGAAAAGCGGACAGCCGGTTTCAATATCCGGTTTCGGAAAGTTTGAATTACGCTGGATGAATGAACGAAAGGGGACTCATCCGCAGACCGGAGAAGAGATCACGATTCCCGGGCAGAATAAAGTTGTGTTTAAACCCTTTAAGGCACTCAGAGAAACCGTCAACTCTCCTTTTGCGCACCTTGAATCTGAACTTGCTGCCAAAAAGGTGAAGTCTCTTCCCCGTGAGGTGAAACCAACTGAAACCAAAGCTTCCGGTTCTGATGAGTCGATAGAGAATCTCATTTTTGAAAGAGCTATTCCACCGCATCTGCTTGAAACCCGCGAAGCAAATGAGAACCTGACTACAGAAGCCGAACCCGAAACAACGGGGAATCAAAGCAGCCTGTCCGGAGCCTTTCTGACGGATGCCGGTGGAAGAAGAAGCTCTTACACAGATGAATCTTCCGTAAACATTGTTCATGAAAAAAGCAGCTTCAACTGGTCTATGGCAGCAGCGGGAATTCTTGTGATGCTTGCTTTTTTGCTCTTTTTCTTTGTCACACAAAGGAGCGGTGAACCGGACTCTGCCGCCCCTCAGGAGAGTATAGCCGAAGCCCCGGCTCTTTTTAATGAACCGGAAACAGCACCGGCCACTGACCTCTCTCCACCGGTTCCACCGGAAATTGAAGCGGTTTCTTCCGGTTCCGGAGAAATCACTTCTGATGAGATTCAGATTCGCTCCGGTGATTCACTCTGGGTACTTGCTGAAAGAGAATTGGGCAATCCAGTTCTCTGGCCTGCCATCTATGAGCTGAACAGAAATTCCATTGAGAATCCCAACCAACTTCCTGTCAATTTTTCCATTCAAATACCTCGTTTTTCCGACACTGAAAACCTCACAAAGCAGGAACGGGAACTGGTAGCAGAGGGCTATTTCAGTCTCTATCACTGGAATCTTCGTAACAGCCCGCAGGAAGCCCGCTATTTCCTGTGGGTTGCCGGGATTTTTTCAGAGGATCTGCTCAGCAAACATGCTGATGAAGTCAGGGAAGAAGATCTCGCATTCGCGCTTAACCGATAGAAATTTTTAATCCGGAGGATTTATGATTCGACACATTGTAATGTGGAAGCTAAAAGATGAAGCAGAAGGAGCTACAAAAAAACGAAATGCTGAAAAGTTAAAACTGATACTTGAGGGGCTGCGAATCAAAATTGATGAAATCAAGGATGTAGAAGTAGGAATTCAGACGGACACTTCTGAGAGCCCGGAATCTATGGATGTGGTTCTGATCTGTGATTTTGAAACCGAACTTGATTTCAAAATGTACACCTTGAATCCTCATCATAAAAAAGCGATCGATTTTATCGGGACTGTAGCAGAGAAGCGCCTGTTTGTTGATTATAAGGTAGATCTCTGAAACACTTCACAATGAAAACCATACTCCCGGAAAACGGAAATCCAGAACCTCAACCGTCTGTAATTACTGAGTTGCATTTCAGTTCGAAGGATGAATTCCGCCAGAGCTGCTGTGCTGCTTTTCAGGATCTCGTTCATCTTCTGAGCTCCTATGCCATTTCAGCCGATCAGAACATTATCGAATCGACCCATCAGATCCGCAAGAAACTCAAGTTTTTCCGGGCTTTTACCAAACTGCTGAAGCCGGGAGCCTGCTCTGTGGAGAGCAAGCGCGTAAACAGTTTTCTCCGGAATCATGGAAAAGTGTTTTCTGATCTGAGAGATTCCCACGTTCGCTCCCTGCTACTTACCGGTGAATTCCACCCGCACCTTAAACCACAGTCTGAATCACTTTCAGAGTATCTCGAAAAGATGACAAGATCAGAATCGGAGATTCTCGAAGAAAAGCTTCTAAGTGACAGGCAATTTCGCAATTTTTCTGCAAGTATAAGCTCAGAGCCCTTTTTAAAACCCTATTTCTGTCAGATTGATGAGGATGGCCATTTTCTGACGGAATCCTATCTGAAGAGCTATGAGACCTCCGGAACCGCATTCGAACAGAGCCGGCAATCCAATATACCCGAAGAGCTTCATGAGTGGAGAAAACGCCTTAAAGATGTTCAGTATCAGCTGGAACTGATACAGAGCCGTCTCACTGAGGACTCACTCAGATTCTATGAGCAGGTCTCATCACTCTGTACGGTTTTGGGAGATATCAATGACCTGAGTATGCTGATTGACTGGCTCGACAAACAGGACCCGTCAAAATTGCCGGAAGAGGATCATGGAATCTACCTGAATCGTATCCGCCGTCAGTCGGATCTTCTGGTAGCTGCCGCCTTTGATCAGGGTAAAGATCTCTATTCACTTCCTGTGAGTGAGTTTGAAAGAATAATCACGGCAGCTGTTGCACAATAAGTATGGAAAGGGAGGTTCACATTGAGATTAACGGAGTGCTGGACTTGCACCCGTTTCGTCCGGAGGATCTCTCCACACTGATTGACGAGTATATTAATGTGTGCCTGGAGAAGAAGATTTACCATATCCGGCTCATCCATGGGAAGGGAATCGGAAACATAAGAAGAAGTGTACACAGCCTGCTGGAACGGAATCCACATGTGGTGAGCTATCAGCTTGCCGATGCCGGCGGAGGAAGCTGGGGTGCAACAGTAGTGACACTAAGAGATTGAGGGCGCTTCGCGCGTTTTGGGTTTCAGGTTTCAGGTTTCTGGTTTCTTGTTTCTGGTTTCAGGTTTCAGGTTTCAGGTTTGTTGTTTGTTGATGCCTGAATGAGGTTTTGATAAACGACTCTGCCTAATGTCGAGCGCAATGAGGAGCCCGGCGACGAATGAAGTCGAGACATCCCTTTTCACTCCGCTACGCTACGTGGGAATCGCTTCGCTCGTTGCGCTTCGCGGTTCTCCGCATTCGCTCCGAATCCCTTCTCACTTCTCACTTTTGCGTTTTGC
>REDA01000052.1 GCA_007693745.1 Balneolaceae bacterium
CTCCAATTATAACCATTCCGGAGTCAACTCCGATTAAGTTATAATCATTTTGGAGATAAGTCTGTTTTGGTTATGAATACGAAGAGCAACCGTTCCAACTTTCGGGAGTTTGTGATGAGTTGATCTTTCTCTTCTCAGTTTGGAGTTCGGTGGGCAAGCCGGATCTCAAAACCTGGTGAAAACCAAAAAAAAGATCGCAGCCATGCTAAATGCACTCTGCCAGTAGTAGTTTCGGGCAAAGAGTCCGGTCAGAAGAAGCATCTCGTTGTCGGTTTCCGTTTCAATGACTCCTTTTTGATTGTACCCCTTGTAGGTAATTCTCTCTCCCCTCGAATTTTCCATCTCCCACTTCGAACCGAGTAGATTTTTACTCTTCCACAGCAGTCGCCTTTCGTCCGTATCAATCGTCGCCCTGGTCTGAAAGCTATTGTAGCGAATGGTGGCGACCAGCTTGCCGGTCGCCTTCTCAGTAACTTCCGTTTTGAGGTTGAGTATTCCACTGTTCCGAAACTCATATACCTTCCCGCCCATTTCGCCAACAGCTCCGCCCGAAAAGCTCTTTGCAACAAGATTCCCCACCCTGGCTCCTCCATGGTAGAGGTATGTAGTTGTACCAAAAAAGTTTTTCTCCCAGCTGTATTCTTTTCTCATGATTCCAAATCAGGCTGAAAAAAAGGTGAAGAAGAAAGCTCCGAAAAGAATAACCATCAGGGTATAGAAAGCGGCCATAATTACCAGCCAGAGAAGTGTTGCTTTGGCCCAGTTGGCCTTTGTCGCTGCAGCGCCATCTCCAAAGGCCCAGACCAGCAGCATGATAAAGCCTATAATGGGTATCGCTGCCAGAAAGAGGGTAACCATCCACTCTCCAATGGAAATTGGCTGCTCTGCCGGCCTGAATGAATCTGTTTCGTCAGCATGCGCGGGTTTTGGAAACGTCGGCTCTTCCATGAGATCAATTTTTGGTTAGCAGGTTAAAAGTAGCGGGCATTGAAAACCAGGGATTTTAGAGATGATCAAAACTCCCTGAAATAATAACTGACTCACAGAACGTTTGCAAACTGTGTCATACAGAGCTCAGGAATTCATTTTTCCCGGCCGTTGACCTCTGTGCCGGAGCAGATTTCGTACAGACAGGAAGCAGGGACTATTCCCCGTACTCCATGTACCGGGCTGTTTTTTCAGCGGCAGCTTTTCCGTACAGCTTCTCCAGAAGATGAAACGCCAGATCCATCCCCGCACTAACCCCACCGCTGGTGTAGATCCTCCCATCACCTGCATAGCGACTCTCTTTATCCGGAATGGCATCCGGCTCTATCCGGAGCACATCTTCATAAACCAGATGATGCGTGGTAAACATACGCCCTTTTAAAAGACCGGCCGCCGCCAGAATCCTCGCTCCGGAGCAGATACTCATGGTATATTGACTTTTCTCATGCAGTTCCTTTAGTCTGCCTGTCAGCACCTGATCTGCAGCCACTCTCCTGGATCCTTCTCCCCCCGGAATCACAAGTAAATCAGGTTGCGACACCTCATCAATGCCAAAGTCGGCAATCAGACTGAGGCCGTTCACCGTGCGAACCTTTCCAGCCTCTGCTGAAAAGGAGAGGAGTTCAAACAGAGTCCCTTCATGCAGCATGTCAGCCGACGAAAAGACCTCCCACGGCCCGGCTGCATCAAGCAGTTCCAGACCTTCAAAAAGGAAAAATCCGACCTGCAGCTTTTTCACTCCCTGCCTCCCGGCCGCACACTCTCCAGCCACCTGCCCATGACCCGGTAGGCCTCCTCCCGTACCGGCTCCGGCGAAAGGATCAGATCGTGCATGCCATCTTTAATTACCTCAATCCGTCGGTCGGGTGACTCAATCTTTTCCGCACCGCTGCGGATCTGATCTACATTTAAAATCGCATCTCCGCGGAAAAAGTGTTCTCCCCACTCCGTTTCCAGGTTGCTGTGATCTGATAACATCACCAGAACAGGAACCGGTATCTCAAGTCCCCCGGCCACCCGCTTATGACCCTGACGAATGGCCCGGATCCAGCCGTAGTTGATGGGGGTGTGATCGGGTTTCCACTCCCGGCTAAACTCCCACTCACCATCCAGATCGCGGTGAATACTCCGGCTGTAATTTGAGGGGAGTCCGGATCCCTCCACCTCCGTATCCGGATTCGACCCGCCGCGCCACGCAGCAAAGGGCAGCATCACCCGGCGGGTTAAAAACCCCGCATTGAAGTCATAAAACGGACTGTTTAAGAGCAGCGCATCAAACTGGCCCTCTTCTCCCCGGTCGTGCGCATAGAGCGATGTAGTGAGTCCGCCGGTGGAGTGGCCAATCAGCACGATCCAATCCGCTCCCTGTGAGCGGATATACGCCAGTGAACGGTCGAGCTCTTCATAATACTCACCCAGATCCCGTACATTGGCAAGCCGCTGATGCGACCGGTGCGAACGTCCATACTTGCGAAGATCCACCGCATAGAAATCGTATCCCTGTTCATTGAATCGCAACCCGAGCTCCCGCTGAAAGAAGTAGTCGCCAAACCCGTGAACATAGAGCGCTGCCTGGCCGGCCGGACTCTCCCCTGCAAGGCTTCGGATCAGCGTCATCACAACTGCCCCTTCGTAATCATCGGGCAGTCCAATTTCAGCTGATTCGTAGGGTTCGCCCAACAGATCCTCCTGCCAGTGGAGCACGGTTTGAGCAAATACCGGCAGAACCGGCAGCAGAATGAGCAGAAGCTGCAACAGGAGCAGATGAAGGAACCCCGGTCTGCCGGGGGTTTTACGCTGATGACCCTGCCGTATGACGCAATCCCGGCCGTAGTTAATGGAGGTGTGGCCGGAAAAAAGTTTCCCTGATTTCTGAAGCCTCTGTAGTTTATGGATTATCATGGTTGTGGTATTTGGGATTTTCTGACACTTCTTCTAACCGTTTTTTCCGATTTGTTATCCGTCAACGGACTCAATCAAAAGCGGCGCGTATTCATGGTTCGCCATCCGGGTATCACTGAAAGTGACACCGTATTATCGCACCTGCCCGTTCAGATCTCCTTCAGTGATATTAACGGAAATTCCGGGTTGTTTCCACCGGGATCTTTTCCAGCAATCACTGGCATAGGATATCCAGTACCGGATGAAGGGCCTTCTCTTGCAGGGCGGTCACAAAACCCTCTGATCCTGTATCCAAAACGATTCATTCTAAAAACAGTGTCCACCTGAAAGCAGTCATCCAGAACCCCGGCCAGCCACTTTCCGGATCACTGATATAGGATCTGAATCTGCATCATAAGAACTATCTATCCATATACCCCGCTTTTATTGCTATTTTAAAGAGTCAATAATTTGTGCAGAATCTGAAAACACTGCCATTACATGAAAACTTTACCAATCTGAAATCTATGAGCAACGAAAGCAAATGTCCGTTCAGCAACGGAACCGTTAAACCAAACGCAGGTGCGGGTACCGGCCTCCGCGAGTGGTGGCCCAATCGCCTTAACCTGAATATTCTGCGTCAGCATTCATCCCTTTCCGATCCCATGGATGAGAATTTTAACTATGCGGAAGAGTTTAAAAGCCTCGATCTGGATGCTGTAAAAAAAGATATTTTTGATCTGATGACCGACTCTCAGGAGTGGTGGCCGGCAGATTTCGGACACTACGGACCGCTCTTCATCCGTATGGCGTGGCACAGCGCCGGAACCTACCGGGTGCAGGACGGGCGGGGCGGCGGCGGAACCGGAGATCAGCGCTTTGCTCCGCTGAACAGCTGGCCGGATAATGTGAATCTGGATAAATCACGCCTGCTGCTCTGGCCGGTGAAGAAAAAATATGGGCGCAAGCTTTCCTGGGCCGACCTGATGATCCTGGCCGGTAACTGCGCTCTGGAGTCGATGGGTTTTGAGACGTTTGGCTTCGCCGGCGGCCGCGCGGATGTGTGGCAGCCCAATGAAGATGTGAACTGGGGTCCCGAAGCGGAGTGGCTTGGCAGCAAGCGCCACGATGCCAAAGGCGAACTGAAGGGCGCCCTGGCTGCCGATCACATGGGCCTGATCTATGTGAATCCGGAAGGACCGGACGGCGAACCCGATCCGCTGAAATCGGCTGAGTATATCCGCCAGTCGTTTAAACTGATGGCGATGAATGATGAGGAGACTGTGGCTTTGATCGCCGGCGGACACACCTTCGGGAAAGTGCACGGAGCCTCACTGGAAGAGCATCTGGAGAGAGAGCCGGAAGCCGCTCCCATTGAGATGCAGGGACTGGGCTGGGCCAGTACGTACGGTACCGGTAAAGGAGCGGATACCATCACCAGCGGACTGGAAGGCACCTGGACAGATGAGCCGACGAAATGGACCAACAAGTATCTCGACAACCTCTTTAAATACGACTGGGAGAAATATAAGGGCCCCGGAGGCAAATGGCAGTGGCGTCCCAAGGACGGCGCCGGTGCCGGCACCATCCCCGACGCGCACGATCCGGAGAAAAAGCATGCTCCCTTCATGCTCACAACTGATATCGCCCTGAAGGTGGATCCGGAGTATGAAAAAATCTCCCGTCGCTTCTATGAAAACCATGATGAGTTTGCCGATGCCTTCGCGCGCGCCTGGTTTAAACTGACCCACCGGGATATGGGACCCAAATCACGTTACGTGGGTCCGGAAGTACCGCAGGAAGATCTGCTCTGGCAGGATCCGGTGCCGGCTGTTGACCATGAACTGATCGATGCAGCGGATGTTTCCGCACTGAAGAAGGAGATCCTGGCAAGCGGACTCTCTGTTTCACAGCTCGTCTCCGCTGCCTGGGCATCCGCCTCCACATTCCGCGGTTCGGACAAGCGGGGTGGGGCCAACGGCGCAAGAGTACGCCTGGAACCGATGAACGGATGGGAAGTGAACAACCCCGTACAGCTTTCGAAAGTGCTCTCTGCACTGGAAAAGATTCAGACATCGTTCAATGATGCACAAACCGGCAACAAGAAAGTCTCCCTGGCCGACCTGATTGTACTGGCCGGAACCGCAGCAGTGGAAGAAGCCGCGCGAAAAGCCGGCGTGGAGATTTCCGTGCCGTTTACTGCCGGACGAACCGACGCTTCGCAGGAGCAGACAGATCTGGAGTCGGTACAGTGGCTCGAGCCAAAAGCAGACGCGTTCCGCAACTATTTCAACATGAGCGGTGAGGTGACCGAAGAGGAGATGATGGTAGATAAAGCACAGCTTCTCACCCTCTCTGTTCCTGAAATGACTGTACTGCTCGGGGGTATGCGTGTTCTGAACACCAACTACGATGGCTCTTCTCACGGAGTGTTTACCAACAGGCCTGGAACCCTCAGCAACGACTACTTCGCCAACCTGCTCGATCTTGGAATCACCTGGAAAGCGATGAATGAGGAGCAGAGGCTTTTTGCCGGACGCGACCGCAAGAGTGGTGAAGTGAAGTGGACCGGCACGCGCGCGGACCTGATTCACGGTTCCAATTCCGAACTGCGTGCGCTGGCTGAAGTCTATGCCGCTGAAGATGCCCTGGAAAAGTTTGTCAGCGACTTCGCAGCCGCGTGGGCAAAAGTGATGAATCTGGATCGTTTCGATCTCTGATTCACAAATCCGGAAAACGGATCCGGATCCAAATGCAATGCAGTCATTAGCTGATGGTTTCGGATAGCAGATGCTGAAAAGAAAAAGGCGGTTCCGGTTTGTCCGGAACCGCCTTTTTTATATCCGGAAAGGTAACGGTATCCCCCTTTTTTCCTCACAGGGCTATTTATCTCTGAACTGGGAATGGGTTCCGTCGCAGTAGGGTGGATTTTTCGTCTGCTTGCAGGTGCACAGAAAAGCCCTGCCCGACTCCTCAGGGGTTACACAAAGAGGTGTCAAATCCGTTACGGAATGGGAGCCGTCGCAATAGGGCTGATTCTGGCTGAGTCCGCACGAACACCAGTAGAAATCCTTTCCCTTTTCGGTTTCAATTTTGATCGGTTTTAATCCGGCAATTTTTGGTGTGCTCATAAATCGCAGTGCTCTTTTTGATGGTTAATAATTACATTTTTTTTCTGATGAAGCTCAAAGGATAGAAAATTTTTTGACCATCAGAAAATGGGGGCTTTGAAAAACCAGGAGTTTTGCTCAAAATAAAGTGGAAACAACTTTAAAACCGCAGGGTATTTGGCAACCCCGAGGATTCCAACGTCGCGACAACGAAGGTATTGGGCAAAAGAACAGTTTTTCAAAACCCCCGAAATCAGAACCATCTGTTTTCTACATGGCATCGGTTACACACCCCTGCGAAGCGGTGGAGACCGTACGGGCATATTTAAAAAGAATCCCGCTTTTATATTTCAGTTCCGGTGCAAGCCAGGCCTTTCGTCGTTCCTCCAGCTCCCGGTCTGTCAGATCCACGTTCAGGATTCTCTCATCAGCATCGATCGTGATCCTGTCTCCGTCCCTGAGAAGCGCAATCGCCCCTCCGTTCTGCGCTTCGGGCGTAACATGGCCAATTACAAATCCATGCGTACCGCCGGAAAACCGGCCATCTGTTATCAACGCTACATCATTGCCCAGTCCGGCCCCCATAATCGCTGCCGTAATGGAGAGCATCTCCCTCATGCCGGGTCCGCCCCGGGGCCCCTCATAACGGATCACCACCACATCCCCTTTCTTCACGCGACCCTGTTCGATGCCCTCCAGGCACTCCTCTTCGGAGTTAAAGACAACAGCCGGCCCCGAAAAACGGGTTCCCTCCTTTCCGGTAATTTTGGCCACGCTGCCCTCTGACGAAAGATTGCCGTAGAGGATCTGCAGATGGCCTGTTTTTTTAACCGGACGGCTAACCGGATGGATCACATTCTGCTCTTCAAGAAGTGCCGGAAGCTCCGCTACGTTTTCAGCCAGTGTTTTTCCGGTCACCGTCATGCAATCGCCCTTCAGGTATCCATGCTCCAGAAGCAGTTTTTGCACAGCCGGCACACCCCCCACATTGTAGAGATCCTCCATCACATACTTGCCGCTGGGCTTGAGATCGGCCAGGAAGGGAGTGCGGTCGCTCACCGCCTGAAAGTCATCGATCGTAAATTCAACGCCGGCAGCCTTCGCAATGGCCAGCATATGCATCACAGCGTTGGTGGATCCGCCGAGAGCGATAATCATGGCCACGGCATTTTCCATCGAATCGCGTGTGATGATATCGAGCGGTTTCAGATCCAGTTCCAGGATGTTTAAAATGGCCTTCCCGGCTCGTTCACATTCGCGGATCTTTTCCTGATGGGTGGCCGGCACAGAGGAGCTGTATGGCAGACTCATTCCCAGTGTTTCAATGGCAGAAGCCATCGTGTTGGCAGTGTACATACCCCCGCAGGCGCCCGCACCCGGACAGGCATGCTTCAGCACAAGGTTCATCTCTGCCTCATCGATCTCCTTCGAGAGAAACCGGCCATAGGATTCAAAAGCTGAAACGATATCAAGTTTTCTGCCATTCAGGTTCCCCGGCCGGATGGTTCCCCCATACACCATGATCGAGGGACGGTTTACCCGGGCCATCGCCATCACCGCACCGGGCATGTTCTTATCACACCCTGCAACCGTGATATTGGCATCATACCACTGGGCCTGCATCACCACCTCAATGGAATCCGCAATGATATCGCGCGAAGGCAGTGAAAATTTCATCCCCTCAGTTCCCATCGATATCCCGTCGCTCACCCCGATCGAATGAAACACAAATCCGACCATCTTTTCTGCCCGGACTCCCTTCCTGATCACTGCTGCCAGATCGTTCAGGTGCATGTTACAGGGATTCCCGTCCCACCCCGTACTGGCAATACCCACCTGAGGCTTTTTCATGTCATCCTCGCTCAAACCCGTGGCAAATAGCATCGCTTTGGATCCTACCTGAGCAATTTCCTCAGTCAATCTGGCACTATATTTATTCAATTTTCCCATCACTTTTGCATCACAATTTATGTCAATATTTTCATTTACTTACGCTCTTTCGAATCGGGTCATGGAAGCGCTTTTAAGGAATTTCCGCATAAGGTGCAAGTCGTTCCCTAAAAAAAAGTAAACTTTATCTTGACACAAACAAAACGGCTGTCTAAGTTTTTGAACGGCTACTACGCAGCCTTTTGAAGATACTTACAGACAACTGAATTGACGAAAACCATAACATATCAAACACCCGCTCTCTTTCCAGGGCTTCTTCCCGGAAGAGAGAATGGACTGCTTTCCGTTTTTGCACCCCTGGTGTTCGTGTTATCTGCTTTCGTCACCATCACGCTCCCTGTTGTATCTTTTCTATCCATCATTTCTGATAGTATTTTCCTGCTTATTAATACCGGGCTGCTACTATCCCTGTTAATCTCTGGCATTCTAATTATTAACCTAATTATTAGATAACCCCACTCCAGCCAGAGGTCAAACCCAATCACACATCGCGATTTTGTAAACACCTCTGGCGGGTGAACTTTATCACCGAGGCATTATGACACCTACACCGTCCACAGCTCAGCCACTTACATCTTCACCTGCACTTAAACCTGTGAAAAAAAAGCCGTCAAGCGGAGCATCCCGGCAGATCAGCGGTGTTGAAATTCTTCTCAACACCCTTCGTGATCTCAAGGTAGATACGATTTTCGGTTATCCCGGGGGAGCCGTACTTCCGGTTTACAATGCTCTCTTCGACAACACGGATATCAAACACATCCTGATACGCCATGAACAGGCCGGTACTCATGCGGCTGACGGCTATGCACGTGCAACCGGAAGGCCGGGTGTGGTTTTGGCAACATCCGGTCCCGGCGGCACCAACACGGTAACCGGGATCGCGACCGCCATGATGGACTCGATCCCGCTTGTTGTGCTGACCGGCCAGGTCCCGACCAGTGTGATCGGAAACGATGCCTTTCAGGAGGCCGATATCGTCGGTATCACCCGCCCGATCACCAAGCAGAACTATCTCGTCCGGGATGTGAACCAACTCGAGCATGTGCTCCATGAAGCGTTCCATATCGCTACTCACGGTCGGCCGGGACCTGTACTGGTGGATCTTCCCAAAGATATGCTGAATACAACGGGAGCCTACAGGGGAATGGAAAGTGTGGATATTCCCAGTTTCAAACCAACACTCTACGGACATCATCCTCAGATTGCCAAAGCTGCTGAAATGCTCACCGAAGCAAAACGCCCTCTCATCTATGTAGGTGGCGGCGCCATCCTTGGAGAGGCCTGGGAAGAGATCACGGCCATGGCCGAACGGCTTAATATTCCGGTCACAACCACCCTGATGGGGCTCGGAGCTTTTCCGGAAACCAAACCGCAGAGTTTGGGTATGCTGGGTATGCACGGCACCTGGTATGCCAATATGGCTATGACCGAATGTGATGTTCTCCTGGCAGTTGGTGCACGTTTCGATGATCGTGTAACCGGCCGGCTGGATGGGTTTTCCCAAAAATCACGAAAGATTCATATCGATATTGATCCCTCCTGCATCGGCAAAAATGTGGATGTTGAAGTACCGATAGTCGGTGATGTGAAACATGTGATACCGGTTATCGACAAGCTGGCCTCACCACCCGATATATCCGATTGGTGGGAAACCATTCACAACTGGCGAAAGGAACATCCGCTGGTTGTACCCACATCGGAAGACCGCATCTATCCCCAGCATATGATCAGGATGATCTCCGAAATCACAAACGGGAACGCCATTGTGGTTACCGACGTCGGTCAGCATCAGATGTGGGCGGCACAGCACTACTGCTACAACCACCCCCGGTCCTGGATCACCTCCGGCGGACTCGGAACCATGGGCTACGGCTTCCCTGCCGCGATGGGCGCAGCTGTGGCCTGTCCCGACAGAGAGGTGGTCTGCATCACCGGCGACGGCGGTTTCCAGATGTCATCCTACGAACTGGCCACCGCTGTAGAGTATAAAATTCCCGTAAAAATCGCCTTAATGAACAACAATTGCCTCGGCATGGTACGGCAGTGGCAGCAGCTCTTCTACGATAAACGCTACAGCTACTCTGTATTCGGATCCAGTAACCCCGATTTCGTAAAAATGGCCGAGGCCTATGGCGCTGTGGGCCTGCGCGCCTCCACGCCTGCTGAAATGAGGAGTGTACTGGAACAGGCCATGGCCATCAAGGATGGCCCTGTGATGATGGATCTGCGGGTAGTGGAAGATGAAAACTGCTATCCGATGGTACCCTCCGGTGCCGCATTGAATGAGATGGTGGAATCAGACGAAGAGTGTAACCGATAAACGTATGGCAACGACAGTCGCAGCAGGACATAAACACACGCTCTCCATTCTGGTGAAGCATAATCTCAATACACTCTCCCGAATTATCGGAATCTTTAGTGCGAAGGGGTTTGAAATGGAGAGTCTCACCTTTGCATCCGAAGCGGAACCCGGGATGGCACGGATCACCATCACCACCCGCGGCGATGATAAAACCGTTGAGCAGATCAACAAGCACCTTCACAATGTGGTAGATGTGCTGAAAGTGATCGACCTCACTCACCGTAAATGTATCGAACGGGAACTCGCAATCGTAAAAGTCTCCACCGCCAAAGCCGGAAGGCCGGAAATCATGCTCATAGCAGATGCTTTCAAGGCGAAGGTGATCGACATTACGGCCGACAAGCTCGCGCTCGAGGTAACCGGAAACTCCGACAAGGTGGATGCCATGATCGAGGTCCTGAGGCCTTACGGCATCGTGGCGATGTCACGCACCGGAAGCGTGGCACTTAAACGGGAATTTCAGGGAGCCGTGAATATCAACTGACAATCAATCTTGCAGTTTCTGCAGACACAATTAAACGCATAACCATAACAGACTCAATGAAAGCTACAACCTACTATAACGGAGATGCAGATCTCGAAAAACTGGCCGGCAAGACCGTCGCCGTGATCGGATACGGCAGTCAGGGCCACGCCCACGCACTCAACCTGCATGAAAGCGGAATCGATGTGGTGGTGGGCCTGCGGCGCGAAAGCTCCTCCTGGAAAGAGGCAGAATCCGCCGGTCTCCGCGTCTTTGAAACCGCTCAGGCAGCCGCCAAAGGCGATATCATTATGGTGCTGATCCCGGATCAGCATCAGGGAACCGTCTACAAGGAGAGTATAGAACCGCATCTTACGGAAGGGAAAGCCCTCATGTTTGCCCACGGGTTTAATATCCACTTCGATGAAATTGTACCCCCGGCAAACGTGGATGTCTTCATGGTAGCTCCCAAAGGTCCCGGTCACCTTGTCCGGCGCGTCTATACGGAAGGATCGGGCGTTCCCTGCCTCTTTGCGATCTATCAGGATGCCACCGGTGAGGCGAAAGAGCTTGCCCTTGCCTATGCCAGGGCGATCGGCGGAACCCGCGCCGGTGTACTGGAGACCACCTTCAAGGAAGAGACCGAAACCGATCTCTTCGGGGAGCAGGCCGTGCTGTGCGGCGGCGCCTCCGAGCTGGTAAAAACCGGATTTGAAATCCTGGTTGAAGCCGGCTATCAGCCCGAAATTGCCTATTTCGAGTGCCTTCATGAACTGAAACTGATTGTGGATCTGATGTATGAGGGCGGCATCGAACGCATGTACTACTCCGTGAGCGATACCGCGGAATACGGCGGACTCTCCAGGGGTACGCGTGTGATCGACACCGATACCAAAAAAAGGATGAAAGCCATTCTTGAAGAGGTTCAAAGCGGCGCGTTTGCCAAAGAATGGATGGATGAAAACCGAAACGGCCTGCCCAATCTCACACGTATGCGCGAGAGCCTGGGCGATCATCAGATTGAGACTGTAGGAAAGGAGCTTCGCTCCATGATGGACTGGATCAAATAATCAACAACGAATAAATTATGCCGAACCCAATCCGGATTTTCGATACTACGCTTCGCGACGGCACCCAGGGCGAAAAGGTCTCCTTTTCGGCAGAGGATAAACTGCGCATTGCCAAACGGCTGGATGAGTTCGGTATCCACTATATCGAAGGGGGATGGCCGGGTTCCAACCCCAAGGATATGGCCTTCTTCGAGAAAGCCAAATCCGAGACCTTCCGGCATGCAAAAATTGTGGCCTTTGGTTCTACCTGCCGAAGCGGGAACCTTCCGGAGGAAGACCCCAATCTGAAAGCGCTGATCGCTGCAGAAACACCGGCTGTCTCCCTCTTTGGGAAAACCTGGCTGCTCCATGTCAGTGAGGCACTTGGTATCACACCTGATGAGAATCTGAACC
Source organism: Balneolaceae bacterium (assembly GCA_007693745.1). Classification (GTDB taxonomy): domain Bacteria; phylum Bacteroidota; class Rhodothermia; order Balneolales; family Balneolaceae; genus Rhodohalobacter. Next base: position 12,217 of record REDA01000052.1, read on the forward strand.
TGATCTCCGGCTCTATTGCAACCCTCAAGAGACATAAAAAGGAGGTGATTTACGATGCCGAGCATTTTTTTGACGGCTATAAGGACAACCCCGATTATGCCGTCAGTACGCTGATCGCTGCCCGTGATGCGGGAGCCGATGTGCTCGTGCTCTGCGACACCAACGGAGGCACTCTCACTCACGAGGTAAGCCGTATTGTAGAAGAGGTCAAAAAAGCGGTGGGCAGTACCGCTGTTGGCATTCATGCCCACAACGATGCGGAACTGGCCGTGGCCAATTCACTGGCGGCAGTTTACGCCGGCGCGGTGCATGTTCAGGGCACCGTGAACGGCTACGGAGAGCGGTGTGGTAATGCCAATCTCTGCTCGGTAATACCCAATCTTCAGCTGAAAATGGGCAGATCCTGTGTGCCGGAAGAGCAGCTTTCCCAACTCATGCGACTTTCCCATTTCGTTAGTGAACTGGCTAATCTTGCACCTGAGAACCGTCAGCCTTATGTCGGTAAAAGTGCCTTTGCCCACAAGGGAGGGGTGCATGTGAGCGCTGTGATCAAGAATGAACAGACCTACGAACACATCCGCCCCGGGCAGGTGGGGAACAGCCGAAGGGTCTTGGTTTCCGACCTGTCGGGCAAGAGCAATCTCGTCTATAAGTCTGAAGAGATGGGTTTCGAATTTGACAAAAGCTCACAAGACAGCTCAAAAATTGTACAGCAGCTCAAGGTGATGGAAAATGAGGGTTATCAGTTTGAAGCCGCCGAAGCTTCTTTCGAACTGCTGGTGAAAGAGATGACCGGCAAAGCGCCGGAATTTTTCAAACTTGAGGGATTCCGGGTCATCATGGAACGCAACGGAAATGGTGAAAGCCGCTCTGAAGCCACCATTAAAGTTCGTGTAAACGACCAGATCGAACTGAGCGCAGCGGAAGGCAACGGGCCGGTACATGCACTCGACGCAGCCCTGCGCCGGGCGCTCTGTGAGTTCTATCCCGAAATCTCCGGTATGCACCTGCAGGATTACAAAGTACGTGTATTGAACGAAAAAGACGGTACCGGTGCCAGGGTTCGTGTTCTGATCGATTCGGCAAGCGACGGTAAAAGCTGGGGTACCGTTGGTGTTTCGGAAAATATTATTGATGCCAGCTGGAAAGCACTCTCAGAGGGAGTGATCTACTTTCTGATGAACCAGGAAAAAGCTTCCAAACCAGACATTATTTACACAGCACAGTAACCAAAAAACAATCCAACATGGACAGTCACATTACCATCTTCGATACCACTCTCCGCGACGGTGAACAGTCGCCCGGCTACAGTATGAACAAGCAGGAAAAACTGCGTCTGGCTCTGCAGCTCGAGAGACTGGGTGTGGATGTGATTGAAGCCGGCTTTCCAATAGCGTCAGACGGTGACTACGAGACCGTAAAGGAGATCGGGAAAATTGTGAAAGACTGCTCGGTAGCCGCACTCTGCCGCACCCGGCAGGAGGATCTCGACCGCGCCGTTTCAGCTCTTCAGCATGCTGTAAAGCCGAGGGTTCACACCTTCATCGCCACCAGCGACATCCACCTGAAGTACAAGCTGCAGATGTCGCGAAGTGAAGTGCTCGACTCTGCGGTTGAAGCTGTTCGTTTTGCCAGGACGCACTGTGATGATGTCGAATTCTCAGCAGAGGATGCCTCCCGCAGCGATCCGGAATTCCTGATCGAGATATTCACTGCTGTCATCGATGCCGGCGCCACCACCATTAACGTACCCGATACCGTAGGTTACGCACTTCCCTGGGAGTATGGGGAGCTGATCCGCACACTCAAACAGCGCATCCCGAATATCGATCAGGCCGTGATCAGTGTTCACTGCCATAACGATCTGGGACTGGCAGTGGCCAACTCACTGATGGCTATCCAAAATGGAGCGCGACAGGTTGAATGTACTGTAAATGGCATTGGTGAACGGGCAGGAAACGCCTCTCTCGAAGAGGTGGTCATGACGCTTGAAACCAGAAAGAATTCCATGAACTTTACCACATCGGTGAATACCACGGAAATCTTCCCCTCAAGTCAGCTGCTGGCACAGATCACTGGAAAAAATGTGCAACCCAACAAAGCGATCGTGGGTGACAATGCCTTTGCACACGAAGCGGGTATCCATCAGCATGGCGTACTTAAAAATCCGCTTACCTATGAGATTATGACCCCCGAATCGGTGGGACTCACCTGCAACAAAATAGTGATCGGAAAACACTCCGGCCGCTTTGCCCTCTGCAAGAAACTGGAGGAGCTGGGCTACCATCTCAGCAAGGAGCATCTCGATCAGGCCTACAGAAGAGTAACCAGACTTGCCGATGAGAAAAAAGAGGTGAACGACCACGATCTGATCCGTATTATGGCAACAGAAAAGTTTTCTGCTGATCAGAAACCCAGGCAGATGGCAGCAGGTGGATAAACGAAATCTGAATAAATAATTTTAAATACCATATAAGTGCAGCAAGGTAAAGAAGAAGATCAGAACATGACCCAATGATAAATCAAAACAGGCTAGAAAAGTTGAACTAAGATCCCTGAAAATTACCTGAAACGGATTCACCCTGAGCTCAGAGCCTGATCATAATACTGCAGAAAAGAACTTTACCAATACAAACAGACACCATAACAAATAAGACACTACAGAATCATGGGAATGACCCTCACTGAAAAGATACTGGCCAATCACAGCGGCAGAGACCGCGTTTCACCCGGAGATAATGTCTGGGTGGATGTCGATGTTCTGATGACACACGACGTCTGCGGACCTCCTGCCATTGGTATTTTCAAGCACCAGTTTGGCGAGGATGCCAGGGTATGGGACAAGGAGAAGCTTGTCATTATACCCGATCACTACATCTTTACAACCGATAAATACGCCAATCGGAATGTGGATATCCTGCGTGCTTTTGCCGCGGATCAGGATCTGCCCTATTTCTATGATGTAGGAACCGACAGTTACAAGGGGGTCTGCCATGTGGCACTGCCGGAAGAGGGGTTTACACGACCCGGTGAAGTGCTCTTCGGAACCGATTCACACACCTGTACCGCCGGGGCATTCGGACAGTTTGCCACCGGCATCGGAAATACTGATGCCGCATTCATCATGGGTACGGGAAAACTCTGGGTTAAAGTGCCGGAAACGATGCGGTTTGTCTTTGAAGGGAAGAAACTCCCGCCTTATCTGATGGCCAAGGACATAATCTTGCAGATCATCGGTGATATCGGAACGGATGGTGCCACCTACAGGGCAATGGAGTTTGCCGGACCCGGGATCAAGGCGTTTACGATGGAAGATCGTATGACGCTTACGAATATGGCCATTGAGGCAGGGGGCAAGAACGGAGTGGTGGAACCCGATGAAATTACTGAAGAGTATGTCAGGTCCAGGACGAACCACCCCTACACAAAAGTCTACAGCGATCCCGATGCCAAGTACTACAGCGAGCATTATTACAACATAGAGGAGATGGTGCCGATGGTGGCCAAACCCCACAGTCCGGATAACAAGGCAACCGTGGAGGAAGTGGAAGGGACATGGCTGAACCGGGCCTACATCGGCTCCTGTACCGGTGGGAAACTATCCGACTTCAAAGCCGCAGCCGAAATCCTGCATGGCAATAAAGTGAAGCTGGATACCTACATCGTGCCTGCGACGACCGAGATCGCCCGCGGACTCGAAACGGAAACCCATTTTGGAATTCCGCTCATCGAGATTTTCCGCGAAGCAGGGTGTAGTATTGGCAACGCCTCTTGTGCGGCTTGCCTGGGCGGACCTGCCGATACCTTCGGACGGCTTAACAGTGATGAGGTCTGCATCTCTTCCACCAACCGAAACTATCCCGGGCGTATGGGCTCAAAGCAGGCGCAGGTCTATCTCGCCTCTCCCTATAGCGTTGCTGCCTCCGCAGTAACCGGAGTGATTACGGATCCAAGAGTATTTATCCAGGAGACGGTGATTTAGAGTAAAAACGCAAAAGGCAAAACGCCCCGAGGGATCGGGACTGCGAACTGCACACAGCAAAAGTGGCTTTGAATGATTTGGAGCGCACCGTAAAACCGCGAAGTGGGAAAAGCCAACCTGCAACGTTACAACATTCAACCCCATAAACATATAAACGGATAAACGGATAAACTTATAAACTTATAAACTCATAAACACATAACCCCCGCATGACCCAAGCAAAGAAACCAATTAAAGGAAAAGCATTCGTCCTTGGAAAGAACATCGACACAGATCAGATTATCCCGGCCGCTCACCTTGTGTACAGCCTCGAGGATCCGGAAGAACGAAAATTTTACGGGAAATATGCCCTATCCGGCGTGCCGGCTGCGGAGTCGGGTCTCCCGAAGGGGAATATCCCGCTCACCCGGGAGGGAATGACTGAAAGTGAGTTTGCCATTATTGTAGCCAGTGATAACTTCGGTTGCGGCTCATCCAGGGAGCATGCCCCTGCCGCTCTTGAAATCGCGGGAATAAAGGCTATCATTTCCCCTTCCTACGCCCGTATATTTTATCGGAATTCAGTAGATGGGGGTTTTTTGATCCCTTTTGAAAGTGTTGAGGATCTCAGCAGCAGGATAAATACGGGGGATGAGCTGGAAATTGACCAGGAAAACCATCTGCTCAAAAATCTCTCACAGAACACTGAATACCCAATTAAACCACTGGGAAGCGTTGCTGATATTGTACATGCCGGTGGTATTTTTGAATATGCCCGCCAGAACGGAATGGTTCCCAAACGAAAACCGGTGACTGAATAGCCCTCTATGAAGAAAGAAACAATTATCGCACTGCCCGGTGATGGAATTGGTCCGGAAGTAACCGGTGTGGCCCTGAACCTGCTTCAAACTGTCTGCCGCCAGCATAACACAGACCTTGAAATCACAACCCTGCCCTTTGGCGGCAGCTGCTATGATCAGTACGGGCAGCCGGTCACGGAAGAGATTCTTGAACAGTGCAAAGCCGCAGGCACGGTTTTTCTCGGAGCCGTGGGAGGGGTGAAATGGGACAATCTGAGTGGTGATCTGCGGCCGGAAGCAGGCCTGCTCAAACTTCGCAAAGAGCTGGGAGTGTTTGCCAATCTGCGACCCATTCAGGTGCATCCTGCTCTCTCCTCAGCCTCATCACTTAAAAAAGAGGTGATCGACGGAACCGATATCCTGATTGTGAGAGAACTAACCGGCGGCATCTATTTTGGAAAACCCCGCTTCACATCGGAGGAAAACGGAGATCCTTTCTCGGTGGATACCATGAAGTACAGCCGTTCGGAAGTACAGCGGGTAGCCAGGGTAGCTTTTGAAGCCGCCCGCAAACGAGATGGCAGGGTCTGCTCAGTGGATAAAGCCAATGTTCTCGAGAGCTCACGCATGTGGCGAAGCTCTGTTTTGGAGATCGCAGAGGAGTATCCCGATATCGAATTGAGTCACATGCTGGTGGACAACTGCGCCATGCAGATCATACGCGATCCAAAACAGTTTGATGTGATGGTGACAGGCAACCTTTTCGGTGACATCCTGAGTGATGCAGCGTCGATGCTCACAGGGTCGCTGGGCATGCTGCCCTCCGCCAGCCTGGGTGGCGGTAACGGGCTCTATGAACCGGTTCACGGATCAGCCCCCGACATCGCCGGAAAAGGCGTTGCCAATCCGCTCGCGGCCGTCGCTTCCGCTGCACTGCTCTGCCGCTATTCCCTGAAACTGGAAGGGGCAGCAACCCGGATTGAAGAGGCCATCGCCTCCCTGCTCGCAGCAGGTATCCGGACAGCCGACCTCTACAGCGAAGAAGAGGGCACCACCCTCGCAGGCACAGAAGAGGTAAGGGAGTGGCTCCTCGATGCCGTCACCGCAAAAACCCAAACTATCTGATGTTCCCCTTTTGGTACCCTTATACAAGGATCGGGTACTTTTTTAACGTCCGTTCGATATAACATTAAAAAGAATCGTCCGTTTGATCGAAGTCCCGGCGTAGTTCAGGAGGGACGACGTCGAAATCCATAGTTCGGTTCGCGGACAACACATTGAAAGAGATCCAGCAACTCAACGGAATAGGATGAGATTGCAGCTGTTTTTTGATACCTTCACTCTCCTGTGAAGTACAATCCGTAACCCGAACCCAAGCGATGAGCCCAAGAGTATGGATAAAACCTATTACAATCCCGACGACCTGAAAAAATTCGGAAACGTAGGCGATTTTCAGAAAGAGCTGGCAGATAAATTCTTTGATTACTACGGAGCGGTATTCTCCGACAGTGCGCTCACGGCAAAGGAAAAATCGCTGATCGCCCTGGCTGTAGCGCATGCGGTTCAGTGTCCGTACTGTATCGATGCCTATACACAGGAGAGCCTTGAAAAAGGATTTTCGGAAGAGCAGATGATGGAGGCTGTGCATGTGGCTACGGCCATACGCGGAGGCGCCTCACTGGTTCACGGAGTTCAGATGATGAACAAGGTGGACAAACTGAGTATGTAACCGCAAGCGGATCCGGCAGCAATACTGTTTTTAACCATACGCTCTCAATTGTTATCTTTCACCTCCGGATTGAAAAACTGACGAGATCCGGAAGCTCAAACAAAAACCCTCTTTGAGAAGTACTCAACACAAACACCCGTTCCGGGCACCCCTCTTGAATCCTGAATCCTTCAACTGCCCTGCTCCATGAAATCCCTTTTTGCCCAGCGACACAATCTGTCCGATCCGGGTGTTCAGCTTGATCTGATCAATAACCACAGCGAAAAGGTAAGGTCACTGGATAAGTTTGAAGCAAAAATGGATGAGATCGGCCTCTTTCCGCTCAAACCCACAGGTATTGAAATTTTTCAGATCAATGTAGGGTATATGTGCAATATGACCTGCAAACACTGTCATGTGGATGCCGGGCCGGACCGGCAGGAAATTATGTCCCGCGAAACGCTGGAGCAGTGTCTGGTTGCATTAGATCGCCCCTCTGTCACTACGGTGGATCTGACAGGAGGTGCTCCGGAAATGAATCCTCATTTCCGCTGGTTTGTCGGGGAGGTGGCAAAACTTGACAAACAGATCATTGTTCGTTCCAACCTCACGATCCTCGATACCCGCAGGTTTGAAGATCTGCCTGCTTTCATGGCGGATCATGGTGTGGAAATCACCTGTTCATTGCCCTTTTACAGTAAACGGCGAACCGATGCGCAACGCGGAGAGGGAACATACGACAAATCGATGAAAGTGCTGAAGATCCTTAATGGTGTGGGTTACGGAAACGAGGAGTCCGGCCTGCGTCTCAATCTGGTTTACAATCCGGTCGGTGCCTTTCTGCCTCCGGATCAGGAGTCGCTGAAGCAGGAGTACAAAAAGCGGTTGTGGGAGGATCATCAGGTCATCTTCAACGATCTCTACACGATTACAAACCTCCCGATCAGCCGCTATCTGAATTTTCTGGTAATGAGCGGCAATCTGGATGAGTATATGGAAAAGCTGGTCACTTCATTCAATCCCTCTGCTGCCATGGGAGTGATGTGCAGAAATACGATTTCGATCGGGTGGGACGGCAGCTTGTACGACTGCGATTTCAATCAGATGCTGAAACTAAAGACAGCGCACGGTGCTCCGAAGCACATTCGTGACTGGAATTTAGATTCGCTAAATCAGCGTGAGATAGTACTTAATCAGCACTGCTACGGCTGTACTGCCGGAGCCGGAAGCAGCTGCGGCGGAGCTGTAGCATGAGAAGAACCCTTTATCTCAGGGAAAATTCGTTATTTCATTTAAAAGACGGGCTCCTTTTTCATAATTTCGGAAAACGGTCCGGTGAGAATCAACCGGCACAACCACCCTGTAAACAGAAACCCGTTTCTATTCAATCAACCTTCTAAAACATCAGACTACATCCCATGAAAATCACAATTGAACGACTCAACGATGCAGTACACATGGAAGCCTCCAATGAAGAAGGGGTAACCCTGCAGATGGATGGAACGGAGGCGATCGGGGGAATCAATGGTGGGTTCCGGCCCATGCAGATGCTTCTCGCCGCAGCCGGAGGCTGTTCTGCCATCGATGTCATCAGTATTTTAAATAAACAGAAACAGAATCCTGACAGTCTGAAGATTGAAGCAACCGGTGAGCGGGTGGATGTGGAAACCTGGTCTGAGTTCCGGTCCGTTCATCTGCATTTCGTATTTTCAGGCAGCCATTTAGAGGAGAAAAAAGTTGCCAGGGCGATAGATCTGTCTCTTAACAAATACTGCTCTGTCTCCAAAACCCTGGAAAAAACAGCCACGATTACGAGTAGTTTTGAAATCAAGTAAGGGATAGATTTTTTTGGTTTAGCCACTCAACCTCAATCTCAACCTCACCCCATTGTCTAAAAAAAACCATTTCGAAACGGATGCAATTCGGGCTCGAATGAGAGATACGAATCACAGAGAACACTCATCCCCTCTCTATTTGACGTCCAGTTTTACATTTGAATCAGCAGAGGAAGCCCGGGCTCTCTTCGCAAACGAGCGGGAAGGAAATATCTACAGTCGTTATTCCAATCCCAATACCGACGAGTTTGTTGAGAAAATGTGCCTGCTTGAAGGTGCTGATGATGGTGTAGCCACCGCCTCCGGAATGGCCGGTGTATTCGGGTGTCTGGCAGGGCTGCTAAAACAGGGAGATCATGTGATCGCATCCCGTTCACTTTTTGGTTCCACTCACCAGATCCTGGCACAGCTTCTTCCCCGCTGGGGAATTACAACAACCTATGCAGATACACTCAATACGGAATCGTGGCATTCTCTGATTCAACCAAATACCCGGCTTCTTTTTCTGGAAACGCCTTCCAACCCGGGCCTGGATCTGATTGACCTGGAATGGACTGGTAAATTCGCCAAAGCTCACAACCTCATCCTGGTAGTGGACAATTGCTTCGCCACTCCCTGGCTGCAGCAGCCGATGGAATTTGGAGCTGATCTGGTACAACACTCAGCAACAAAGTTCATTGACGGGCAGGGCAGGGCAATTGGGGGAATCATTGTGGGGCGGCAGTCACTCATAGATGAAATTCGTTTTTTTGCCCGACATACCGGCCCCTCTCTCTCTCCATTTAATGCCTGGCTTTTCAGTAAAAGTCTGGAGACCCTCGCGGTACGGATGGAACGCCATTGCGACAATGCGGAAAAGGTGGCTGATTTCCTTCATGAACACCCGGGAGTGGAATATGTCAGGTATCCGCATCATCCGTCTCACCCTCAGTATGAACTGGCAAAAAGGCAGATGAAACGGGGAGGAGGTGTGGTCTGTTTTCAGATCAGGGGAGGAATTCAGAAAGCTTCACTGTTTATTGATCGGATCCAGATGCTCTCGTTGTCAGCCAATCTTGGTGACACGCGCACGATTGTGACTCACCCGGCTACCACTACCCATTCCAAACTCACCCCTGAGGAGCGCACTGCCTCTGGAATATCTGATGGGCTGATACGGATTGCGGTTGGACTGGAACATCCGGATGACATCATCCAGGATCTGGATCAGGCGTTTGGCTGATTGCCGGAATCGGTCTGCCCTGTTTCTGTACCCTTTGCCATCCAGCGAAGCATCTGTTTCCAGTCCGGTTCTTTTCCGTACATCATCATTCCAGCGGCGAAAATCCGGCCGGCCAGAATTCGGAAGAGCCAGGCTGTCATTGCAATCAGAATCAATGCCACAACCGGTTCCCACCAGGCAACACCCGTAAGTACCATCCTGGCAGGCATCACTGCATAGGAGGTAATGGGAAAGAGCCCCAAAATCTTCATGGCAACCGTATCCGGATTTGCAAGGGTTAGAAACGCAAGAGAGACCGGCAAAAGCGGCATCATCATGAATCCGGATTTTGTGGAGGTGTTGGGGTCATCAATCGTTGCAGCAATTCCCGCAAGAAACGCATTCCACATCAGCGTACCAATCAGTGCCAGCATCAGAAATGTGATTAAAAAGAGCGGATTCACCAGTGCAATCGTCTCCTGCAGAGGAACCCCCAAATAGATGAATACCACCATTCCGAGAAGTCCAATTACTGAATAAAAAGCTACATAGGCCAGTCCCACACCGGTGATACCGAGTATTTTTCCGTCGATCCAGGTTTGAGGAGAGATCGCAGATAGCACCTGTTCGGTGATTCGCTGCTGTTTTTCAGAGGTAATCGCTGTAAACTGATAGGCAAATCCCATAAAGACGGCCATAACCAGCAGAAAGATTGCGACACCGGCCAGAATCTTGTCGGGTAGTGTGGAGACTTCACCCGTTTCAAAATCCTTGGCCAGAGTCATTCCCGCTGTCAGCTCATCGAAGAGAACAGGATCCAGATCGAAAAGCTCAAGTTTATAATCCACCCTCACTGAGTTCAGGATCTGTTCAAGCTGAAGAATCCAGACCCGGTCGCTATTTACCCTGATGGAGGCTTCATTGACATCAGAAATTGTGAGTATTCCATCTATAGCTTCTTCCTGATAGAGGCTCTCCAGACTGTCGGGGGAAAAAACGGTACCATCCTGAAACTGAATGAATGAATCCTCAAATCTGTCCGGATTGAATGGACCGAAATCGGCAACAGCAACCTTTGGAGGCTGAATGGCCTGTCCCGAAGCCCACGCTCCTATAACACCACCAACTACGGCGAATCCGGCAAAAAGGAGAGCTCCCTTTACAAGATCCATCCACTTAAAGAAACGGTTGAACTCCCAAACTGTAACAGACCAAGTGATTTTCCAGATATTACTCTTCACTTTTCACCTCCGTTTTAATTCCAAAACTCTGAATAAAGATATCGTGCAAATTAGCTTCTGAACTGTGAAGAGATTCTATTTCTCCCGCTTCTGTAATGATTTGAAGCAGGTCATTCAGTGAAACACCACTCTTCGGCATCACCATCCAGGCGCCGGTATCATCGTCCTGAACTGTAGTAATACGATCGTTTTCAGTCAGATTTTCCGGATGGAGAAGCTCCGAAAAGCGGACTTCCAGTTTTTGACCTGCTCCTGACTGTTCCCGGAGTTCATCCATCGTTCCACTCATCAGCTCCTTACCATCTGCGAGTAGAAGTATCCTGTCAGCAATTCGCTCCACGAGTTGCATCTGATGAGCACTGATCAGAATGGTAGTTCCATTATTGCGAAGCTCACGAATCATCCCTGAAATAATCTCCTGATTGATGGGATCAAAACCTGAAAAAGGTTCATCCAGGATTGCAAATAATGGATTATGTATTACGGAAGCGATGAATTGAACTTTTTGCTGATTTCCCTTTGAAAGCGTGGACACTTTGTCTCCTGCCCTATCGGCGATCCCGAATTGTTCGAGCCACTTCAGGGAACTGCTTCTGGCTTCTTCGGTACTCATACCCCGAAGCGATGCAAGATAAACCAGTGTTTTGAGAATGGGACTGTCCTGATAGATTCCCCGCTCTTCAGGCAGATAACCGATCCTGTAGCGATCAAGCTTTCTATCATGAATCAGTTCATTCCCATATCTTATCTCACCAAAATCGGGTCGAATCAGCTGAAGAAGCATGCGTACTGAGGTTGTTTTTCCCGCTCCATTGGGTCCAAGAAGAGCGAATATCTCACCACTGTTTACTGTAAAAGAGAGTTCATCAACTGCCCGAACCCTGCTGTACTGTTTGGTAACCTGATGAAATGATATCATAGCTCATTCACATGCTGAATTATTAGTAATCAGATTTTATATTTAGGAATAAGATACTATTAAAATAATAACTTAGATAAAAATTAACTGCCCGTTTTCCGCTTTCACCCAGAAAGTTGAATTTTTCGTACTTTACAATCCTCTTTCAGTAAAGAATAACCCCTATTAGTACAGATTCTGTTTCGATCCATCTTTACGTTGAGGTCACATTTTAGTTGCAGTCATTCAACCCATATGAATATGATCAGACCACTCTCTTTTCAAATTTTTGCTCTTTTACTCTCAATTTCACTCATCTCCTGCACTAGCCCTACGGATAGTGATGATCTGACCATTTTCACCAATGGAGCCATATGGGACGGGGTCTCTGATTCCCTGCTGACGAATCATTCGCTCATCATAGAGAACGGAAGGATAAAGGAGATAATGGCGATCGATGATCCCGGTTTCCCCTCCCGGGGAGAGTTCATCGATCTTGAGGGAGGTTTTTTGATCCCCGGTCTGATCAATGCTCATGGCCATGTAGGTGTGGCTCTTGGCCTTGTGGGAGATGCTTCGGCACACAACTCTGAAAATGTGATTGATCAGCTGAAACTCTATGCCCGTTATGGCATCACCAGTGTTGCAAGCCTGGGTGGTGAGCCCATTCATGCATTTCTGGTGAGAGACAACATCGACTCAGCGCAGATCCCAATGGCGCGAATGAGTGTGGCCGGAAGAGTTCTCTATGCTGAAACTGAAGATGAGGCTGCCGCTGAAGTGTCGGAACTGATGGCGTTTCGTCCCGACTGGACCAAACTTCGTGTGGATGACGGACTGGGGCGCAGGGAGAAGATGAGTAAGGAGATCTACACTGCACTCATTGCTGAATCTCACAGCCACGGGGTACCCCTGGCCGCCCATATCGTAACACTGGAAGATGCGAAGGGAGTACTTGCAGCCGGAGCCGATCTGATAGGCCATTCCATTCGTGACCGGGCCGTTGATGAGGAACTCATCGGCCTGATGCTGGAAAACAATGTCTGTATTACACCCACCCTGACCCGGGAACTCTCCACTTTCGTATATGCGGATCGTCCCGCATTTTTTGATGACCCGTTTTTTCTCGCGGGGGTATCTGCGGATGTAGTCCGGCAGCTTGAAGAGCCACAGGTGCAGGACTATTTCCGGTCTGAGGAAGCGGATTTTTTCCGCCGTGCACTGCCACTTGCCAAAGAGAACATGATGGCACTTCATAAAGCCGGTGTCACCATCGCTATGGGAACCGACAGCGGTCCGCCGGCTCGTTTTCAGGGCTATTTTGAACATCTGGAGATGGAGATGATGCAGGAAGCCGGGATGAGTGCAATGGATATCCTGATCTCTGCAACCCGTGATGCAGCGAGATGCATGCGGTTTGATTCTGACAGAGGAACCCTGGAGTCCGGTAAATTTGCTGATTTTATTGTACTGCAGGAGAATCCCTTTGAGGATATCCGAAATCTCAGAAGCCTGAAGGGTGTTTACGTAGGAGGGAATCCGGTGAATGGCGTCATTACTCCATAAAAAAAGGGATACCCTTTCGGGCATCCCTATTTATCATTTTCTCTGTTGAATTCAGTTACTTCACGGAATCCATGTACTCAATCAGTTCGAGAACTTTGGTGGAATAACCCCACTCATTGTCGTACCAGGAGACCACCTTCACGAAGTTGTCATTGAGACCGATACCTGCACCGGCATCAAAGATGGAAACACGTGAATCGCCCAGGAAGTCGTTGGACACCACATCATCTTCGGTGTAACCGAGAATACCCTTCAATTCACCATCAGCAGCAGCTTTCATTGCAGCACAAACCTCCTTGTAGCTGGCTCCTTTTTCGAGCCGGCAGGTCAGATCCACAACGGATACGTTGGGAGTTGGTACTCTGAATGACATTCCAGTCAGTTTTCCGTCCAGTGCGGGAATCACTTTCCCAACAGCTTTGGCAGCGCCGGTAGAAGAAGGAATGATATTCTGGTAGGCACCGCGTCCGCCTCTCCAGTCTTTCTGTGAGGGGCCATCAACCGTTTTCTGTGTAGCAGTAACCGCATGCACGGTAGTCATGAGTCCTTCCAGCAGACCGAAATTATCGTTCAGTACTTTTGCTATAGGAGCCAGACAGTTCGTGGTACAGGAGGCGTTGGATACAAAATTCATCTCATTGCTGTAGCTTGTGTGATTCACTCCCATCACAAACATTGGTGTATCATCCTTGGAAGGAGCTGACATCACCACTTTTTTTGCACCTGCATCCAGGTGAGCCTGTGTTGATTCCTTGGTCAGGAACAGACCGGTCGATTCCACAACATACTCTGCGCCCACTTCATCCCATTTCAGTTCAGCCGGATTGGATACAGAAGTGACACGTACTTTTTTTCCGTTCACAACAAGGTCTCCGCCCTCAACGGAAACATCTCCTTTAAATAAACCGTGTGTAGAATCGTATTTGAGCATGTAGGCAATGTAATCTACATCCAGAAGATCGTTAATGCCCACTACTTCAATATTCTCTTTCTCAGCGGCTACACGGAAAACCAGTCTCCCGATGCGTCCAAAGCCGTTAATCCCTACTTTAATCTTAGCCATAATATTTACTCTGTGTTTTATTCGAATTACCTGCTCTTTCTTGCAGTTTTTTTTATCACCCTAAAATAACGTATTCCTACCTTTTTATCCATTAATTGGATGATTTCACATTTTGATAATTCAAAAACCCAAAGAAATGCGCTTAGAGGTCACACTTTATGCTCAACGGATTCACTTGCATAACGTTGGTCCGAAATAAGTTCTCTCTTAACTGTAGCTCCCTCTTATTCCTCATCCAGTTCTATATCCTCTCCCGGCAGATCGTCATCGGCAATGATCTCATCTACTGTATCCGTAGATTCATCATCCTCATCCTCGTCGATGGGTGCTGCAGGCACCGCTTTCTTCTTCGTCTGTGCCTTGGCTCCCGCCCTTCGAAGCTGCATCACGATATCGGGGTTATCATTGTCAATCGCGATATTCAAAGCCGTATCCCCGTTTTTATCTTTTAGCCGAACATTCGCACCTGCATCCAGTAAATATTTTACAATCGCAGTATGCCCCTCTCTTGCCGCCAGCATCAGTGCCGTCAATCCCCAGTGCTGCTGGGCATCCAGATCCGCTCCGTTTTTCACCAGAAGGTCCACAGCTTCAATATACCCTTCCCTCGCAGCCACAATCAGCGCAAGCTTGCCGATGGGGGTCCCGTTATCGAGCAGATACCGCATGATTTCAATATGCCCGTTTTCAGCTGCCCGGTTTAGCGCCGTACCCCCCATTTTCGTCTGAAGTGCCGGATCCGCTCCATTCTCGATGAGATACTTTACCATCTCGGCTTTTCCTCTCTCCGCAGCATAGATCAAAGCCGATGAGCCGTTTCTGGCGGTCTCATTCAGGTCTGCCCCCTGTGCGTGAAGCTCCTTCAGCCTTTCAAGATTTGCTGTTTTTGCCGCCTCTAATAGTTCTGATAATTCCATAATATTTATTGATTTAAATCAAACTGATTCGTTGTAATAATCCGGCCTTGTTCTTGTTCAGTATATCAGAAAAAAAGTGGATTTAATCAACCATTTTCTCTGTGAATTATCACTTCTGTTCCTTACAATTTCCTGTGACTACAAGATTGAGATGCAGACCAATGGTTGTGATGTATCTGCCTCGAAAACCGGATTCTTCGACTCGCTGTGAAGGCACAAATATCGGGCAGTCTCTGAAATATTCCACATGAGCCATTCACTGTCCAGCTTGCCATGACCCTTACCCCCTGTCTGAGTTTCTCACTCTAAAGGAACATTTACATCATATCCATTTGCAAATTCCGTGCCACTCATCACTTTTGTTCCGGGAAGCTGCAATTCCAGCAGTTCCACACATCCGGCACCGCAACCCGCAAGCAGTTTGTCACCTTCCCGTTTCAGAACACCCGGCAGCAGATTGCATAAACTCACAGGCCGGGTCCGGTAGATTTTCACCTGCTCCTCGCCTCTCAAAGCCCAGGCTACCGGAAACGGGTTCAGTCCGCGCACACGGTTGTGTACCTCCTCTGCAGATTGACTGAAGTCGATACGTGTGTTTTCTTTGATCAATTTAGGCGCTGGCGTGGCCTCTTCATCCTTCTGGGAATGTGACTCTGCTCTGCCCATGGCGATCTCATTTACGCAACTGGCAAGAAGTCCCGCTCCTGCATCTTTCAGACGGTTATACAGATCGCCGGTTGTTTCATCTTTGCCAATATCCGTTTTTACAGCCGCAATAATTTCACCGGTATCCACACGCTCATTCAGAAAAAAAACGGTGCATCCTGTCTCATTTTCACCGTTCATCACCGCATGGTGTATCGGAGCCGCTCCCCTGTATTTGGGCAGCAGGGATGCATGCAGATTGATAGCGCCAAAGGCAGGAATGTCCAGTACCGGGGCGGGCAATATCCGGAAAGCCACCACCACAATCAGATCGGGTTTGAGCGCTTCGATCTCCCCTGAAAAAGCCTCAGATCGAAGATCTTCTGCCTCCATGACGGGCAACCCCAGTTCCAGTGCCTTTTTCTTTACATCCGTCGGAATCGGTTTCCCCCGTCTTGAGCGCCTTTTATCGGGCAGACTTACCACCCTGATGATCTCATGTGGCGTCCTGTGCAGCGCTTCCAGCGAGGGCACTGCGAATTCGGGAGATCCCATGAAGATGATTCGCAATGGTTTCATCTTAACTCTCAGTTTTTTGGAACCACCGGATAGGACGTCTCGATCTGCCCCGTTTCAATCCTTTTCAACGCTGCTTTATGAAAGGTCCGGCGAAATGCACTTAGATAGTCAATAAACAGTACCCCTTCCAGATGATCATACTCATGCTGAATTACCCTGGACACCCACCCATCAAACACCCTGGTCTGTTCCTGAAATGTCTGGTCAAAATAGCGGATAGTCACCCGATCCGGTCGCGATACATCATCCCTTAGTTCCGGAATACTGAGACATCCCTCCTCGACGCGACTCTTTTCCCCCTCTTTTGAAAGAATCACCGGATTGATGAAAACCATCGGCCCGAGATCCTGTTCCTCATCCAGCTCTTCGGTCATTGCATCAGCATCCATTACAAACAACCGGATGGATTTCCCGATCTGAGGTGCAGCCAGCCCAACTCCACCGGAGTTGTACATGGTGTCAAACATATCCTGAATGAGCTTCTGCAGCTCTTTATTATCAAAGCTAACCGGATCTGCCTTTCTTTTAAGCACCGGATCGTTGTATGTGACTATTGGCAGGATTGGCATGGGGTACTATAGTTCAGGCCTGGATTCAATGAATTCCTGTAAGATAAGAGCAGCAGCAGCCTGATCCAACCTCCCTTTTTTATGACGCTTTTTTTTGGGAATACCCGCCTCTTTCATGATGTCCATCGCAATCCTTGAAGAGTAGCGCTCATCCATTTTACTGACTTCCATTCCCGGGAACCGTTTCTTCAACCCCTTGATGAACTCTGTAACCAGTCCGGTAGCTGTTGTGGGATCTCCCTGCGGCGTGAGCGGCCAGCCCACAACGATTGCAATGACCGGTCCCTCGTCTCGGATCTGCCTGCCGATCTCCTGGAAAGAATCTTCGGGTGAAAATGTTCCAACAGGCGCGGCTGCTGTCCGGAGAAGGTCTGTTCTCGCCAGACCTACCCTCTTGCCTCCAACATCCACACCCAGAATTCTTCCAAATCTCTCCACATAAAACTATTTAATCTCTGATAGCGGCTGCTTCAGGAAATTTTTAAGCTTTTTGCTTGGCTTGAAGTGAGTTTTACGATGAGCGGGTACGTAAATCACTTCATTTGTCTTGGGGTTACGCGCCTTGGGTTTTGCTTTGGTCTCTTTTACTTCAAAGACTCCAAAATTCCGCAATTCAATGCGGCAGGTCGGATCTGCATCCATCATCTTGTTTCTCAGTGAGTTGATGACTGCATCAACCCAGGGTTCAGCCTGATTTAATGGAACTTCCATCTTATCAGCTACATTTCGGACGATATCTCGTTTTGTATAGGTTACCATAGCTCTGTCATGTTTTGGTTAAATCACTCGTTTCTGTAAAGGTACTATCGAACAATGCCCTCTTAAAAGCAGGGTTTCCAGGTTACTCATCGGAAGAGTTCCTTCCTATCATCTTAAAAAATATGAAGATTTGTATTAAGTCCATAGAAAAAATGCAGGAATTATTAAATGTTGAATCAAACCTGCATTTCAGGCTCATTTATTCGTATCTGGACACATTCCTTATTCCTTCTACCCGCTCCAACCGCTTGATAATCTTCTCAAGATGGCTCAAATCGTTTACATAAGCGGTGATCAGACCTTCAAACATACCATCCTCACTCGAAACATTTATGCTCTTCATGTTGGTTTGAAGAGATTTGGAAAGAACTTCCGTGAGATCATTCACCAACCCTACCCGATCTTCCCCAACCACGCGTATTCCTCCAAGAAACTGGGTTCCGATGTTTTTAGCCCAGGAGATTTCAACGATTCGCTCATTGTCGGTGCGGATCAGATGATGGGCGTTTTTACAGTTTGAGCGATGAATTTTAACATCCCCGTTTCGACTCAGAAATCCAAGTACATGATCTCCCGGAATGGGGTTGCAGCAGTTGGCATACGAGTACTTCACATCCGTCAGCTCTCCTTCCACAAGCAGTGCCTTGCCCTCTCCTGCTGAACGCGCCAGACGGGTCATCTCTTCCGACTTCTCGGTCAGACTCACCTTCTCCTGTTCCGTTTCATCCTGATCCAGACGTCCCTTGCTTTTGAACTGCTTCACCCGTTTGTACAGCTGATTTACATCAAAAGCACCCGATCCGATTTCATAGAAGAGTTCCTGAGCATCATTAAACTTGAAGATTTTTGCGATCTGCGTTATCTCCTGATCCGAAATTTCGACTTTACCTCTTGTCGCACGTTTCTCCCAGATCTCCCTGCCCTGATTGGCAACTTTTCTCTCTTTCTGCTTGATGAACTGCCGGATTCGTGCTTTCGCCTTGTGTGTTACCACATCTTCCATCCAGTCGGGGTTGAGATTCACCTTCCCTGAGGTGATGATCTCCACCTGATCCCCGGATTTCAGCTTCTGCCGCAGAGGCACCATCTTGCCATTTACTTTTGCCGCAATGGCACGTTCCCCAATCTCACTATGTATTTCAAACGCAAAATCGATACAGGAGGCACCGTTCGGGAGAGTTTTGAGCTCTCCGTTAGGTGTGAAAACATAGATCTCATCCTGATAGAGATTCAGCTGGAAATCTTTTACAAATTCGGTGGCAGCCTCAGGCCTGGGAGCATCCAGAACATCGCGTACCCAGTGAAGCATCTTATCGAGCTGCTCACTGCCATTTTTTCCATCATTCACTTCTCCCTCCTTATACTTCCAGTGCGCAGCCACACCCTGTTCAGCAATGTAATCCATTCTCCTTGTGCGAATCTGCACCTCTACCTTACGCCCTTTTTTGGTGATCACCGTGGTATGAAGCGACTGATATCCATTGGCCTTTGGTACGGAAATGAAATCCCTGAACCGTTTTGGAATGGGTGTGTACCAGTCGGTAATCACAGAATAGACCCTCCAGCAATCCTCTTTTGTATGGGGATATTCCAAAATGATGCGAATCGCAAAAAGGTCATAGATCTCCTCAAAAGGCTTCTGCTGCGACTGCATTTTTTTGTAAATCGAATAGATATGCTTCGGCCTGCCCTTAATCTCAAATGAGAACTTCTGGCCCTGCAGTTCCGACTGTATCGGGTTCATGAATTCATCAATGAACGCTTCTCTCGCTTCACGTTTTTCCCGCAGCTTACGGACAATAAATTTATAGGAATTGGGGTCTATGACCTTAAAGCAGAGGTCTTCCAGCTCATTCTTTATTTTGAACAGGCCAAATCGGTGAGCCAGCGGAGCATAGAGCTCTATCGTCTCCATCGCTTTATTCAGCTGCCGCTGTCTTGAGAGGGGACCAATTGTCCTCATATTATGCAGCCGGTCAGCAAATTTGATCAATACAACCCGGATGTCTTCTGCCATCGAAAGCAGAAGCTTCATAAAGGTTTCTGCCTGCCGGGTATTTTTATTTTCAAAAACCCCGGAAATTTTGGTAAGACCGTCAATGATATGCATCACGTCGGCTCCAAAAAGCTTACGGATTTCTTCAAGAGTTACCGTCGTATCCTCCACGGTGTCATGCAGCAGCGCAGCGGCGACAGATACATCATCGATGTTGAACTCCTCTGCCATAATCACAGCTACTTCCAGGGGGTGCAGATAGTAAGGTTCTCCGGAAGCCCGCAGATCGGATTGATGTGACATACAACAGAGCCTGAAAGCCCGTTCAATCATCTCCTCATCCACCTTATCCAGGGTGTTCCTGCACACTCTGAGAAGCATCTTCAGTGAAGATGTCTGCTGATCATCCAGTGGAAACTGATCCACTTTGGAACGTATTTCAAGTTTAGTTTCAGGCATGCATCATACTGATTATCCGTCCATTCGGCTGAGCGTCTGAGGAACTGAATGAAACCTGCTTCTCAGATTCTCTGCAAATGGCTTTTTTTAAACTGATTATTTTCCCGCTTTCCGTCTTCATGCAACGATGATCCCACTGTCAGAGGGATATTGTTTCGCGCCGGCGTTGAATCCGATAGATTATTCAGATTATTGAAAGCCTTTCTAAGTATAGTTACGAAGAAATTTAAATTCACACTTTTCTTTTGTATTCACTAAAACGCCTCTTCACGGCTCCCCGATCCTGGCAAATGGTTTCATTGTGAGATCATCAAACAGATTTTCCCGTGCTTTTAACGCTCCGGTTACAGCGATCATGGCTGCATTATCCGTACAGTATTCAATTGATGGAATCATCAGATTCAGATGATGCTCGTCTGCCAGCTGCTTCATCCGGGATCTGAGAACGCTGTTTGCCGAAACACCTCCGGCCAGAAGAACGTTCTGTGTCCCTTTGAGTTCTGCCGCCCGCATAACTTTCACAGTGAGCACATTCACGATCGCTTCAGATACACTGGCACAAATATGGCTTAAATTCTTTCGGGTAAACTCTTCCCCTTTTTCCCTGACATAATAGAGCACACTGGTTTTGAGTCCGGAGAATGAAAAATCAAATCCATCCCGGATCATCGATCGCGGAAAATCGTGGAAAGCCGGGTCTCCCCCCCTGGCAAGCCTGTCAATCTCAGGACCGCCCGGATAGGGAAGCCCCAGTATTTTGCCGATTTTGTCGAAGGCTTCTCCGGCCGCATCATCACGTGTTCTGCCCAGCACCTCGTGCTTAAATGGCTGATCTGCATAAACCAGGCGTGTATGACCTCCAGAAACAACCAGAGCCACAAACGGATAGACTTCCTTATGCTCTATAAAACTTGCATAAATGTGAGCATCGATATGATTTACGCCGATCACGGGTATCTGACGGGACAATGCCAAACCTTTCGCAAAACTGAGCCCTACCAGCAGGGAACCCATTAAGCCGGGCCCCTGAGACACAGCTACCGCACCGATCTCGTCAATGTTCATTCCGGCCTCAATGAGCGCCTGACGGACCGTTTTGGTGATGGTTTTGTGATGGGCACGCGACGCCAGTTCCGGTACCACGCCTCCAAATTGTTCATGAACCGACTGCGAAGCGATCACATTGGATAAAATTCTGCCATCTGACCAAACCGAAGCTGCCGTCTCATCACAGGATGATTCAATACCTAAAATGTTCATTCCCGAAAAATAGGCGGTTTTTGTGAATAGTCAAGGGTGGTGGAGGGGAAAGAGGGAAAAGTGATTCGGAGCGAATGCGGAGAATCGCGTAGCGTAGCGGAGTGAAAAGGGAAAAGAGTGAAGGGAGTTGTCTAGCCTCCGCCCTATAAGACTGGAATCCCTCGACCTTTGCCTTAACCTCAAAAAAAAGCCCTTCATCGCCAGATGAGGGCTTTTTTTCCAGTTTCACTAATCTACTGCGATTCCTATTTTTTCTCGTCGTCGTCTTCTTCCACAACTTCGAAATCTGCATCCACAGCATCATCGCTGCTGCCTGAAGAGGCCGCACTTCCGGATGCATCTTCGCCTGATCCTGCCGCCTGTTCTGCATTAGCAGCGGCCTGATAGATCTCCTGTGAAGCTGCAGCCCAGGCCTGATTCAGCTCATCAATGGCAGCGTCGATCTCATCGGTTTTCTCCTCTTTATGGAGCTCTTCCAGTTTTGTGAGAGCCGCTTCGATCTTTGTTTTATTCTCATCAGAGATTTTGTCTTTATGCTCTTCGAGCTGCTTCCTTGTTGAGAAGACCAGGGAATCGGCCTTGTTCAGCGTCTCCACTTTTTCCCTTAGTTTTTTATCCTCTTCAGCGTGCTCTTCAGCCGCTTTTTTCATCTTCTCAATTTCAGATTCACTCAGCCCTGAAGAGGACTCTATCCGAACACTCTGCTCTTTGCCTGTACCTTTATCCTTTGCACTCACATTCAGCACACCGTTGGCATCCAGGTCGAATGTCACCTCAATCTGAGGCATCCCCCGTGGAGCCGGCGGAATCCCATCGAGATGGAATCGCCCAAGAGTCCGGTTATCTCTTGCCTGTGCCCTTTCGCCCTGCAGGATATGAATCTCCACACTGGTCTGACTGTCAGCCGCCGTGGAGAAGACCTCCTTTTTGCTGGTTGGAATCGTGGTATTCGAATCGATCAGTTTGGTCATCACACCACCCAGGGTTTCAATACCGAGTGTAAGCGGAGTAACGTCCAGAAGTACCACATCATCCACTTCTCCGGTGAGAACACCTCCCTGAATCGCAGCTCCTACCGCCACAACCTCATCGGGATTGACCCCTCTGCTTGGATCTTTTCCAAAAAACTCTTTTACCACTTCCTGGATCTTGGGAATACGGGTGGATCCGCCTACCAGAATGACCTGATCTATTTCCGTTTTTGAAATCCCGGCATCCTTGAGTGCTTTTTCACAAGGTGTGATTGTCCGCTTCACCAGATCATCCACAAGTTGCTCAAATTTGGCTCGCGTAATGTCCAGATTCATATGTTTCGGTCCGGCCTCCGTCGCCGTAATAAACGGCAGGTTCACATTGGTTTTGGATGAACTGGACAGTTCTATTTTCGCTTTTTCTGCTGCATCTTTTAATCGTTGCATGGCCATCGGATCTTTTCTCAGATCGATTCCTTCATCACGCTTAAACTCATCAGCAAGGAAATTGATCAGCCTCTGATCAAAATCATCACCGCCAAGGTGAGTATCTCCGTTTGACGATTTTACTTCAAAAACTCCGTCGCCAAGCTCGAGAATAGAAACATCAAATGTTCCACCGCCAAGATCGTAGACGATGATGGTCTGATCCTGATCCCTTTTATCCAGTCCGTATGCCAGCGAAGCTGCTGTCGGTTCATTGATAATTCGCTTCACATCGAGTCCGGCAATTTTTCCGGCTTCCTGTGTAGCTTTTCTCTGTGCATCGTTGAAGTAAGCCGGTACGGTGATCACAGCTTCGGTTACTTTCTCGCCGAGATACTCTTCCGCAGTCTGCTTCATTTTCTGAAGTACCATCGCCGAGATCTCCTGAGGAGCATATTTTCTGTCGTCGATCTGAACCCTGGCTGTACCATCATCATCTGATTTTACAACATTATAGGACACCTGCCCGATCTCTTCCTTTACTTCATTGAACATGCGTCCCATAAAGCGTTTGATGGATGAGACTGTATTCTGCGGATTGGTGATGGCCTGCCGTTTAGCAGGTGCACCCACCAGCCGTTCACCATCTTTTGTAAATGCGACTACCGAGGGGGTGGTTCTTCCCCCTTCTGAGTTTTGTATCACAATCGGCTCATTTCCCTCCATTACGGAGACGCATGAGTTTGTTGTTCCTAAGTCAATTCCAATAATTTTACCCATTGTATTTACCTTTATCTGTATTGTCTGTGTTAATAATATTCTTATCTGACCGGGATTGTCTCCGGTCTCCCGGTCTTTCCGCCGGTGGATTTTTGGACGGTTACACTTAAAACTCCATCCTTGAATGCAGCGTCAATGTTTTTTAAAACTGCCTCCTCCGGCAGAGCAAATGATCTGGAGAATGCTCCCTCTTTCCGCTCCGACTTCATCAGGGCTTCTCCATCCTCGAGATAGAGCTCCCGTTCGCCGGCAATACTCAGTACACGGTTTTTCAGTGTGATTTTAATCATCTCTTTAACCATGCCGGGCAGATCCATCACGATTGTAAGGCTCTCTGCACGATCAATCAGATCGCACGGCGGATCGAAGCTGTCGCTTCTTTCATCAGAGGGCACTACTTTGTCAACAATCTCCCGGATCTCTTTTCCGAGGTTTGCCAACTGTTTTTCTATGTCGAGAGTAAACTGATTCATAATCACACCTCGTATTGCAACCACAGTGCCAATTTGCAGATGTTCCCGTCTGCTCTGACGTATTGACATAGAGTAAAGGTGAGTTGTGACCTGATTACAGGGAATGGGGAATTACTGACTTAAAAAAGTGAGATGATCCCAAAAAGCGGGATAAGATATGGCAGTACATTCAGCCCCCTGTATCAGGGAAGGTTTGTCGGAAGCGGAAGCAAGAATGGCTGCCGACATTGCCATGCGGTGATCATGCCATGTCGGATACTCTGCACCAAGGGGCCGGAAATCTGTTCTGCCATGAATCACCAACCCATCCGGCTTCGCTTCAACAGAGGCCCCTGCGCGCCGGAGAATCTCTTCCATGGCAGAGAGCCGGTCTGTCTCCTTATGCCTGAGTTCTTCAGCGCCCGAGATAACCGATGAACCCCCGGCAAAACACATCGCTACCATCAGTATGGGTAGTTCATCTATACAGTTGGGAACCAGTGAGGGATCCGGCTTTACTGCCCGTAGTTTGGCGGAGCGAACTTCTATATCCGCCACGGGCTCCCGGCCTTCACTGCGCTGGTTGATCACCCTGAAGTCGGCTCCCATCTCTTCCAGAATCTGCAGAGCTGCAGTCCGTGTTGGATTCATCCCGACATTCCGGAGTGTGAGTTCAGATCCAGCAAGAATGGATCCTGCTGCCAGCCAGAAAGAAGCAGCTGAAAAATCGCCCGGTATCCGATAATTCTGGGCGGGGATAACATCCTCACGACTGCTGCGGATCACCGTACCTGCCGGGGACGGCTCGCATCTCAATCCAAGCAGTCTTTCGGTATGATCCCTGCTCTGAACTTTCTCCACTACTTCAGTTGGTTTTTCTCCAAAAAGTCCGGCCAGCAACACCGCTGATTTTAGCTGCGCACTGGCTATGGGCAGAGGAAATGAGATCTCTTTTACACCCTTGTGCCGATCCACAGTCAGCGGAGCAAAACGCCCCTCCCTGCCCCGGATCCGGCAGCCCATTTCCAAAAGCGGATCCATAATGCGTTTCATCGTCCGGGCAGAGAGCGACTCATCTCCGGTGAGCGTACACGACACCCCCGCCCCTGCAACGATACCCCCAAGGAGCCTCATGGTGGTTCCCGAATTACCGCAATCTAGGGGTTGCTCCGGAATCGTGAACCCGTCGCGGCCCACACCTCTGATCACGACCCTGTCCCCTGCCTGTGTCGCGGATACACCCAGCTGTCTGAGGCAGGCCAGTGTGCTCTGAGGATCGGCCGCATCTGAATAGTTCTCAATCGTGCTTTCCTCTTCAGAAAGAGCGGCAAAGAGCGCAGCTCTGTGTGAAATGGATTTATCTGGCGGAACTGTTACTGTTCCTGAAAAACGGCTGACGGGTAGCACTTCCTGAATCATCATCAATTACTTCTGAGTAAACGTTGTGCCCGGGTTGCCGCCTCTGTATCCGGATAGCGGTCGATGATGGAGTTCAGTACCGCCACGGCTTCACCTCTGCGCCCTTCCCGTATATAGATTTCAGCGATTCGCATCTGAGCATTCGCCACCCATTCAGAATAGGCTTCAAAGAGAGTGCCCACTCTTGAAAAAGCCTCAATCGCGGCGTCTCTGTTTCCGGCTGCAAACTCCATTTCGCCAAGCATGTACTGTGCTTCTGCACCGGATTCAGCGAAATCACTTTCTGCCACCAGCCGGAAAAAACGCTGGGCTTCTTCTGTCCGCCCATCCCTGAAAAGGACTTTCCCAAGGCCGATTCTGGCTGCATTGTTCTCCGGATTTTCAGCCAGAACCTGTTCAAACTGCTGACGTGCAGCATCCCGGTTTCCGAGTTCCAGTTCTGCATTGCCAATTCCGATAGCCGCTTCAGTGCGGTTGCGTGAATCGAGTTCCCCGAGCTGCTGATATCTGCGCAGAGATTCTGAATAGTTGCCAAGCTCAAATTGTATCCGCGCAAGCTCAGCGATAGCGGGTGCCACCCTTTCAGAATCAGGAAAATCATTTATCAGGGTTTCAAAGTTGCTGGCTGCTTCCGCCCTGTTCCCAAGCCTGAGATAGGCATCTGCCATATTGTAGTAGGCTTCCGGCATCTGACTGCGGTTGTTCGTAATTCTCAGATACTGCCTGAATTCCCGGATCGCAGCATTGTAATCTCCGGTTTGAAGAACATTTTCGGCCTGTCGGAACCGAAGCCGGTCTGCAGTTTGCGAAGTGGGATTGTCGGCAAGAAAATCCTCAAGAATATCCGTGCTGGTATCACTACCGCCTGCCGAGAGCTGTGCAAACTGGATCCCGTCGATCGCTTCAATGATGTAGCGGCTTCTGGGATATTCATCCAGCACACGCTGATAGGCTTCAATCGCAGCTTCAAAATTTCCCGAATTGTAATGGGAATCACCGATGTTATACTGGGCTCTTGCGGCCCATTCGGTGCCGGGGAAGCGGCGGATAACCGTTTGAAACTCCTCAATAGCCTGGTCGTAATTACCCGTTACAAGATAGATATAAGCGATATTATACTGCGCCTGTTCTCTTAGCCTGCTGAAGGGATAGATTCGCAAAAGCCGTCGGAACTGGGTAACCGCCTCGAAATTCCGGTTCATCCTGTAATGGCTGTTGGCAACCTGAAACATTGCGTAGTCGCCACCGGGATCCGCACCGATGGTAGCCATGTAGTACTCCAGCGCTTCCCTGTATTTACCCTGTGCAAAGAAAGAATCTCCAATCCGAAGCCGGGTATCGGTATCATAGGGAAAGAGAGCGATATCCGGCGGCTCATAGTTGTTGAGAAAATCGATCAGCGGAGCCGTGGCATTTTCAAAATCTCCCATCAGAAAATAGGACCATCCGAGGCTGTATTTCGCGGGTGCAATAAACTCACTCTGCGGATAGCGGTTCACAAATTCGCGGAACTGACGGGCTGCAGGACCGAAATTGCCGGCCTGAAAATGTGCATCCGCACTCCAGAACAGCGCTTCAGAACCCAGCGGGGTATCAGGAGCCTCGAGATATACCGCTTCGAAGTCGGGTTGTGCCTGCTGGTATGCCTGGTTAAAATATCGTACCCATGCCCGTTGAAAGCGTGCCTGTCTTTTGAGGGCATCATCTATCTCCTCCTGCTCTGCGGCAAGTTCAAAGGCAGTGATCGCATTGCTGTACTCACCGTTTGCATAATACGCCTCCCCCAGAAGGGTAAGCACCTGCCCGGGTCTCTCCAGGTTTGCCAGATTTTGCGCCAGCGGCAGCAACACCTCTACAGCTTCATTGTTTAACCCCGATTCAAGAGCTGTAACCGCCCACTCGTACCGTGCCACTTCATGAAATACTCCCTCTCCGAAACGATCCCCGAACTCACGGAAGAGCTGAATGGAATTGCGAACTCTTCCGCCGAGTTTTTCATTTACGGCCTGATAGTAGAGCGCTCTTCTGGCCAGGTCATCTTCGCCATCTGCGGCTGATGCAAACGAGGCTGCAGCCCATTGATAGATCTCCTGTTTATGAAAAACCCATCCGAGACCGAAGTGAGCAATCCGTTCCTGTTCCGGGGACTCCACGCTGCGCAGATACTCCCTGTAAAAGCGGGTAGCGTCCCTGTAGTTATTCAGCATGTTATAGCTTTCAGCGATCAGATAGAGAGCCCTGAGCCGGTTTTCACTGTCGAGGTAACCCAATGCTTCCTGCAGTGCGTCGGCTGCCTCCTGGTACCGCTGCTGCTGATAGTATGATTCTCCCAGCGCGGTCCCGACCCTTCTCGCCATGGCTGTATTGGGATGCCGCTTCATCAGTAATTCGAAGGCGTCGGCAGCATCTTCATACCTCTCATCTTCCAGATAGAGACGCCCCCGTGAGTAGAGTGCCTGCGGCGACCAGATACTTCTGCCGTGGTCGTTGGAGAGCTCAAAAAAGTAGTGCCTGGCCAGGGGATAGTTTCCTGCATCCGCTGCTGTTTCAGCCAGATTATAGTAGAGTTCAGCACGGGCCATGTACGATTGCGGATAGTTGAGTGCCTGCTCCATTCTCCGGATAGCCCGGTTATAATCCTGTTGCTCAAGATAGAGCTCAGCCAGGTCTCTGAGCAGGATCACGGACCGGTTGCTTTCCGGATAGGTTTGTACAAAAGTATCCACATATCGATCAGCTCCCCTGAAATCGATATGGAGCTTTGCCCGTGTGAGATAAAAGGATGCCGTTTCCCGCTGAAGCTGATTCTGTGCAGCTCTTTCTGCTTCTTCAAACAAACTGACAGCTTCTTTGAACAGCCCCCTCTCAAACAGGTTTAATCCCTCCTGAAAGTGATGATAGCCCGATTCCTGCTGAACCTGCTGCGCTGATAACGGAAAAACCGGTATCAGAAAAAAAAGGAGAATGAAGAATTGTATGGTTGAATTTCGAATCATGCAGGCACTCAGGGTTGATTTAGACCATGCGTTTTAACACTCAAATATACCAACTCATCCTGATTTGTTCCGAAATTCCTCAAATTATTTCAACCCGGGATTACAGATCAAGATAACGCATCAATTCATCGGCTCTGGATGAGAGATCGAGCTGCATCAGATCCGTTTTATTCTCCGTTGAAACCAGGTAACCATACCTTCGAAGAGAGGAAGTGATAGCGGAGGTGTCCTCACAGTTCAGCTTGATGGAAATCAGTAAATCCACCTCATTTTCTGATGCCTGTGCAACCGTAAGGCCCAGTATTTTTGCATTCTCCGATTCAATCAGATGTGCCAGCTCTGATAATTTATAATCAGCACGATTCATCTGCACGGTAATCACAGATCCCCTGGTTGAGATATTCAGCATTTCAGAGAGAGCCTCAAGCACACTCTTTTTTTCAGCAACCCCAAGATACATCTGGTTATGATCCACCACAGCCAGGATTCTGACTTCATGCCGAAGCATTTGACGGACAACTTCAAAAATATGCTGATTTGTGTAGCTAAACACAGGTTTTCTGATCAATACATCTGAAACCGGCAGGCTCTCATCCGGCTCTGAGGCCAGATCCTCGAAAAGAACATGGCCTTTGAGCTTCATCGTGGCAGGGTCAATCACAGGAATACTTGAGGATTGCCATGCATCCATTTTAGCCAGGGCTGATGAGACCGGGCTATCGGGATAAAGCGGGGTAAAATCGGTATTTATTAATCGGGTAACTATCACGCTATACGCTCAGCTGTTCATTGAGTTCAGACAAGAGTGATTCGAAACGATCCCTCTCCTCTTTGGTTATACTTCCTTTTATCTGTACGAATTCCCCGTCATAATGTTCCTTATCGACCACTCCTGCCTGGTGTAAATAGGCAACAGCCCTGTACTGCGATATCGGCAGATAATAATTAAATTCAACATACTCTTCCTGAATAATTTCCTCAAGCTTCTCCTGGAGGGCAGCAAGTCCGATACCCCTGTGAGCCGAAATAAAGAGTGAACCCGGAAAATCACCTTTCAGCTGAACCACTTTTTCCGGGTCAATTGCATCGAGTTTGTTGAAGGCGAGAATGGTTCTTGGCTTTTCGATTCCGAGATCCCGGAGTGTCTCTTCTACCACTTCAATCGCATCCTCAATCAGGTTGCTGGTAGAATCTACCACATGTAACAGTACATCCGCATCACGAACTTCATCCAGGGTGGATTTGAAACTTTCAATCAAACCGTGAGGCAATTTGCGAATAAAGCCGACTGTATCGGATAACAGTACTTCATGATTCTCCAGATCCAGTCTTCGTACGGTTGAGTCAAGCGTGGCAAATAGCCGGTTCTCTGCCAGTACGTTCGTCTGTGTCAATGCATTCATCAGTGTGGATTTACCCGCATTTGTGTACCCGATAAGTGCCACCCTGGTGATACTCTCGCGGCCTTTTCTCTGGGTGGTACGCTGCCGGTCGAGTTTTTCCAGTTTTTCTTTCAGAGTTGCAATTCGCTTGCCTATCAGACGGCGGTCTGTTTCAATCTGTGTCTCTCCCGGACCTTTCGTGCCAATCCCCCCTTTTTGCCGGGACAGGTGAGTCCAGAAACGTGTCAGTCTCGGAAGCAGATACTGAAGCTGGGCAAGTTCAACCTGGGTTTTGGCAGCAGCTGTTTTCGCCCTGGATGCAAAGATATCCAGAATGATACCACTCCTGTCGAGAACCTTAATTTTGGTCACTTTTTCAATATTCCTGATCTGTGTGGCGGTGAGATCATCATCAAAAAGAATCAAATCTGCTTCTCTTTCAGAAACAAGCTGTTTTAATCCGTTCAGCTTGCCCTTTCCAATATAGGTGGCCGGATCGGGGTGAGGCCTGTTCTGGAGTAGCTGCTCAACCGTCTCGGCACCCGCTGTATCAGCCAGCAGCATCAGCTCATTGAGATATTCTGCAGCAAGCCATTTGGGTATGTCGGGTCCGAAAAGACCAATAAGGATGGCCCTTTCTTTTCGGAGGGACGGTTTTTTACTTTTTTCTAACAAATAACAGGTATTAAGTGAATGAAACGAATCTTTTTCAAAGATCGGTTGAGTATCTGTTACAGTGATGAACGAAGTGCCAGAATCACTGACATATCATAAAGATAACCAGTACCCTGTTCTGCACGTATAAGGAATACCACTATTCAAAAGATTTGAAATCATGAGAAGAATCCATTACCGGGGTAAGGATTCTGCCTATTTTCAGAGCAACGATTTTGTCGAACTTGCCAATCTTTTTGTCCGGAACAGACAGCTCCAGACGAATCATCTTGCGATGCACCCTTTTCAGGGAATTCTGATGATAGATAAAAATGTAATCAGAGCCATGAGTCGATGGTTTTTCAACATAATCATTAATCTGATGCCAGGCAATTGTCTGCGATGGGTCGTTAATATTTTTAACAATACCGTGATCTGTAATGTAAGATTTTGAGGAAAAATAACTGGACGTAAACCAGCACAGACCCAGCCAGGCATAACAGCTGACTATTATGTAATACTGCTCCAGGCCAGATCCTGCCACCACAGTACCAACCACCGCAATAAATCCCAGAAAAAGTGTGGAAAAAAGAGGGTATCCTCTCAATTTACCTGATTTCCAGCTGATGCGTATATTTCTGAGCCTCACCGCATTTGAAACGGTATAGATCGCAAGAAATGTCGACGCAAGTGTAAAGAGTGACAGTAGCAGGACAAACAAGCTGTGTATGTCAGTCGATATTCTCATCAGATGTTTTCAGTTTTATACAATTTTGACAGGACTGTTTCCAATAGTAATAAAATGAGAGCAATGAATACAAACCAGTACCAAATTTCTTTTCCGAAAGCAGACTGCCGCAGGTTCCTTTCTGCAAGGCTCTCATCCCCGCCTGCCGGCATCTCCTGCACCAGCGCAAAACGGCCTCTGAAAAGCTCTCCCAGATCCGATTTTGTTAACGGATTCAGGTCCGATTCCATTGTGTCGAAATTGACTCCAATCAGGATATTCTGATCTTCAGGATCCACACGAAGCCAACCTGGCACCCATTCCTCTGCCGCATAAATGATTTCCCTTCCCCTGAATAACTGCCTGGTTTCGGGGAGGATCCGCTCCTCACCTTTTTGAAGCAGTGGTGCTGCTGAATCTCCCCGGTATTCAAACCGAAACGGACTTCCGGTTTCATGTGTCAGAAGTCTGGCAGGCTCGCTGCCCGCAAGCCAGTTTAATACATTGTAAAAGAGGGGAGCAAAGAAGGGTTTCAGCGGAAAGTTTGACCAGCCCGGGTCACTGCCTGCAGCAGAGTAGAGGATTTTGCCCTCTCCAAGCCGGGTCTCCATTAAAAGCGGCGTGCCTGTACGCAGTGTCAGTACCGGCTGATCTGCAGCACGCCCCGAACGTACAATATCAAAGAAATAGAAAAACTCGGGCACATTCAGGCGAATGGTCTCCCCCTCTTCTGCTTCAAATATTCCATTTAGTAAGGGGTGCTCCCCTTCCGGTGGAGCCATTCTGTCCACCGTTGTGAAGGATCCGTAGGAACCCACCACATTCCCGTATCCCGGAGAACCGGCAAGTGTCAGCAGCCTGTTGTAATCGGACAGGGATCCGTCTGCTGCCGGCATCAGCAGAAGCCCTGCCCCCGCCTGGACCTGCTCAATCAACGCTTCAGCAAGATAATCCGGAATCGATCTGACACCATCCAGAATAATCGCATCCACCTGTTCCAGCTCTGCAATTTGAACCCGGTCCGACCCCTTAAACTCAATCCTTAACCGCGATTCATCTTCTGCCGCTATTTCCAGCATCGGCCTGAAATAGTTACTGAATCTGCTGGCCGGCCTCTCTTCGGAAAGCACCATCACGGTCCGGATCCCCGGCAGATGGACGGCAGCATAAAAATGGTTGTCGAACGAAAGCTCATCTCCCTCAATGCGCAATTCAACAGCCATTACGGGGTTTTCGGTTGACGGGAGATCCAGCAGATACCCGGCAGAACTGCCCGGTTCGATCGCAAATGGCTGCTGGGTTATCAACTCACCATCTGCTATCAAACTGAGGAAAGTACTGGCAAGAACCCGTTCGCCGGTATTCCTGATCCGGATTCTGAGCTGCAACGCTGAGCCCGGTTCACTCCCCTGTTCAAGTGTCACCTCTTCGAATGCCGCATTTACTGTTTCAGCTCCATCAAGTATGAAGTATTGAAAGAAAATATCCTGATTTGCTTCTCTCTCATCTGTTCTGAATCCTTGTAACTGGGTAGCCTGACCATCGCTGATAAACCAGAGTAATTTTCCGGTTTCATCCCTTTCCATCAAAAGGTCCGTCACTCTTTTGAGCCGTTCCGCAGTGTAGTTGCCGGCGTTCAC
The DNA here is from genome assembly GCA_007693745.1 of Balneolaceae bacterium. GTDB lineage: Bacteria > Bacteroidota > Rhodothermia > Balneolales > Balneolaceae > Rhodohalobacter. Next base: position 45,121 of record REDA01000052.1, read on the forward strand.
TGTCTCTGCTGACCGAAGTTGCTGCAGAGCTGCTCCGGGTGACTGAAAGGGCAGTCCCAGTGTTTCTCCGTTGGTAAACTCAAGCAAAACAGCATCTCTTCCCTGCAGCTGCCCAGTCAGCTCTTCGGCAATGGAGAGAGCCTGCTCAAAATAGGGGCCGTTTCTGTTGATTCTCTCCATAGAGGGACTATTATCTATCACGATCCCGACCACACGGGGTTCATCTGCTGAAAGAAACGTTGTGCTATGAATAAATACCGGACCAGAAACAGCCAGGGCCATTGCAGCTACTGCCAGACAGCGAAGAGCCAGCAGTAACCAGTTTTTTATCCGTATCCTCCTGAGTGCACTCTGCTTGAGGGAGTCGAAAAATGAGAGTGTTGAAAACAGGATCCGTTTTGGTTTGCGAAGATTCAGCAGATAGATCAGAACAGGCACACCCACTGCCACAAGCGCAAATAAAAAAAGCGGATTCAGAAAGCTCATTTAGCGAAAAGTTTTTACCTTAAACCTGTTCCGATGGAAACAATTTTCAGCAATCGGTGGTAAGCTACTTCAATAACCAATCTCAGACAAACATATTATCCAAAACCTGTTGGCCGTTCTCAATAAAATTATGATCACTGCAGTGATCCTGCTTTTGCTGTTCATGCTGCAAAACTGTGGCTCTGACAAAGCGGATCACTGGTCGCAGCTGGTTCCTGAATCCACGCTTGCCCTCTTCATCCCGGATGATGACCTTTCTCTGGGTGTATTCATGGAGGAAGTGTACATCCCCTTTCTGGACGACATCACACCGGCAGCTATTCAGCTGGCAACAGGTTTTGAAACCTATACCGGTAGAACACCGAAAATTGAAGCTCTGCTGCTCTATCCGGATACCTCTACTGAAATTCAACCGGCCTGGATCATCAGAAGAGAAGGGGGGCTGCTGGATTCTCTCACATCTCAGTTCCAGCGGGAATTCGAACAGAACCGATATCGGTTTCGCGGGTTTACCATTGAGAAAATGTTTATTGAAGAGAGAACCGTCTTCGCTTTTGAAACAGGAGGCTATACCGTTTTTTCCGAATCAGGAATTGTGCTTGAAAGTATGATACGCACCCTGGCCGGAGATCAACGCTCTGCAGATCTCCGGAATGAAATCCTTGATCCCGGCCGGATGATTCTGAATACACCCAGTCTTGATCTCTGGGTCAGGCAGCTCTCCCTTGTAAATTTACGCCCTTTCCTGGGGGGCATTTTTGAGGGCACATCCCCTCTCTCTTTTCAGCTTGCAAACCAGCCATCTGCTTTATGGCAATGGCAGCTTGCAGGGCAGATGAGTCTTTCAGGGAACCGCTCGCATCTCACGCGAATGGTGAGTGCCCCTGAAAGACCGTTTTCACTGGAACGATACCTTTCAGTGAACAGTACTGCATTCAGCCTGATGCGTTCCGACCCAAATCAGATCGTCATTGATGATTCATCTGCTGAAAGTGAAACCGATATTTTTTTAGCCGGAAACTGGTCACTTGTCATTCGAATTGCAGAAGCACTGGGGGATGAAATCGCTTTTGCCGCTTTTGCTGAGTCAGGCCCTGAAAGTTCCAGTGAATACCTCTACATGCGCTCATTGCGGAATCTGTCTCAAATCAGATCTGCACTGGACGAACTCCACTCCCGGGGCCTGGTGATCCGCGACAGCAACACCTATGCCATCGACAGTAAATTTCTGGGACGTCTGATTGGATCTGAACTGAATCCGATGACGAATTTCTATCTCACACTCTATGACGGTGCGGCGGTGCTGGCGTTACGAAAGGGTCTCGCTGAGAGTGTTGGCGTTGATGCCGACAGAAGAAGAGTCCTCTTTTTCGACGACAATTATCTCAGGATTAAAAATTCACTTGGCCGCAATTTCAGCTCTATTCACTATGCAGATGCCGGTCGTTTTGGCAGATATCTGCAACCCTGGCTCTATCCACAGAACTATTTCAGTACCATTGCAGCGCAACTGGACGAATTTGTGATCACTACACACCTCCGGGAGGATCACTCTTCGATGGAAGTCCGGATCAGCAATTTTGAACAGGAGCGGGCGGAAAGACCCTTCCGGGAGCAGTGGACTTTCCCGACAGGCACAACGGATCTGACGGCTCCGGCAGTTCTCGCAGATATATCCGGAAATGGCCGCAATGAGGTGATCTTTTCCACAATTCACGGATCGGTTTCTGTTTTGGCGGCGGACGGCACAGCGATTATCCAGATGTCCACCAATCAGGACAGACCTATCGGCGCCCCTGTTGTATACGACTGGTATGGTAACAATCAAAAGGTGATCATGCAGGCTGCAGGAGATAAAGTATATGCCTGGAACCGGCAGGGGAGTCTCCTGCCTAACTTTCCTGTGCATTTGCCCGAGGAAATTACAACTCCGCTTAAGGTGATGGATATCACCGGAAACGGTGTTTCTGAGATGATTCTGGCCACGGCAGACCGAAATGTTCATATCCTGAATGCCCGGGGGCAATCTATAAGCGGGTGGCCTCAGACCATCAATTCTGTTGTTCGGTCAGAACCTCTGATTCAGACACTTGCAGGAGATCGCTCTCTTTTTGTGATTTCAGAAAATACAATTCACGGATGGCACACCGACGGTGAGCTCCGGGATGGATTCCCTCTCTTTTTACCATCACAGCTTACAGGGTCTCCGTTCCTTTCAGGCAGCCACATACTCGGAGCTGCACTCGACGGGAATCTCTATGCGGTCGGAACCACCCCTCTTTTTGCAGATACACTTTCAACCACACACCGATCCGACTCTCTGTATATCCAGTCATTACAGGTATCCAACAGCAGTCTGAATGCGACTCCCTCTGAACATTCGCTGCTGATCCGCGATGTTGAAACCGGTGAACTTGCGACTGAACCCCTTATTCTTCTTCAGGCAGCCAACGGGTCTCTTTTCCTTTACAACAGAAACGGACAGCTGCGATTTACAGGCTCGATGGGTCAACCCTCATCCGGCCGTTTTGCGCCTCTAATCGCAGACATTAACAGTGATCGGAGAATGGATCTGATCGCTTTGGCTGATTTCGGACGTCTGTACGCCTGGGATATTCTGAGTGGGCAGAGGCATCTGGATCTGCCCACTACCGGAATCAATTATCCTGTAATCGACGATTTTTTCAGAGATGGCAACAAGGAGCTGATCGCACACACCAGAAACGGCCTGCAAAGCTGGACGATTTTTTTCACCCGCAGAGAAGTTCAGGGCAGTGAGTAAAATTCGTGGTTTTTCAGAGCCTGCTCACAGTATGTCCGCGAGAGCTTCTTCAAGATCTTCAAACTCAAAACTGAACCCGGAATCCAGGAGCTTTTTGGGCTGAACACGCAGACTGCCAAGCACCGGCTGAGCGGCTTCTCCAAGAGCTATTTTCAGTGCAAGCTCAGGTACCCTGAAGAGTGAAGGCCTGTTCAAAACCCTGCCCATTGCCGAGGAAAGCGTACTCATGGTTTCCGGCGCCGGAGAACAGGCATTATAGGCTCCGGATAATTCCGTAAAATGCATCGGATAGAGTATGGCCCTGCAAAGATCCCTCATATGAATCCAGGGAACATATTGCCTGCCGCTGCCAATGGCTCCGCCCGCGAAGAATAAAAACGGAAGTCTCATCTTCTCAACCACACCCCCATCCTTTTCCAGCACAATTCCAATCCTCGGAAGGGCAACTCTGACACCTAATCCCTCAGCTTTTAAAGCTTCCTTCTCCCAGTCCTCACAAACATCCGCAAGAAAATCACTCCCGGTCTCACTCTGCTCATCCAGCACTGTATCACCACTGTCACCATAGATACCGACCGCCGACGCAGAGATAAAGAGTTCGGGTTTTCGGTCGGCCTTCCGCATTTGCTCAACCAGCTTTCTTGTAGTCTCTATACGGCTGTTGTAGATTCTCTTTTTCACACTGTCGCTCCAGCGCTGCCCAAAGAGATTTTCACCGGCCAGATTAATGACCACGTCACTCTCTTCCATTCTTTCTGCAATATCCTGACTCCAGGAGATATAGGCATGGTTTTTTGCCTGTTTTTCGATATAGTTCTCCGGATTCCTTGTCAGAATCGTGAGATAGTGCCCTTCTCTCAGCAGTTCTTGACCGAGATAACCGCCGATAAAACCGGTTCCCCCTGTGATAAGTATCTTTTTGCTTTCCATAATTTGACAATCTGTTGAATTCGCTGTTTCTGTTTTGAAACGATATTCACAACTTCCGGTTTCCCTCCCGAATCTGTGCAGAGCAGCATATCATCTGTAAATGAACATGCTAAACCAAAAAGTTCCATCTGTACACTTCCGGGGGAAACAGCTCTATATGTTTCAACAAACTGATGTTTCAAAAAAATCCCTTTCAAAGAATAAAGAGGAAGAAAAAAAAGAGAAACGGAGCCGATAAAATCATAGAATCAAACCGATCGAAGAGTCCTCCGTGTCCCGGCAGAAGGGAGGATGAATCTTTAACACCTGCTTTGCGTTTCAGACTGCTCGCGGTGATATCACCCAAAGGACCAAGGGTACTGATAATCACTACGGCCGGACCTATTGCCCAGAACTCTAGCGGATAGGGAGCCGCTATCAGCCATACGATCAGAAATCCGGCAGCCGCGCCGGCAAATCCGAACCAGAAGCCTTCCCATGTTTTTTTCGGACTTATGTTTGGAGCGAGTGCATGTTTCCCGAATTTCTTACCTCCAAAATAGGCAAAGACGTCGTTCCCCCAGATCATAAAAAAAAGGGTAACGGTGAGCCAGAAACCGTCCATGCCTGCTCCCAGGTCCCTCAGATGAACCATCATCAAAAATCCAACAGGTGCATAAATGCCGGCAAAAAGTGTGGAAACCCAGCGTCTGGAAAGCTCTGCGGAGCTATAGAGAACAGAGAGCAGAGTTACTGCCAGAATGAGCAGAGTGATCCCGTACCCTGTCATTTTCGGAAGCAGATGGAAGCTCCAGATCAGAGCAGCAAAACCCACAGACAGCCATAAATAGCCGGGGCGACCGGCCCCTTTGAGGAGTCTGTGAACTTCCCATATCGTGATCAAAGCTATGGCTGCCATCAGCAGCTCAAAAAAGAGCCCGCCCATCCAGGTAATCCAGAGAACGGCTGCAGCAGCGGGCACGGCAAGGATAACTCTTTTTGTCAGATCACTCAAACTGTTCCCTATTCGTTTTCCGTATCGGTTTCATTTTCCGCTGGCGCCGAACCTTGCAGTTCACTCAGTGCCTTCCGGGCTTTTTTTTCAAATTCAACAGGCACATAGAGATACACCATAGACATCTCGCCGATGTTGAGACTGTAAGAGGAGTCTCGTTTTGAGAGTATATTGGAGGGAATCCTCAGGCTTGCAAGATAGCTCTTTGCCAGTTCGACCTCATATTCTGTCCCCTTTTCGAGGATACAGACCCAGTTTTTTATCTTATTTGGTTCAGCTCCTTTCAGCATGTTCTTTCGGTTCGATATTTTCAGATCGTTGTATCATTACATAGACAATGGCTACAGCAACGAGAGTAGCCGGTATCACAAGCCATAAAGGCGGGAGGAACTCCGGTGACAGCTCCCTGAAAAAAAGTTCCGGGTAAAAAGTCCCTGCAACTACTGCCATCGCATTATTCATAAAATGTGCTGCCACAGCAGGCCAGATGGAACCGCTGAGCCAGGTCATCAGCCCGAGCACCATGCCCAATGCAGCCAGCGGCAGCAGATTTGCAATCTGCAGATGAAAAAGACCAAATACAAATCCTGAAACCACGATCGCCACGATGATACCCCAGCTCTTCTCAAAAGCCCGAAGTATATACCCTCTGAAGAGCACCTCCTCACAAACACCCGGAACAACGGCCACGGCAAAAAGAGCGAACAACAATACTCCGTCCTGCATCAGGAAATCGCGGATCATCTCAAGCTGCGACTCCTGAAGGGCGGTTATCGATTCCGGAACCGGAAGCAGTGAGTTGATATAACCGATCCATATCACCAAAGGCTGCACTGCCAGTATCAGAAGCAACCCCCCGAAAATAAAGCCGGCGGTTTTGGGCTTCCATCCAAGCCGGAGAAATTCCCTCTGAGTACCAGTGGCGGCATGCAGGCGAACGATTAAAAAGGTTGCCAGACCCATCATCAGGATCTGTCCGGCAGAATTTACGATAAAGAGCAGGTTTAGCTCACTACCGAGCTGCTGCATGATGGATAGCAGATCGGCGGATCCCTCTTTGAGAGCGAGAAAGATCACGATGAACAGAGCCGACAGCAGTTGAAACAGGACAAAGACGACCACCAGCCAAAGCAGTGCAGCTGCCCACGGAGCAAAACCGTTTCGCTCTATCCAGGAATATTCGGAAACCGGAAACCGCTCCTTTTCAATCATCCGTATGCTTTAAAACGACTCTTTTTTATCAGCAAATATCTTCACACCGATCAGTGCCGTGATCAGGTTAAGCAAGCCGTTGACCGGGATCCCGATAAAGAGCTGCCTGCCAAATGTTGCCCCCTGCTCTATCGACTCGGACATTGCATCAATCATATCATCCTTGGCGCTTTCGGGAAGATCCATAATCTCAATGGCTGCAATGGAGGATTCAATCATTTTTTCAGTGTACTCCGGATCCACCAGCGTGACCCATACCTCATTCAGAAGCACACTCACAACGGCAACAACAGCGCCGGCGAGAAATCCAAGGGCAGCTCCCTGCCCCATACTTAATTCCGATGTCACTTCTTTTGTGAAATGCCATACCGCTACCAGGCCGGCAAAGGAAGTGAGCAGGCAGATGACAACACCGCTAAAAAGCATCGGTGAAAAAAGAGAACCGGTGGGCTCTGAGTTGATCTGCTGATAACCGAAATAGAGTCCGATCACAAAACTGATCACCCCAAAAATGGCCCCTACAAGAGCAGCCGACGGAAAAAATTGTTTGAAGTCTGTGACTGATTGATGCTCTTTATCTTGCTCGTTCATTGTTCATGTAATTTTGGATCCGGTTGAATAAAAAGTTCACTGATAAAAAGTACGGCCGCTATCCCAGGCAGGGTGCCGGCAAGAAAACGGCTGTGATTCGTATTTGACCAAAGTTCAAAAAGATTCCCACTAAAATCGATGATTTGGAGGAGCACTGCAAACAAAAGTATTCCAACAATTACGCTTTTCCCCGGTTTTATACGAATCATGACCGGAATCATCAGCCAGCCGGCCAGCAAACCGGAAAAAACACCGAAACAGCGTGTATTCACAGCCATCTGTACTCCATTCACACTATAGGATCGAAGGGGATTCTGGTGACAAATACCCCGGAAAAGTTCTCCGGTCCAGTGTTGCAGTGTTGAACCGGCCCCCCAGGGCCCGCCACCCAGAGAGGCTGCAACAAGCAAACCCAGTGCAACCAGAATAAACAGATACAGAACAGGGTGTCTCATTTCCGTTTCAGGATTCAATCAGCGGTCCGGAAGCGCTGATCATGTTGCTGCACTCTTTAAAGAAAGCCATACGAAGATTTACAGCTCTCTGTTTACGCCTTTTGCCATACTCCCATGGCTGAATATTTCGCGATACGCTGTTCAATTAGTTTTTCCGGGCTCTTTTTCTTCAGTTTTTTCAAACTTTTAATGATCTGTGCCTTAACGGCATCAGCTGATTTTCTGAAATCGCGGTGCGCTCCACCCAGTGGTTCTTCAATGACACCATCAATTATTTTCAGCTCGAGCAGATCCTTGGCTGTCAGTTTTAATGCGGAAGCTGCCTGCTCTTTGTATTCCCAGGTTTTCCAGAGAATGGAAGAGCACGATTCAGGAGAGATGACCGAATACCAGGTGTTCTCCATCATGTAGATCTCATTTCCCATACCAATACCGAGTGCTCCGCCGCTGGCTCCCTCACCAATAATCACGGTAATAATCGGAACTTCCAGTACAGCCATCAGTTTCAGATTTTTGGCGATAGCCTCAGCCTGGCCACGCTCCTCTGCCTCCAGTCCCGGAAATGCACCCGGAGTATCGAGAAGGGTAATTACAGGGATTCCGAATTTCTGCGCAAGCTCCATCAGCCTGAACGCTTTGCGATACCCTTCCGGATTCGCCATTCCAAAATTCCGGTACTGCCGAGACTTGGTATCGCGCCCTTTCTGCTGCCCGATAATCATCACAGAGTGCCCGTCTATCGTTCCCAGCCCCCCAATCATCGCTTTGTCATCGGCGTAATACCGGTCCCCGTGAAGCTCGATAAAATCATCGGTTATGAGATCGATATAATCCAGGGAATAGGGGCGTTCGGGATGGCGGGCAAGCTGTACTCTCTGCCATCGGGTCAAATTGTTAAAAATCGATTTTCTGAGCTGATCGGCTTTCTTTTTCAACCGGTCAATCTCCGGTTTCAAAACTTCATCCCCCACAGAAAGTTCACTCAACTCTTCTATTTTCTTTTCCAGATCCGCGATCGGCTGCTCAAAATCAAGATATTGCATAAACAAAAAATATGGTTAGTATCAGACCTGCACTGTTGAAGTTACACGATTTCAATATAAGAACAATTTAAAGCCTTAGAAAAAGCATTCACTCCTGCCTGAAATCCTGAACCGCTGTGATCACATCGGTTTGACCGGCCGGTTCTTTCAGCAATACCGGTTCACTCTTCTGCGATCTCCATTTTTTCCGCAAAATAGTCGCAGAAATCGCGCATATCCCCGCTTATCCGTGTATCCGTCGTCGATTTCTCAAGAGTATCTGCCATCGATACAAGTGTCTGATGGAAAAATATTTTCATCTCATCGATCGTCATCTCTTTCGTCCAGAGATCGAGCCTGAGGGTGTCTTTGTTTGTGTGATCCCAAAGTGCCAGAATCATTGCCCGGCAGCTTGCTTCATCATATCCCTGAAGGTCGGTGGCTTTCCATCGGATCTCCTCCGGAACATTCTGTGCATCCAGTACTACCTCGATATCGATTTTTTTCGTTTGTTGAGCCATAGTTACTCTGTTACTTTACAGTTAGTCCGAAGCCGGCTGAGCACAAATTCAAAATCATCCGGAAGCTCCGATTCAAATTTCATGAAATCCCCGCTAACCGGGTGAACAAACCCCAGTGTCTTGGCGTGCAGTGCCTGCCGGGGGAGCGCTGCAAACATATTTTTGAACATATTTTTCCTGGATCCTGTATTGGGTCCGTACCGTACATTATTTCCTCCATATCTGGAGTCTCCAAAGACATAATACCCCTGATGCTGCATATGTACCCGAATCTGATGGGTTCTGCCTGTCTCCAGCCTGATTTCCAGCAGCGCAAGATGATCGAACCATTCCAGTGTCTTAAAATGTGTGACTGCGGGTTTCCCCCCCTCTTTTACCAGAGTCATTATTTTTCTGTCCCTCACAGATCTGCCAATGTTGCCTTCAATCGTGCCCGACTCCGGCGGATAACCCCATACAATCGCCCAGTAGGTTCGCTCCGTCTCCTTACTGGCGAACTGATCCGAGAGTTTTTTATGAGCGACATCATTTTTTGCCACTACCAGCAGACCACTGGTATCTTTGTCCAGTCTGTGAACAATCCCCGGCCTGAGTTGCTCCTCCTCAGGTTCGGAAAGCTGTTCTCCCGCATGATAAAGCAATCCGTTGACAAGGGTGCCGGACCAGTTTCCAAACGCAGGATGCACTACCATATCCGCTTTTTTATTCACGATCAAAAGATCGTCATCCTCATAGAGTATCTCCAGATCAAGATCTTCCGGTTCCGCCTTTGGTGGTGGAGGTTTGGGCAGGGATATCTCGATCCGGTCACCCGCCTGTACAACATAGGACGATTTTTCAACAGTTCCGTTTACAGTCACATACCCATCCTTAATCGCTTTCTGAACCTTGTTTCGGGTGGCATTCTGCACGAATGATGTGATGTAACGATCGAGACGGATTTCCGCCGACTGACCGTCCGGCACCTCCAGCTGATACTCTGTTTTTTGTTGTTGTTGTTCTTCTTTTTGGTTTTGCATACGTTTTCCTGTTCGGATCTATTCTTTTTCTGCTTTCTGGCGAAGCATCATCCCGGTTCTGTAAAGTTCCCCGTTTCGGATCAGTTCCACTTCCATCGAATCCCCTGCTCCGTAATCTCTGAGAAGTGCCCATGCATGCATTTCGCTGATCACACGCTCGTCGCCGATTTTAACGATCACATCACCCGGCATGATTCCGGATTCAAAAGCCGGACCACTTCTGTTCACACTCACTACAAGCAGCCCCCTCACGTAAGGCAGCTGATATCTGTATATAAGTTGCTCGGTCATGGACGTAAACTCCATACCCGGGTCATAATCGAGTTTGACCACCCCGGTGGTCAGTAACTGATTCACGATACGTTCCACCCTGTTACTGGGGATCGCAAAGCCCAGTCCAACAAATCCGGCACTGGTACCGCCTGTATAAATGAAGGTGTTCACACCCATTACCTCCCCGTTGCTGTTCAGCAGAGGCCCGCCGGAATTACCGCTGTTGATCGCTGCGTCGGTCTGAATCATATCGATATAGATACGCGGCTGATTCGGATCGGCGCGAAAATCTCTGTTGATGGCACTCACCACACCCACCGTCGCACTCGGTTTTCCGTCGTCGAACAGACCAAACGGATTTCCAAGGGCGATCGCCCATTCACCCACCAGAATATCATCTGAATCGGTAAACTGAAGATGAGGGAACACACTGTCTGAGTCTATTTTCAGCAGAGCAATATCGGTCAGCTCATCACTTCCGATCAATACGGCGTCGTACGATGCGCCTGCCGTGGTAAAAATCCTGATCTCTCCCGGATTGTTTCCCACCACATGCTGATTGGTCACAATCAGGCCATCTTCACTGATGATAAACCCCGACCCCATACTTGTGTTATCCCTGGGAATTTCTCCGAAAAAAAATCGGAATATCTCATCCTCCAGGGATTGTGAGCGCCGCGCCTGGGTAACGGCCATGATACTGACAACCGAACCGCTGGCCCTCTCGACGGCTGTGGTAATCGCGTTCGTCCGGTTTCTGTAGATCTGTTCTGTATGATCAGAGGCCTGTATCTCCTCTCTGTAATTCTCACTGCTGTACGGCTCACTGAGATCTTCGATCATCACAGCAGAGAATGGCATCTCTGTTTCACCGTTTTCGGAAGCGGGCTGATCAGCACTGCAAGCTGCCAACAAAACCACTCCAAGCAATAAAGTTGCAATCTGTTTATTCACCCGCTTTCAATTGAGTTATTGCCGCACCTACAAGCTCTTTAACGGTCGTTTCCGGCGGACCCGAATGCCAGGCACCTGCGGCTTTCTTATGGCCTCCCCCGCCAAAGTTACGGGCTATCTGATTCACATCCAGGCTGCTTCGGGATCTGAGGCTGATCCGAATACCATCATCGTAAAAATCCTTTAAAAGGAATGCTGCCTTGATCCCGGCCATATTCAGCGGGTAACTGACAAATCCGTCACAATCCGCAGGTGATGCACCCGTCTCACTAAGCATTTCACGGGTAACGGTCATCACACTCAGCTGATTGTCTGCATGCAGCTCAATCGTATGCAGAGCCCTGCTCAGCAGCCTGAGCTGCTCCGGAGTCCTGTTCGAATAGATTCTCTCGATCACCTCATTGGGCCGGAACTGACCTCTCCTGAGCAGTTCTGCCACCGCCTCAACCGTCGCGGGGGTCACGCTTTCAAACTGAAGGGATCCCGTATCGGTTATGATACCGGTATAAAGAGCTTTGGCTGTCTCCTCATCGATGAGATTGGGATCGTCTTCCATAAAAAGGTTAAAAATCATCTCGGCTGTCGAAGATGCATCCGTCTGTGATATGGAGAGCTCAAACCTGTCTTCCGGGTCCGGATGATGGTCAATCATCCAGAGCGGGGTGTCATGCTCTTTCAGCCAGTCACCAAGCAGACCGAACCGGTGCGGAGCATTTCCATCCACCAGGATGATCAGATCACACTCCGAGTAGTCACTGGCCGAGGGTTTCTCAACCACAACAGATTTCTGCAGCCAGATCAGATTGTCGGGAAGCTCGTCATCATTAAAAGCCCGGGCCTCTATCCCTCTGCTTCTGAGCCAGCGGCAGAGAGCGATCTGAGAGCCGGTACAATCTCCATCCGGGCGGACATGAGATACCACTCCCACCTGTTTATAATTTCCAATATTTTCTAAAAAAGATTCAAACATTCTGATCTGTAAAGTTCTCCGATTTGAGGATTATAGTATAAACGAACTCTGTTTAACAATTCTTACCTGTCTCCGGCCCGTCATCTCCGAACGTGTACCCTGCGATAAATTTATCGTCCGCTTCCGATTCATAAAAGATCTCTTTATCCTCTCTGTACACTGCAAACCATCTGCAGAACAGTACCGGTCCATGTTATCATGCTCACGAAACAGTGATGCATTTTTTGAACTCAGGTATTCGGGGCTTAAAACCTGTTGCGGTCCTTAAAAATCAACCTAAAGGTACGGTTTTGATCTATGTTAAAAAAAGCTGTTATTGTTTGTGACGGCGTTCTGCCAGAGACCGGAGAGATCTCCGGCGAACTTTCCGGCAATGTCCTTTTTATCGCTGCCGATGGCGGCGGTAACCGTGCCCGGGAGATGGGCCTGACCCCGGATGTGATTATTGGGGACATGGACAGCTTTATTCGCGCTGAGAATGAGACAGCAAGAATTATTCTCGATCCGGATCAGGAGACCAATGATCTGGAAAAAGCGCTGCAATTTGCAGCCTGTCAGCAATGTCTTCAGATTGTTGTTTTTGGAGCCACCGGAAAAAGAACTGACCATACACTTAAAAATCTCTCCGTACTGCGGCGTTTTGATCCGCAGTTTCATTCACTGCTGTTTAAAGACCGCTACTCAGAGATCTCACTGATCCGATCACCATTTCGTGCAGAGTTTCCGCTTTCCACATCCCTCTCACTCTTCCCTCTTTCCGGAGAGGTTACCGGAATCACCACTCAGGGACTGAAATATCCGCTCTCCGGCGAAACACTGAAAAACGGGGTCAGGGATGGCACCTCCAATGAGACTTGCCTGAAACAGGTTGATATTGAGTATGAATCGGGGGATCTTCTGCTCATTGTAAATCTCAGACAGACCTGATTTTGAGTTCAGAATTCACCACACTCGACTGGGCCATTGTTGGCGCCTATTTCATTTTCCTGATCTGGTTAAGCTGGAAAAAAGGATGGCATTCTGACTCGGAAGAGGACTTTTTACTAAGCGGCCGGAAGGTGACACTGCCGGCATTTGTCGCCACTCTCGTCTCCACCTGGTATGGAGGCATTCTGGGTATTGGTGAATGGAGTTATCAGTTTGGCATTTCCCAGTGGCTCATCCTGGGAGCTCCATTTTATCTTTTTTCTGCTTTTTTCGCCATTTTTCTTGCCGGAAAAATCCGAATGAACAAAGCCCTTACGATCCCGGAAGCTATCGGAGATCGTTTTGGTGCGCGTGCCGGACGAATCAGCGCACTTCCGATCTTTGTGCTGGTGAGTCCCGCACCGTACATTCTGATGCTGGGACTTCTTTTCCAGTACCTGAGCGGAGGGGAAGCCCCGTTTCTCCTCTACGCATCGCTTGTTGCTCTTTTTTCTGTTCTCTACATCACCGTGGGCGGATTTGGCGCGGTGATAAGAACCGATATGCTTCAGGTTGTTCTGATGTTTGGGGGTTTTATCCTGCTGCTCTTTTTTGCGGCCGGTGAATTTGGCGGCTTCGGAACACTTCTTGCATCCGTCAGCGATACCCACCTTGATATCACAGGCGGCAACAGCTGGCAATATATCCTGGTCTGGTTTTTTATTGCCCTGTGGACATTCGTCGATCCAAGTTTCCACCAGCGTTCTGCTGCAGCCGAATCTCCTGAAACCGCAAGAAACGGCATCTTTATCTCTATAGGGTTCTGGATTTTCTTCGATTTCCTGACCTGCTTTGCCGGACTCTATGCTTTCGCCATACTGGGCGGCGGCCTTGAAAATCCAGTACTGGCATATCCTGTACTGGCCGATCAGATCCTGCCTGTGGGGATAAAAGGGCTCTTTTTTGTCTCTCTTCTGGCGATCATTATGTCCACCCTGGACAGTTACCTCTTCATATCCGGGCAGACACTGGGTCGCGACTACCTCCTCAAATACTTTCCCTCCGCTGATCCCACTCTCCTGACCAGAATCGGCATACTGCTCTCTGCCGTACTCGGCATTATTCTGATTCTGTTCTTCCCCAGTGTGATCGATCTCTGGTATGTGATCGGTTCCGTTTTTATACCGGGGATGCTGATCCCAGTGCTCGGAACCTATCTTGAACCGTTTCGCCTGCCCCCGCGTTTTATCACTTACTCCATCGTTGGCTGTACGCTGATTTCCTTTCTCTGGCTGCTCAGCGGTACCCTGCTTACCGAAAGCGGTGACTACACATTTCTGGGAGTTGAACCCTTCTATCCGGGTCTGCTTGCTGCCATTCTTCTCTGGGTGAGCGGAAGAGCCGGGTTAAAAGCTGAATAACAGGCGGGATCGTTCAGGTCGATTTCAGGAGATGTCCCAGATTCAGTTTGTGGATGGGTATCAGATACCGTTTGGAGAAGACATCTTTCTGTATCCCCAGAAGGCCCGTACCCCGGAAATCGACAATACAGTATTTCTCTTCTTCCATCACCACTTCACCGATCCCGTAATACTCGGGTGACGGGCCATAATAGACAAGATCGCCCGGCTGAATCGGGTTATCTGCCCTTCTGTGATAAGGGTAGATCACCGGAAGCAGATCCAGGCGATAGGATAGTCTGCGTTTTCTGCTGTTCATCGGTACTGCTTAAAAAAAAGTAATTTCACGTGTTTCTGAATCTGTAACGCTGATTTCAATTCGTTTGCAGGAATCGGGCAAAATAGGTTCTATTTTCTCCGGCCACTCAATGATACAGATACCGGAACCAAATAAATACTCCTCTGCACCAATTTCAAGTGCCTCTTCATACTGTTTCAGACGATAACAGTCGAAGTGATAAACCGGAAACTTGCCGGAATACTCATTGATGATGGTGAATGTGGGGGAGGTCACCTCTTCTCCGGACGTTCCCATTCCCTGCATAAATCCCTGAACGAAATGCGTTTTCCCGGCTCCGAGTTCCCCGCTCAGGCAGATTACATCCCCGGCCTTTACCTCACCTGCAAACCTGCGTGCAATGTCCCTCGTCTCCTTCGGCGACTTGCTTACCTCCTTACTTATCATCTTTTCGGACGCATGGTTGCCACGGGTAAAATCATCTCCTCCATCGATGCTCCTCCATGCTGAAAGGTATCCCTGTACCGGTTCTGATACTTTTTGTAATTGGTCGGATAAACGAAGTAGTAATCTTCCTTGGCTATGATGTAGTTGTTGGCCGGGGGTTGAACCGGTAACTGATAGTGATGCGGTTTATCGATAAAGATGGCTGCGCTTTCATGCGCTTTCAGATTCCTGCCGTACTTGTAGCGTAAATTCGTGGCGGTATCCCGATCCCCGAATACTTTTGTATCCCGCATAGCCCTGACAGATCCGTGATCTGTAGAGACCACAACCAGAACATCCTCTTTAGCCAGCTCTCTGAACATGCGAAACAGTGAGGAGTGCTGAAACCACGCCTCTGCCAGCGACCGGAACGCAGATACATCCGGAGCCAGCTGTTTCAGCACCTCCGAATCCGAGCGGCTGTGTACCAGGGTATCCACAAAATTATAGATGATCGCCGTAAAGGGCGACTGTGTATAATTGGACATTTTATCCGCTATACGATTGCCATCTTCGGGTTGTATGACCTTCTCATATTTTACCAGATCCGGAAGTTTGTGCCGCTTCAGGTATTTCTGGAGCAAAACCTCTTCGTGGCGGTTCAGTGAGAGCTCATCCTGCCCCATATTCCACAGATCGGGATATTTTTCCTCAATTTCCAAAGGATAGAGTCCGGAAAAAATTGCATTTCGCGAATAGGGTGTCGCCGTTGGTAAAATGGAGTAGTAGAATTCGGTATCAATTGTGTAATAGTCGTTCAGCATGTTTTCAAACAACAGCCACTGGTCGTAGCGCATACAGTCGATCAGAAAAAAAAGAACGGTCTTCTGCTCACGGATGTGCGGAAAGACATGATTGCTCAGCAGTGCAGGGCTCAGCTGCGGCCTGTCGGCACTGTTTTCCGAAAGCCAGCTCCGGTACTCTGTTTTAATAAAGCGGCCAAACTCCTGGTTTGCCTGCTGAAACTGATCCTGAAGAACCTGCTGCAGCGCTTCATCTCCCGAACCCAGATTAAGATCCCAGTGGGTCAGGGTTTTGTAAATTTCTATCCACTCCTTCCAGCTCGTCTGATTGGTGAAACGATCCGATAGTTCTTTAAACCCTTTCAGATAGGACTGTGCTGCACGTTCAATTTCGATTCTCTTCTTATCAAGTATTCGCTTGACCGTCAGCAGTATCTGATTCGGATTCACAGGCTTGATCAGATAGTCTGCAATTTTGTTGCCAATCGCATCCTCCATAATCTCCTCTTCTTCACTTTTCGTAATCATCACCACAGGCAGCGAGGGGCGGATTGCCTGAATCTGCTCCAGTGTAGCGAGACCATCCATGCCCGGCATCTGCTCATCCAGAAATACGATGTCGAAGGGCCGGTTCCGTATCATTTCAACGGCATCCCGTCCGTTTGTAACCGGGACAATACTGAACCCTTTTCCCTCGAGGAAAATAATATGTGATTTGAGCTGATCGATTTCATCATCAGCCCAGAGAATATAATTCGACATGGTATGGGATTGATCCTTTTATAACTCCCGGGAATTCCCTCTGTGCTGCAGTTTACAGCGAAGGCAGAAAGTGTTATGGTAACGTACCAAAAACCTGATTCTGTTACAGGTATAGTAAAATAGTGAAAGCCGCAGCGGTTTAAAAAAATAAACTCCTTTTTGAGGCTCTGCTGTTTCACTTCTTCATCGTTCACTCTTCCACAGTTATCAGCGGCGCTATCTGTTCCAGTCTCCTCGGACCGATTCCGCGTATCTCCAGCAGCTGCGAAACCTCTCTGAACGGGCCATTGGCCTCTCTCCACTCTGCAATGCGTGCGGCATAGGCCGGCCCAATACCGGGCAGCTGCTGAAGCTCCTCCTCGCTTGCCCGATTGATGTTTATACGATCTCCCGCAACCGGCTGCCGAAGTGAAGTCGTTGCTGTATCGAAGGACGCTTCCAGATAGGGTCGCGGCTCTTCTGTGATTCTAGCGGGGTGTTCCGGTTCGGGATTGTATCTGGACAGGATTTCGGCTTTTTCAGCTTCAGCAACCCTGCTTCGCTCCAGAAATATACTCTCCATTTCAGCATAGTATTCTGAGTCATAACCCGGAGCGGTACGTATCCAGCCCGTAAGGAGTGTTACCGTTACAATCAGCATAAACAAAACGGTGACCGTGATCCTCTCTGTGCGGGTGATGGAGAGGGTCTCTAAAAGAAAAAAGAGTTTTCGTTTTATTTTATCTTTCACCGCCCGGCTTTTTTATATTTTTTGGGAAATCACTGCCTCTGCATCATCTGCTGATTTTCAGAACGGATCTTCTCGGCTTCCCGTGAGACTTCCGGGAACCAGATCTCATTTCGATCTGAAAAATCAAACAACAAAACGGGATGCATCTCAATAAAAATATCTATTGAGGCCTGCAGTTCACTATATTCAGGAACAGAAACTGTTACCTTCCTTACAAAACTTTGAACAGAAAAACGCATTTTACTGCAGCGGATAACATTTTCTGGAGAAAAACAGGAAATGGCAAACCGATTCTGGTTCTGCATGGATGGGGAAGCCAGTCGGAAGTGATGATGCCGGTCGCTTCAGAGCTTGGGGATATCAGAACGTTTTATATCCCTGATCTGCCTGGCTTCGGCCGGTCGCCTGCTCCCGTGCAGTCCTGGAGTGTTGATGACTACGCAGATGCTGTGGTGCGTTTTGTGACAGAGGTAATGCCCGTCGAATCATTCGACCTGCTGGTTCACTCCTTTGGAGCCAGGATTGCAATTAAGCTACTGGTGCGCGAAGACTTCAGTTCCAGGATTGATAAAGTGATTTTTACCGGTGCGGCAGGGTTAAAGCCAGAGCGAAAACCCGGTTTTTATCTCAAAAAATATAGTGCCGGAATACTGAAAACCCCTTTCATGATTCTGCCTGCCGGATATCGGGAGAAGGGGTTGGCAAAACTTCGTGCCACCTCTTTATGGAAAAAACTTGGCTCCGCAGATTATCAGAAGCTGAGTGGAGTGATGAGAGAAACCTTTGTGAAAACTGTCACGGAGTACCTGGATCCACTTCTGCCGGGGATCACCCACGAGGTCTTGCTGATCTGGGGAGAATCGGATGAAGCAACACCGGCCACACAGGGAAAGCGGATGGAAGCCGGTCTGCAGAGAGGCACCCTCATCCTCATGAAAGATGCCGGGCATTACGCATTCCTTGATCAGACCCGGCTTTTCAACTCGATTGCAAGAGCCTATCTGGATCCAGGCCCTGATGCGGGGAGTGAGTAACAAACGCCGTTACTCACTCTTTGAGGAGAGAATTATTTCTTTTTCTTCTGCTTTCTCTTCAGCGCCTGCTTCTGATTGTTGTCAACCAGTTCGGGTTTCACCTCCTTGTTTCCCATCTGCTTGTTAATCAGGGACTGCTGCGCGATAGAGAGCACATTGTAAACGAGGTAGTAGAGGCTGAGTCCGGACGCGAAATTATTAAATACGAAGAGCAACACGAAAGGAATCATATACATGAACACTTTCATATTGGGCCCGCCTGCGGGAGCAGCACCGGCGCTCATTCCGCCTGATACTTTCGACTGCAGGAACATCGCTGCCGACATCAGCAGTACAAATCCGGCCAGCTGATCCCCGAGAAGCGGAATCGTAAACGGCAAATTAAGTATGTAATCCGGTGCGGAAAGATCATCTGCCCAGAGGAATGACTGCTGCCGTATGATCATGGAGTTCTGAAAGAAGAAAAAGAGGGTGATCAGAATCGGGAACTGAAGGAGCATCGGCAGACAGCCTCCGAGTGGATTCACCTTCATTTTCCTGTAGAGCGCAATCGTCTCTTTCTGCTGTTTTTGCGGATCATCCTTATACTTCTCCTGGATCTCCTTCATCATCGGCTGCAATTCCTTCATGGCAGCCATGCTCTTGAAACTCTTTTGGGTAAGTGGGAAAAGAATAATTTTTATGATTAACCCAAACAGGATAATCAGCACTCCGTAATTTGAGATAAACATGCTTCCATAGGCAAAAAACGGAATCACCAGATACCTCACCAGCGGATCGGCAAACCAGCGGATCAGAGCGTACCCTATTTCAATTACATCATAGGCAGTTTCGTCAAAATCTCTCAGATCGTAATACTGCAGAGGACCGGCATAGAGATGATAGGACAGGCTCGGGTTCTGATGAAAGTTTGACTGTACAAAAACCTGATAGTGATGAACGGTTTCGGGCAACCCGGGCTCCCCGTCAATCTCACCGGTGAGGAGTGCCGCGCTGGAATTCGTCATCGGTTTGATATACTGCCCGAAGAAACGGGTTTTTGTCATCACCCAGTCGATCGTGCCGTTAAACCGCTGTTCTCCTGAAATGGTATCCCCCAGATTAAACTTCTCTGTACCTCCTCCAAGATAGACAAACGCTTCTGTACCCTGTGCATCCTGCACAATATCCCGCTCCGTAAAGTTAAGCGGAGCTGTCCATCCAAAATCAACATGGATACCGCTCACCAGCTCCTGCATATTTTCCAGATCTACGGTAAGCCGATAGGAATAGCGATCGCCGAAGAAGGTGTAATTAAAAACAATAGCGGAGTCCTCGGCAACACTCAGGCGGTAGGAGAGCCTAAGGCTGTCTCCAGCGGCAATCTGAACCTCATCGAAGTCGAAAAGAGGTTCAAAAACCAGTTCATTGGTCTCGATATTGTAATTCTGACCTGATAAAAATCCAAGAGAGTACGCAGAACGCAGCGAATCGCCTATCATCTGAACCGGTGTCTGATCCCAGTTTCTGTGTTTCATTAATGTATGACGAATCGGTCCTGCTCCCACGTTGGAGAGCTCCATCTCAAACAGTTCAGTGCGAATCAGGGTCAGGACAGTATCCGGGTGACTGCTTTCAGAAAAGATCCCTGCTGCTCTGGTGCCGGTTTGCTGTTGCAGACTTTGATCCGATGAATCGGCAGTACGCCCCGACTGACTGGTTTCCGGAATGATATTTTCAGAAAATTCCTGCTGAGTTTCGGAAATCCCTCTCTCCAGCATCTCGATTGCGGCAAGGCTGTCGCGCGCGGCAAGCTCAGCCTGCCTTCTTTCCATCTCCTCTGCAGAGGGCATGGTCCACCATGCCCATGCGATTGTCAGAACAAAGATGAGTAGCAGGCCGGTTACTGTATTTCTGTCCAATGACTTCTTCTTTTAATGATTTCTGTTAAGCTGGGTTGATTCACCGCCTTCAGTACTCACTTCAGTCCGTGGTTGCCGGTTTTCAAGCCTGTGTGATGCTTTTTCAAGCAGTGTGATCACCTCTTCTTTCACCTGGGAATACCCCGACGGGAGGCTGTTCATGATCAGGGCAGCGTGCATTCCGAACTTTCTCTCCTTCAAAATTTCTTCAATCGGGTTCGGATGGGTTCGATACGCTTCCCGGAGCCATCTTTTCAATTTATTCCGCAAAACAGCACTTTTAAACTTCCGTTTCGGCGCAATAAACGCTATGAAAAATTCCTCAGAGGATTCCGGGTAAATTCTGTATCTGAACTGAATGGCTGATTGAGTGAGCAAGGTAGATCTCTGAAACAGTCGTTCAAAATTTTTTTTACCCCGCAGTATTTTTGAGCGGGGAAGTGTTGCTTCCTTCTTTAGGCTATCGGTCCTATTTTGGGCCCTTTTCATCACTTACAGTGAGTTTGTGGCGCCCTTTTGAGCGGCGGCTTCTGAGCACATTTTGTCCATCCTTGTCGCTCATTCTTGAACGGAATCCATGTTTGTTGGCTCGTTTCCGTCGGCTTGGCTGAAATGTTCTTTTCATAATCTGCTACAATAAAAATTCTGGTCTTTTTTTTAGATAGACCCCAAAAATAAGAAGAAATACTATAAATACGAATCACTTATTTGAAAGAGGTTTCGGGTCTCATGTTTCAGGTTTCATGTTTCTGGTTTCGGGCCAATCTGCAACTTTGCAACGTTCAACCATAAAAGTGAAAAGTGAAAACGCAAAA
>REDA01000024.1 GCA_007693745.1 Balneolaceae bacterium
CTCACAACGCTTTCCCCCCTTTAATTCCCAGCTTCATCAACTCCCAGTAGCTTGAATGTGACCTGACCGACTCACCGAGGAGGGTTCGGGCTTTTTTTGTGGGTTCATTTTTGATACTGAAAAACTTCCGTCCGAAATCGCAGATCAGGTTCGGCACTTTTTGTGTCATCACCGGATCGTGCAGCAGATGAACTGCATCCTGAAAGTTATTGATATCTTTCATTACATAACTCTCTTCCAGAGCCGTTTGGTATCTTTTCATCGCTGTTTCACTGAAATCTCCCTTCTCTTTCGCGTCCGAGATGGTCTCAGCAGCTAAAATACCGGAGCGCATGGCGTAGTCCATACCCTGGATCGCCTTACCGGCATTCATCAACAGATTGGCTGCTTCCCCGCAGATCAGCAAACCACCTTTATAGAGTTTTTCAGGCATTACCCGTTTGTCGCCCGAAGAGACAACATGGGCAGAATACTCCACCACATCACCGCCGCGAATCATGTCGGAAATGACCGGATGCGCTTTAAAGGTATTGAGTATATCATAAGGTGCCTTGCCCTTATCCCGAAGATCCTTCAAACCCAAAACTAATCCGACTGACAAGGTATCCCTGTTGGTGTAGAGAAATCCTCCCCCCTCAATACCATCTGTGGCAAAACCCACAAACTCGTTGCTCATTCCGCTTTTCCCATGCAGCTGAAAACGGTCTTCCAGCACCTTTTGGTCAAACCGGATGATCTCTTTGATCCCGGTGAGCATGTGATCTGCCGGAACATAGTGATCCTGAAGACCGGCCTGACGGGTAAGCAGATTATTCACGCCCTCAGCGATGATCACAGAATCGGCATAAAACTTCTCTTCTCCGGTGCGGATCCCGACTGCCGTTCCGTTTTCCATCAGAATTTCTTCCACAAGGATATTGGGAGCAATGAAGGAGTCCATCGCAAAATCACTTTCAGCAATGGCTTCCTCCACCTTTTCGGCCAGCCAGCGGTCGAACCGCGAACGCAGAACCACCACGCCGGTGTAGGGAGTTTCGTTGAAGTGAGAAGACTTGAAATCGACACTAAAGGCCGACTGATCATCCATAAAGGTGAGGCGTCGGTGATTGATGAAACGATCCCATCCGGCATCCTCTTCCCAGTATCCGGGAACCAGCTTGGCCAGGTCGCTTCCCCATAAAACGCCACCGGATACATTCTTGGAACCCGGAAATTCTCCCTTTTCGATCAGGAGAAATTTCATATTCCTTCTTGCCAGGGTCATGGCTGCTGCCAGTCCGGCTACCCCGGCGCCTACGATGATACAGTCGAATTTTTCTTCCATGGTTGTTGAGTGAAAAAGGCAAAACGCCCGAGGGTTCGGAGCGTTTTCACTAAAAAATCACCCTTTAATCTTCTTCAATTCTTCAATAAACGGCGGCAATATCTTGTAGAGATCTCCAACCAGTCCGTAGTCGGCAATTTCAAAGATCGGGGCATCCGGATCTTTGTTGATGGCAACGATCACTTTACTGTTCGTCATTCCGGCAACATGCTGTATCGCTCCGGAAATCCCCACACCGATATAGAGTTGCGGGGAGATCACCTTGCCGGTCTGTCCGATTTGAAGACTTGCATCATAGGCACCGGCTTCTGTGAGAGCTCTCGAAGCACCCACACCGGCATGGAGCACATCAGCCAGTTCCTCAATCAGTTTTCGTCCCTCTTCATCCTTTACACCGCGTCCGGCCGCGATCACTGTTTCCGCTTCAGAGAGATCAATCTTGTCACCAGTAGCGGATAAAATCTCCTTCAGGGTAATTCTCAGATCGGCTTCTTCAAAAGCAAAGGGGATCTCTTCAATCCCGGGATCTGTAGTGCCTGTGGCTGTATCATACGAGCCGGAGCGGACAGAAACCAGAACCGGCCAGCCTTTGGCCTGCACAGATGCGATGATTTTTGATGCCATCACCGGCCGTTTTGCAGAAACACCGTCATCGGTTAACTCAAATTCAGATACATCAGCCAGAGCCGCTGCTCCTCTGTTTGCCGCCAATGCTCCCAGCAGGTCTTTGGAGCCTTCTGTTGAGGCGAAGGCAAGAAGATCCGGTTTTACAACATCCATCGCAGCGGATAGTGCTCTGAGAAGGGGAGTATTGAGATGATTTTTAAAGATGGGGTGCTCCATCGTGTAGATCACATCCGCCCCGCAGCCGGCGAGCAGCTCAGCCGATTTTCCGGCCTGATCGCTGATGACCAGGGCCGCTGATTTCCGGCCGGATTGTTCAGCGAGCTCATTGCATCTTGCCAGGGTTTCCAGAGAGGATCGTTTCACTTTCCCATCCTGAATTGAAATGTAGGTTAAAAGGGTACTCATAGCAGGTCAGTTTATTTAGTCGGTTCCGTATTAAATCACATTTTCGGCACTGTCGAGCAGCTGTGCCACCTGAGCGGCGATCTCTGCCGGTTCTCCTTCAAATTTTTTACCGGGTTCCCTCGCCGGTTTTTCGCTGAATCCATGCACACGGGTTTTGGGTTCGGACATCTCCGCTGCCGAAAGTTCGGATGCCGGTATGGTGTCAACCGGTTTGCGTTTCGACTGCATGATTCCCTTCAGGCTTGGAATTCTGGGATCGTTCATGTCATTGGAGCAGGTAATCAGGGCGGGTGAAGATGTTTCAATGATCTCCTGGCCTGTATCCCCCTGCCTTTTTACCATCAATTTTTCGTTTTGAACTGTAATTCCAACAGCATTGGTCACATAGGGCAATCCCAGCAGCTCTGCCAGCATCGAGCCGGTGAGCCCCGCATCGGTATCCTGCGACTGCTTGCCGCAGAGGATGTAATCATACTCCTTATCCCTGAAAAATGCTGCAAGAAGAGAAGCATACCCAAGTGAATCGAAATCAGTGTTTTCGTCGGTTTGAATGAGCGTACCGGAATCGGCTCCCATTGCCAGCGCCTTTCTTATCGTCTCGCGTGCTTTTTCCGGTCCGATCAGTACCGCCTCAATCTCGCCGCCATGCGCTTCCTTCATTACAATCGCTTCCTCAAGCGCCGAAGCATCGTAGGCATTCATAATGTTTCTGTCACTGTCCTGGATCAGCTCGCCATCTTTGATCTGAAGGGGCGCATTGACATCAGGCACCTGTTTGATACACACATAAAATTTCATCATTGGAGTCATTTATTTATCGTTGTGGAAACGCTTTTCTGATCATTTAGCTGAATATACAAAAGAAGGTAGTAAATCTCCCGCTGTTCAGGCAGAGGGATTCATGACTTTTTGATTTCTTCCCCATTTTCTCACTTCATGGCCCAGTGCACGTATTTTGAGTTTTCGTCAGATGAATGAAAGTCCTGAAAGGCAGGGGATGAAAGATTGAGTTCATTTATTTCATCACAGGATGGTATCTTTATCCTCTTAGCAAGCTCTGAATCAGGTTCTGTTTTGGGCAATGAGTTATTTTGAGGGGGCTTTGACTGGTTGTCCCGCTTTCAGTCGCTCAGAATCCAGCTTCCAGAGCACACTGTCTTTTTATACAACTGAATGGCACTCCGCCAATTATCCGAATGGTACGAACCGTCACGAAACGTGATCCGGCAAATTGAAATCTAAAGATCTTCTACCCCGATTTAATCTCATATCTGCACTCGCTGCCGGAGTACTCATGCTGGGTGCGGGATTTTACTGGACTGGGATGGCAGCTGTCGATCAGAAAGTGGTCTCTGTACACTATCTTTTACTGTTTCTGACTGCATTTTTTGCCTTTACTACTCCCTATTTTCTCTTTCCGGATCAAAACAGCCGGATGATTCAGGTTGCGAATTTCAGCAGTTCAAAGCTTCAGCGCTACATTGCCTCACGCTGGATAAGCCTCTGCTGGCCTCTCTTTTTCCTTTTTTTTGTGATGATGATGGCAGACAGGGTCACTCTAAGTTGTTTCATTCCCGACAAACTAATGACTTTTTTTGCGGCAAGTCTCTATCTGATGGCGCTTTCTCTCTTTTCCATTGTGAAATATATTCACAGCGGAGAGAAATCGCGTTTTTGGAAAGAGTCTGAAAAAGGGCGGCGGATTCGTAATGTGGCAGCTGACGTGTTGAAATATCCGCTCGATCCGGGTTCTGTTCCAACACTGATCAACACCATAATGATTCTGTCGGCCGGATCAGTAGTGGTTCTTACCGGCTTTGTGCTGAATCAGGCTTACGGATCCCACGTTGAATTAATCTGGTTTATGATGGTCTTAGCCATCACCTGGATCTATGCAGGAAGGCGATCGGGAGAACTCCTTCGTTCCTTCTACTCAGGAAATGCTTTTTTTGCTGAATTTTTCGGATCCAACATGAAAGAGGGGGACTCGCTGGCCGTCCGCCGGGAAGTGGATCAGCTTTGGTGGGTACCGGGGATTCTGAAACCGCATGTCTGGCAGTTTATGGTTCAGCTCGACAGACAAATTCCTGCCGGAAGAGTAGTGGCCGCGGGTCACGTGCTGATCTGGTTTATTGCCTATCAGAGGCCGGAGGCTGATTCGATGGCAGCCATGTGGATTCTCTTTGCGCTGCTGCACCATCTGTTTCTTTTCTTCACTTTCCGTGAAGAGATGTCGCCGGTTTGGCTGCATCGATGGCTGGCCGGTCCATTCACCTGGTATTTCTCCAGAGTTTGGCTGCAGCTTCGGTGGATACTGCCTCTGCTTGCAAGTATGAATGTTCAGCTTTTCATTTTTGGACTGCCTGACTACAGGGCTCAGTTTATTCTGATCGTTGTCTATATGGCGACAGCTCTTCTGATCCCTTTAATCGGGCTCAGGTCCGGTCAACTCAATGATTCAACATCCTGATGCTGCAAATAACAAAACTGACCAAACAATTTAAAGCCGGCCGGCCGGTATTCAGTGACGTCGATTTTACGTTCGAACCGGGCAGAGCAGTAGGAATTGTCGGGCCGAACGGCTCCGGCAAGACCACCTTTCTGAGGGTGCTGTCGGTCAACTCATTTCCCACTTCAGGGCATGTTTACTGGAAAGAGACGGATATTCATAAGCAGCCTTATCACTATCTCAAAGAGGTTGGGCTGGTGCACGATGAAGAGTCGCTGCCCCGACATCTCACCGCGATGGAGTTGCTGGAATGGGTACTGCGCAGCAGGGAACAGTGGTCTGAAGATTCGAAAGAGAGGATTCGGCACCTGCTGGATCGTCTCGCCCTGGAACAGCGCGATGAACCTCTGGGTACTTATTCCACCGGGATGAAGAAAAAAGTACAGATTGCGGCTGCATTCATTATTCAGCCTGACCTCCTGATTCTGGATGAGCCCCTGAGAGGACTCGACAAGGAATCGTATGGTGAAGTTTTGGCGATGATCAATCAGGCGAAAGAGGAAGGTGTTCTGATATTGATGGCTTCTCACACGACAGGATCCGGGAGTGATCTTTTTGATGAAACGGTCACCTTCCCATTGTTGCAGGAGCGGAAACCTTCTATCTTTGACTGATGTTACTCTGACTCATGTTAACTTTACTCTTAACAAAAGGGTGTCTTGAAAAACTGATCTTTTGCCAGCTGTCTTCGTTGTCGCAGGTTTAAAATTCACACGGTTCACAAACAGGCTGCGTTATTAAATTTGCATTCACCTTGATCTTGTGCACAACTCCTTGTTTTTCAACTCATCCATAAAAAACCGATTTAAACAGAAACCGATTATGTCAGAAATTATTCTTCCGGAAGTTGAACTGAACATCTACTCGAAAAGTAACCCGGTGGAAGTGCCCGTGGTTGAAAATTATGTCGCCACAAGGGAGTCGAGTCCCAATTATGTGAGACATATCACTTTCGACATCACAGGCACCGATCTGGTGGATCGTGTGAGGGTAGGTCAGTCGATCGGTATTCTGCCTCCCGGTATTGATAACAAGGGGAAGCCCCACAAACTCCGTTTATACTCCATATCATCTCCCACAAATGGTGAGGGTGGAAAGAAGCATCTGATTTCCACGACTGTGAAGCGTACGGTGGAGGAGCTGGAAGACCGTATTTATCTCGGGGTGGCATCCAACCACCTGGCAGATATGAAGCCAGGCGACAAGGTGAAGATGACGGGTCCGAGTGGCCGCCGGTTTCTGCTTCCAAAAAATGCGGAAGAGTTTAATTATATCTTTTTTGCCACCGGTACCGGTATTGCACCCTTTCGCGGGATGATCATTGAACTTTTTGAGAACGGATTCCGGAACGACTGCATCCTGATTTTTGGCTGTTCCTATCGTACGGATTTACTCTATGCCGATTTCTTTGAGGAGATGGAGGAGAAGCACAGTGGATTTCATTATATCAAAAGCATTTCCAGGGAAGAACGCAGAAAGGACGGCTCGAAATATTATGTTCAAACCATGCTGGATGAAAAAAATGAGCTTATCGCCCCGGTACTTGCCAAAGAGAACACC
Organism: Balneolaceae bacterium; assembly: GCA_007693745.1. Lineage (GTDB taxonomy): Bacteria > Bacteroidota > Rhodothermia > Balneolales > Balneolaceae > Rhodohalobacter. The sequence goes on from REDA01000024.1 coordinate 6,426, forward strand.
CTGATTTATCTCTGCGGTATGAAAGGGATGGAGACCGGGATCTACCGGGAACTGATCCGGCAGGGGTTTCCGGAATACCTGACGCTGAAGGAGGAGCTACCTGCAGATGTTTCTTCCCTGGGCAACGATGAGTTCAAGGCGATTGTAAAGCCGGCTGTCAGAATATTTGAAGAGGTCTATTGAGCGCTGCGCGGGGTTCTCGACTTCATTCCAGTTCGCTCCGCTCACTTTCATTGCGCTCGAACTGACGGGAAGGGGGTGTTAGACCGGGTTCCCGACTTCATTCCAGTTCGCTCCGCTCACTTGCATTGCGCTCTTTTAGACTTACTATTCGACATGACGGTGTTTTTTAGTGGTTTTAATGATGGGTACTGCGCTCCGCTCACTATTCACTCCTCTTTTCGTTTGAGTTTGGGCACACCTTTGAGGGTTACAAATTTGTAGGGGAGGATTTTGCTCCCGTATTTAGCGGTGTAGACCTGGGTAAAAACCGCACCGAGCAGAATGATCAGAATGTTGTAGTACACCCAGATCACAAATACGATCAGGGATCCTGCGGCACGAAATGTGGCATCAATACCGGCAGCTGAAAAATAGACACCGATCAGATACTTGCCCAGAAGAAAGAGAAGGGTCGTTACCACGGCTCCGACAATTACATCTTTCCAGCTTGCATGAACGTCCGGCAGAATTTTAAAAATCAGCGTGAATGAGAGCACAGCGAATCCGATCGTCCCAATCTGTGACATCAGCAGATAGGGATCCAGAATCAACTCAGGAAAAAGACCTGCAACCATAGATTCTACCAGACCAAGCATCGATTCTGCAATCAAGGAGAGAATAAAGAGCGCACTAAAGATCAGGATCATCAAAAAAGAGAGAGCCCGGTTAAAAGCAAAGTTCCATACTGAATTAATGGACACCTCTTCAATATTCCAGATTTTGTTGAGTGCAACCTTCAGCTGACTGATCACGGTGGTCGCTCCGAAAATAACCATGCCGATAGCGACCATCGAAGTGACGACTCCACCACTGAAGTTTATTCTCTCAGAAATAAATTCATTGATGGTAATGAGGGTGTCCTCATCCAGAAATTCACCCCCAACCTGCTTGATCTGTGCAAGAATCATCTGCTCATCCAGGAAAAAACCGCCAAAGGAGAGAATGAGAATGAGAAGGGGTGCGATGGAGAAAATGGTGTAAAAAGCGATCGCTGCAGAAAATGTAAAAATGTCATCTTCACCCGATTTGTAAAGGGTGGTGATCAGCAGGTCCAGAAGGTCTTTTAACAGAATTTTCACAAGTCAAAAAGATTGTCAATGGTTTGATCAATTTCTGATCGCAGGGAGTAGTAGTGCGGTGATATCCGGTAAAGCTGCTCTCTGGCTGAAATGGAAATTTTTTTCTTCCTGAGCCGCTGTACTTCCTGCTCCACATCCGGCAGCTGCCGGGCTGTAAAGCTCACTATTCCTGCTCTGCTTGCACTCTCAGCGGAAGTCACAAGTGTAACGCCTTCAATTTCAGAAAGACGCTCATAGAGATAATCTGTAAGGGAACGCACTTCGCTGTATATATTCGTCAGACCGTACTCCATAAATGTGCGCAGGGATTCATGCAGGCCTGTGAGCCCGGTCATATTTTGTGTACCCGACTCCAGATGGGCGCAGATCGGTTTCCATTGCTGATCAAAATTGGTGAGTTCCCAGGGTTCTGCAACGGATAACCAACCGGTTTTGTAGGGCCGGAGAACCTTCTGCAGGCGATCAGAGAGAAAGAGAAAGCCGATACCCATCGGTGCCATAAGCCACTTATGGCATCCGGTGCAAAGAGCGTCGATATGGCATGCCTGAACATCGATATCTGTGGCGCCAAGAGCCTGAATGCCGTCAACCACAAAAATCAGATCATGCTCTCTGCAGAGCTCACCGATCTCCTTTAGTCCGGCACGGAATCCACTTAAAAACTGAACAGCACTGAGTGATACACAGCGGGTACGTGGTGAAATATGAGCTTCGATCAGCTCTCTGCTGATCACCCCGGCGGGACCGGGATCTGCATAGATAATTCTGACTCCCTTTGATTCAAGTATGCGATATGGTTGTACATTTGAAGGAAATTCGTGTGTATTCAGAATCACTTCATCGCCTTCAACCCAGTGAAGACCCTCCGTTACGGCAGAGATGGCATCGGAAGTGTTGCCGCAAAAACTGATCTGTTGTGCCGAAGGTGCATGGATCAGACTGGCTGTCATCCTGCGGACCGATTCCACCTGCTCTTCCCAGAGCATGAAATTGTCAATTTCACCGGCTTGCCTGTCGAGAAGAAAATGGTTGATTGCCTTCTGAATTCTCAGAGAGAGGGGAGAAATAGCCGCATGATTCAGGTAGATATGCCCTGCTTCAATATGAGGATAGTTTGCGCGAATCGTCTCTTTTTCCTTAACAGAAAAGCAGTACATCATGGAGTTTGATTTTCAATTTGTGTTACGCCTGCGCTGACGGCGAATTTCATGGCATCGGCCGGATTTACACTTAATAAAGTAATACGCTTAGGATCCACAAGAAACAAGTTACCGGAAAAATTGTAGGAATGTGGGCAATAGACCGCTACACGGTTTTCAACTCCAAGCAGTGAGAGATCTTCTTCTGTGATGAAGCCGACCCGGTCAACGCCCTCAACAAGTGTAACAATAACAGGCCTGTTAAACTTTTTTTTCTGCCCAACAAATGCTTCGGTAAAATCCTTGAAAGCGGTGTAGATTATTTTTATCAGCGGAATTCTTGAGACGAGATTCTCAAAATAGGCAAATACCGGCCTGGAAATGGCCCAGGAAACAGCAAACCCCAGAAATACAATCATGAAAAATGCAGTGATGATCCCAATCCCGGGAATTTGAAAAGGAAGCCATGAAAAGAGCAGTGAGCTGAGTACATCATCCGCCCAGTTGGTCAGCATGATAATCACGTAAAATGTGGCAAACAGAGGAAGGATAAAGAGGAGTCCCCGGAAGAAGTAGTTCAGGATCGTTTTCATGAAAAAGTGTGGACTAAGTAAATCGGCTGTGGATAACTATATGAGCGAAGATAATGAGTTTTTCCGGGAGATGTTACAGTTGCTGTGCCGCCATGCAGTTAAGCCTCTGATGGATGAGTTTAAAGAGAGAATTCCGTATTATAACAAGCTTGATTAAACAGATAAGATCCTGAATTAAACGATACTATGACCATCAAAACTTCTTCACAGATTCGTAATGAATTTCTCGATTTCTTCCGGGAAAAAGAACACCTGATTGTTGAGAGTGCCCCGGTGGTGCCAAAAGATGATCCTACACTGCTTTTTACCAATGCCGGGATGAATCAGTTCAAAGCTATTTTTCTGGATGAGGCTAAAGGGGTAACGGATCAGGGAATTTTGTGGAGGCGTGCTGCCGACACACAGAAATGTATCCGTGTGAGCGGCAAGCACAACGATCTGGAAGAGGTGGGCCACGACACCTATCATCACACCCTGTTTGAGATGCTGGGCAACTGGTCGTTCGGCGATTATTTCAAAGCCGAGGCGATTGAATGGGCATGGGAACTGATGGTGGGGCGGTGGGGACTCGACCCCGATCGCCTTTACGCGACAGTTTTTGAAGGGGATGAATCGGATGGATTACCAGTGGATGAGGAATCGATTGATCTCTGGAAAGAGAAAACTTCCATTCCACATGATCATATTCTGAAATTTGGCAAAAAAGATAACTTCTGGGAGATGGGAGAGACAGGGCCGTGCGGACCCTGCTCGGAGATACATATAGACCTCAGGAGCGATGAAGAGCGAAAGAAGGTGCCCGGATCCAGGCTCGTAAACATGGATGATCCAAGGGTAATGGAGATCTGGAACCTGGTCTTTATTCAGTTTAACCGGGAGGCGGATGGTTCGCTGGTGAAGTTGCCTGCGCAGCATGTGGATACAGGTATGGGTTTCGAACGGATATGCGCAGTTTTACAGGGTAAAACATCGAATTATGATACCGATCTCTTTCAGCCGATTATCCGTGTGCTGTCTGACCTGTCGGGAACACCCTATGGTGAAGATGAGGAGAAAGATATCGCAATGAGAGTAATCGCAGATCACATACGGGCGGTAAGCTTTTCCGTTGCGGATGGGGCATCCCCGTCGAACGAGGGACGAGGGTATGTGATTCGCCGGATACTCAGAAGGGCCGTCCGGTATGGCTGGGACCGGCTCGGTTTCAAGGAGCCGTTCATGGTACAACTGGTGCCTGTGCTCGCAGAACAGTTCCGTGAGATTTTTCCGGAACTGGAAGCTCAGAAAGAGTATGTGCAGAATGTGATTTTGTCGGAAGAGCGTAATTTTCTGAATACTCTGGGACAGGGGATACAGCTTTTTCATGAGATGATATCGGGTAAAAAAGAGCTTTCAGGTGAGGATGCCTTTAAGCTGCACGACACCTACGGGTTTCCCATCGATCTCACACAGCTCATGGCCCGGGAAAAAGGGCTGGATGTGGATATCAAGGGATTTGAAGTACGGATGGAGGCGCAGAAAAAGCGTGCAAGGGAAGCGGGAAGATTCGCAGCCAGGGATGCGTCCGGTATCAGCTGGAACATACTCAGGGAAACCGGTTTTGAATTTACAGGTTACGAGGAAACTGAAACGGATGCCGAAGTTTGTGCTTTCGCAGAACTGGATGGCAAGGGAATGGTGATTCTGGACCGCAGCCCCTTTTACGCGGAGTCCGGCGGACAGGTATCCGATACCGGATGGATGTTTTTTGATGGGGAGAAGATCCGGGTCACCGATGTGCAGAACAGACCGGAAGGGAGGGTGCACACACTCGAATCAGTGCCCAAAAACGTTCAGGGTCCGGTAAGGGCAGTTTTGGATGCGGGCAGAAGACGGGAGACAGAGATGCATCACTCAGCAACGCATCTGATGCATGCTGCCCTCAGATCGGTGCTTGGCAAGCATGTTGCGCAGAAGGGATCGTTAGTGGCGCCTGACCGTCTCCGGTTCGATTTCTCTCATTTTGAGGCGATGACTGCAGACCAGCTTGAGAAAGTTGAAGAGATTGTGAATGAACGTATACGTCAGAATATACCGCTCCTGGAAGAGCGTTCTGTACCCATTGATGAAGCCAGGGAACGAGGAGCCATGATGCTCTTTGGGGAAAAATATGGGGAGCGTGTTCGGATGATCACCTTTGATCCCGGGTTTTCAGTGGAGCTGTGCGGGGGCACACATGTGAAGGCTACCGGAGAAATCGGATTCTTCCGCTTTACCCAGGAAACATCCGTGGCGGCCGGTATTCGCAGGGTGGAGGCTGTTACCGGGAGCTATGCCGATGAGCTGGTTCGTTCCGAGCGCAGGCAGCTGGACAACATTCGCAGAGTTGTGGGAAATCAAAAGGATCCGGCAGTTGCCATCGAAGAGCTTGTACAGAAAGTGAAAGAGCTGGAAAAAAAGCTTCACTCTGTTCGTCAGAGTGAAGCGGCGTCTGTTTTGGATGCAATTCTGGCAAATGGAAATCAGCTGAATGATGAGGTCACTCTTTTTGCCGGTGAGGTAGAGGATGCAGGCATGGACAGCCTCAAGCAGCTGGGGTATGATGCGCTGGAAAAACTGAAAGTGAAAAGCGTAATTGTACTGGTTTCTTCGGATCCTGAAGCCGGGAAGGTTTTAATCATGGCTGCCGTTACCGAAGATCTGATAAAAAAAGGAGTGAAAGCGGGTTCTCTGGTGTCTGAACTCGGTAAAATTGCCGGTGGTGGAGGCGGGGGACAGCCCAACCTTGCGACTGCCGGCGGACGATTTCCGGAGAAAACACAGGAAGTCCTTGATGGTGCAGCTAAATGGGTGAAATCAAATATTTGATCCGATTAAGACGGAATGATCTGTAAACTTCTGAAATTTTGGGTATCTTTTCCGACTTAGATTAAAATTGACAGACAGAAGAGTTCATTAGGCTATGGCAAATAAATCTCAGGCAGTGTTTACCCCGATAGGGCTGAACAAGGGCAACAATGGAAAAATTGACAAGTCGGTAAAACTGCCGCCGGTCACGAAAAAGAAACATTCCGAACTTGGGCTATCCGATCAGGATGTGGTGAATATGTATCAGCAGATGTATCTGCAGCGACGCTTCGAGGAGAGAGCGATGCAGATGTATCAGAAAGGGAAATTTGGTGGATTTTTGCATCTCTATATCGGTCAGGAGGCCGTTTCTACCGGGACGGTTTTTGCATTGAATGATGATGATGATATCATCACGGCTTACCGTGATCACGGCTGGGGGCTGGTGCGCGGTATTTCTGCAAATGAAGGGATGGCAGAGCTCTTCGGAAAAGCTACCGGATGCTCGAAAGGGAAAGGCGGATCCATGCACTTTGCCAAGACGAAAAATCACTTTTGGGGAGGCTACGGTATTGTGGGGGGGCACATCCCGATTGGAGCCGGTCTTTCTTTTGCAAACAAATATCAGGAGAACGGCCGGATATCCACCTGTTTTTTCGGGGATGGTGCCGTGGATCAGGGAGCTCTGCATGAGACGATGAATATGGCACAGCTCTGGAAGCTGCCTTGTATTTTTGTGGTTGAGAACAATGGTTATTCCATGGGAACGGCTGCGAGAAGACACACAGTCGGTGAAATTCATGAACGTGCCAAAGGGTACGGAATGAAAGGGGCAATGTTTAACGGTATGGATGCTCTTACCGTTTATGAAAACATGAAAAAAATTGCCGACGAAGTACGTGAAACCAGTGAGCCTTGCTTTGTGGAAATCAGAACGTACCGCTATCGTGGCCACTCCATGTCCGATCCGCAGCAGTACCGGTCCAAGGAAGAGCTTCTGGAGTATCAGAAAACGGATCCGGTAGAACGCATGAAAACCTATCTTTTGAATGAGAAACTTCAGACGGAAGAGGAGATCCTGGCTACCCAGGAGAAAGTTGAGGAGGAGGTGATGGCCTCCATCGAATTTGCCGAAAACTCTCCGTTCCCTGAACCGGAAGCGCTGTATGAGGATATGTTTTCCGGAGAGCCATTCTTCCACGACGATCAGCGATGATATGTTCAAACCCAATCCAATCCATAAACGATTATTAGATTAAAATTATGGCAGTATTACAATTCAGGGAAGCTCTTTTACAGGCCATCGATGAAGAGATGGATCGTGATGAGCGTGTCTTCATCATGGGTGAAGAGGTGGCAGAGTACAATGGTGCTTATAAGGTAACGGAAGGCCTGCTGGATAAATATGGGTTTAAAAGAGTGATCGATACCCCGATTTCCGAACTGGGATTTGCAGGAATCGGTGTAGGCGCTGCTATGAACGGACTACGTCCCATAGTAGAGTTCATGACCTTTAATTTTGCGGTTCTTGCAGCAGATCAGATTATAAATCATGCTACCAAAGTCCGTTATATGCTTGGCGGACAAGCCAGTGTGCCGATTGTATTTCGCGGACCGAATGCTTCTGCCGGTCAGCTGGGTGCAACGCATTCTGTGGCGTATGATTCGATGTATGCCCATTTTCCGGGCCTTTCGGTCATCTACCCCTCAGAGCCTGATGATGCAAAAGGATTACTGAAATCGGCTATCCGTAATGATGATACGGTTGTTTTTATGGAGTCGGAACAGATGTACGGCCTGAAAGGGGAAGTTTCGGATGAATCTGACTACATCATCCCGATTGGAAAGGCCAAGATCAAGCGGGCGGGAGATGATGTAACCGTTGTGGCATCCGGGAAAATGTACCATATCGCCAAACAGGCTGCCGCTCAGCTTGAAAAAGAGGGTATTGAGGTGGAACTGATTGACCCGAGAACCATCAAGCCATTTGATATCAAAACCGTGATTGAGTCGATCCAAAAGACCAATCGCTGTGTGATTGTGGATGAGGCACACCCGTATGGCGGGATGGCCGCCGAAGCCGGATTTCTGATTCAAAGAGACGCTTTCGACTATCTGGATGCGCCTGTGTTGCGTGTGACCCTGCCGGATGTGAATGCACCATTTTCAAAACCGCTTTTTGATCTCTGGCTTCCCGACGCAAAAAAGGTAGTACAGGCAGTGAAAGCTGTGATGTACCGGAATTAACCCAAAACAGAAATAGCATTTATTATGGCTATAAAAATTGAGATGCCGAAACTGAGCGATACCATGGAGGAAGGGGTTATCGCAAAATGGAACGTGAAGGAAGGGGACAAGGTGAGCTCCGGAGATGTGATTGCAGAAGTGGAGACCGATAAGGCGACCATGGAAGTGGAGGTCTTTGATGACGGAACCATCCTCAAAATTCTGGCCGGTGAGGGCGATGCAATACCACTTGGCGGTATTATGGCTGTCATTGGAGATGAAGGCGAAGATATCAGTGATCTGCTGAGCGGGGCGAATGGGGGCGGAGATGCTCCGCCGGCTCAAAAGGAGAAAAAAGCAGATAAGAAGGAGTCAGCAGATTCCGCTAAAAAGGAGGAGTTTGATCCGATTCTTGGTGATTTAAACGGCAAAACAGGAGAGAGTAAAGCAGAACCGGCATCTGCAGCAAGTGATGAAAATGAGACAGGTGACGGCCGCATCAAAGTCTCACCACTGGCACGAAAGATGGCAGAAGACAAAGGGATTAACCTCTCTGATGTAAAAGGTAGTGGTCCCGACGGAAGAATCGTTAAAAAAGATATTGAAGAGTTTACACCAGCTTCCAAACCCGCTGAAAAATCTGCAGCTGTTCAGTTATTTGAATCGGAGGAGGCTGAAGAAGTGCGCATCTCCCAGATGAGAAAAACGATCGCCAAACGACTCTCAGAGAGTAAATTCACCAACCCTCATTTCTATGAAACCATAGATATCGATATGGAGCCGGCGATGGCTGCCCGTGCAGGGCTGAATGAAGTGAGTGATGTAAAGATCAGTTTCAATGACATCATTGTGAAAGCAGCGTCAGTAGCTCTGCGCAGGCATCCGGCTGTAAACAGCTCCTGGCTGGGCGATGTGATCAGAAAGCATGGGGATGTGAATGTAGCTGTGGCAGTTGCGATTGACGAGGGACTCATGACACCGGTTCTGCGTAACACGGACAAGAAAAATCTGCGTCAGATCAGCGCCGAAACCAGAGAACTGGCTTCGCTTGCACGTGACCGCAAACTGGCGCCTGAACAGATGGAGGGTAGTACTTTCACCATCAGTAATCTTGGGATGTTTGGGATCGAGGAGTTTACCGCAATTATCAATCCGCCCAACGCCTGTATTCTTGCTGTTGGAGCAATTCGTCATGTCCCGGTTGTGAAAGATGGAGCTGTTGTCCCGGGGCACCGGATGAAAGTGACACTTTCCAGCGATCACAGAGTTGTGGATGGAGCCAAGGCGGCAGAATTCCTGAATACATTCCGTCAGCTGCTCGAGAATCCGCTCAGCATGTTGCTTTAAGGGTAGATGTCTCACTCGCCGCTCATCCGTTAAACCGGATTGGCGACTAATCAAGCAGGGAATTCAGACTGCATCCTGAATCCCCATGTCCGAAATATGGAAATTATCAGACGGTAGAAACATGGATATTATCACATCAATTCTGATGGGAATTTTGCAGGGTGTCACGGAATTTTTGCCGGTCAGCAGTTCGGGTCACCTCGCTCTTGCGCGGGCACTCTTCGGTACCGATCTGGCACCCGGTATCACCTTTGAAATCGTTGTTCATTTTGGCTCATTCTGCAGTATTGCGGTCTATTACCGAAAAGAGATACGGAAAATCCTGACCGATCTATTCAGCAGCTTCTCGCCCGCAGGCATTCGTTCTCAGCAGTACAAAGAGTGCCCGAGTACCCGCCTCAGTCTGATTATACTGCTTAGTATGATTCCTGCCATGATCATCGGTTTTACACTCAAGGAGACGATTGAAGAGCTCTTTGTGAGCCCGGTGTTTGTTTCATCGATGCTTCTGATTACAGGGACGCTTCTCTTCTCGACCCGGTTTGTTAAGGATCCTCAAAAAGATGTAGATGCAAAACGAGGGTTTATAATGGGAGTTGCACAGGCATTTGCTATTCTTCCGGGGATCAGCCGATCCGGTTCTACGATATCCACCGGCCTGTTTACGGGGATCAATCGTGAAAAAGTGGCAAACTTCTCATTTCTGATGGTGCTTCCGGTTTTAGCGGGTGCGATGTTGCTGGAGATACTTGAGGTGATGGAAGATGGAATTGAGACACTTGCTGTAATGAGTCTTGTCGCCGGTTTCTTTGCCTCCTTTCTGGCCGGTTTCTATTCGCTGAAATATCTGATTATCCTGCTGAAACGTGAGAAATTTCACTACTTCGCTTTCTACTGCTGGGCAGTCGGTATAGCTGGTTTGATTTATTTTATGTAAGGTGGGTTATTCTTTTTTTCTTGTGATAATCGTTCCTTAGGTTAGTTTTGTCCTTCTTACTTTTGCCTTGATGCAAAAGGTTGCAAAAGATCAAGGCTGTGAATCGAAGGAAAAACACAAGTGCCTTTAGGCGCGCAGTCTTTTTCCGTAGATCGTGAGCAGAGCGAGCGAACCGCATGGCGGGTCGTGTTCAGACGGAACGCTGCACCCATTTAAGGTCCATACCGGGCAGCCCCAGCGCCTGGGAAGAGCCGGTAGAAATGGCTGCGGCCGCGTTCCGCCTGAACACTTAAAGCACCCGCCCCACGGTTCAAGGCCGGGATATTTGCCCGAACTGACGGGTAGGGGATCTTTGCCCGAACTGGCGGGTTTGGTTCTAAACATCGAGTTCTCGACTTCATTTCAGTTCGCTCTGCTCACTTTCATTGCGCTCCAGCTTTTACCTTCTCTCAAAGCGTGTGCGGACGGTGTCGCTTGTTACGCTGCCGAATACACCAATTCCTCCCTCGACATTGTAAATCAGATTGGGTATCTCACCCGGAGAGAGGGTGGATCCGCCAAGCTGAACCTGCTGTGACCGAACCAGATCCGCTACATTCCGGTCCACGGCGGTTGTCACCACATCTGTATCCCCGTAAAAGGCCACCCCCAGCCAGGGAAAGCGAAGTGTAATGGTTCCATCCGGATTGACCACAAAATTCCCTTCATTCAGCAGACCGGATGAATTGATGATCACATCCTCCAGTTCGATGTTCTCATCTTCAAAGTTTGCTTTATAAAACGGGGTGAGATTCTCCTCAAACGGTTCCAGTGCAATGCCGCTAAAAACAAAAACATTCTGGCCGTCGGTTTGTGACGGTTCATTGATGGTGATTTCCAGCTGATTTTGCGATTGATAGATCACAAAATCGGGTACCTCACCAACTACACGAACCTGATCAGGCACACGGGTGATGGCCTGCACGATCTCGCTTCGATCCGGAAACCGCACGGTCAGCTGATACAGACCTCTCGCCTGAACAATGTGGTCAATCTCCGGCAGATAGTGATTCCCGTCCGGATCATAACGGTACCGGAACGATTCGATGGGATTTCGACTCTCATCCAGCAGTGTAACTTCAGCAATCGCATTGGTTACTACTGATTGCACAGGATCGTAGAATTCAGTTACCGGTTGGGTTACACTAACAGAAAGTTCCGGAAGCACACGGCCCGCTACCAGATAGCTTTCCACAACAATATACTCCTGGTATTCGTCCTGATTTGTAAGATCACAGGCAGATACTGTTAAAAAGAGGAGCAGTAAAGGAAGGAGAAGAGTGCTCCGGAAATTGAGCTGTCGATGTGTTGAATTCATGGAAGTAACGACTGAATAAAAGGTGTGATTAAGATCAGTTCTGCACATGGAAAAAGTCTCAGAAGTTTACGGTGTAGGAGACGGATGGGATGATCGGCAGCAGATTTACATCGTTCCGTTGTACCGGGTTTTCATCAAAATCGTAATTGTAGAACCAGACGTTTCGTCGGGAATAGACATTGATCAGCTGAAACTGCCATTCGGCATCGCCGAGGTTAAAAAAGCGTCCCTGCCTGTTGAAAGCGAGGTCGAGCCGGTGGTAGGAGGGAAGGCGTGAAGCGTTCACATTACCCACCACAAAAGCGTCTCTGGGAGAATTGTCCCATGGGATGCCTCTCAGCTGAGTACGTCCCAGGGGTTCTGTATATGCCTGACCCGTTGCATAGCTAAATACAGCATTCATACTCCATCGGCTGCCGAGACGGTAGCTGGCCAGAATATTCAGATCGTGAGTACGGTCATATTTCGGAGCATAAAACCGTGCCCGGGTCGGATCGTCCAGAATGGGAGCATTAAATCCGGGGAATTTGCGGCGCGTGATCCCAAATGTATATCCGGCAAAACCAGTCAATCTGCCGGCCTGCTTTTCCAGCAGGAGTTCAACTCCATAGGCGTACCCTTCACCAAACCGGAACAGTTCGTTATACTCGAGACCGGAAGCATCATTAACAAAGGGATCCAGCTCAAACAGATCGCGCATGGTGCGGTAGTAGAGTTCTACATCGAATGCGTATCCGGTAAAAGGAACTGTTTTGGCGCCCAGAACAAACTGGTCACCCCAGGCCGGCGGAACCCCATCGTCGGCAGTGAGCCAGAGATCGAACCCGGAAAAGGCTTCATTGGTGATCAGAGTGAGATACTGATAATAGCGACCATACGCTGCCTGCAGCCTCACTCTGGGTGCGGGGCGAAACTCGGCAGAGAGCCTCGGTTCGAGGCGCACATAATTCCCCTCGGAGAAGGAGCTCATCCGGAGTCCTCCGTTCAGGATCCACTGATCGGTGGGTTGCCAGCGGTCCTGCAGGTAGGCGGAGAGATACTGAGACTCAATCCGGCTGTTGAACGTCTCCTGGTTATCGAACTGATCCCTGAAACGCAGGACAAGGTTACCGGCCCAGAATCCGGCAGAAAGCGTGTGCCGCTCATTGGGCAAATATTCAAAATCTGCCTTCACAGAGATGTCGAAGATATCATTATTACGTTCAAACGGGGTGGAGGCAAGCTCAAACTGAGGCTGATTGAAATAACGGGAGCCGGTGACGGTGAAAAAGCCAAACAGATTCTGGTTGAAAATGCGTCTCCACTGTGTACTTACAGTCTGATTCCCATATTTGAGGCGGATGGTAGCGTCCTGCTGAAAGGGGAAAACCACGTTGTCATTCCCAGAGTAGAAAGCGAGTGAAAGACGGTCGTTTTCGGTTGCGTCAAAATTGAATTTCCCATTCAGGTCATAGAAGTAGAAGAGATCAGGAACGGTGTCGATCGTTTCCCTCAGCACAGCCAGTACGGGTTCGAGCGTTGAACGGCGAAAAGCCAGCATCCAGGAGCCTCTGCTGTAAGGTCCCTCTATGGATGCACGGGAGGCGAGTAGCCCGAGACTGACGGTTCCGCGGGTCTCCATCCGGTTGCCATCCTTGTTAAATACGGTGAGGACAGAGCCGATGCGTCCCCCGTACTGAGCTGGATAGCCACCCTTGTAAAGGCGGACATCCTTAACGGCGTCCGGATTAAAGGTGGAGAAGAAGCCGAAAAAGTGAGTGGGATTATAGACGGTGGTTTCATCCAGGAGGATCAGAGTCTGGTCAGGAGACCCTCCACGTACATAGAGTCCACTTGAGAAGTCTGAAGCGGCTTTTACGCCCGGGAGCAGTTGTACAGAGCGGAAGACATCCGGTTCAATGACCGAAGGAAGCTCTTTGATCAGCTGCGTGGTGACCTGTGCGGTACCGATATTTCGCTGTTCCTCCCGTTCGGCTTCGGAGGTGACCACAATCTCATCAAGGCGTACACCTTCGGGAATCAGTTCGATGTTGAGTCGCAGGTTTTCACCCGGTTCCAGGGTGATCTCAAACTCCGCTCTCTGGTAACCGATATAGGTAGCTACCAGGGTGTAACTGCCCGGCTCGATATTGGGGATGGTATAGTAGCCGGATGTATTGGTGGAGGTTCCCCGGTTGATTTCGATCAGAGCCACATTCGCCAGGATCAGTGTTTCACCGGTCTGGCTGTCTGTGACCAGACCGTTCACGGATGCCGTCTGCCTGGCCAGCAGAGTGGAGGGGAGGAGAATCAGAAAAAGAACCGGGAAGAAAAAAGAGGCTTTCGCTTTCAATGCAACGGGTTTTATGATGAATGGAGTCTCAGATTCGTTTTTTCAAAGATTATGAAGATTCGCAGGCTTGATGTTTGAACAGAACATCCGGCGAAAAAAATCCTGAATCATAGTATACGGGTATCTGGCGGGAGAGTTACAGTAAAGAGCTGTTTTTTGCAGAAGAGAGTTTTTGTACAAAACCGTTCTCAGAGGTTTTTTAAAGAGCTTTTTTTTGATTTCTTTGCTGATGCAACGTTAAAATCCAAGCGATTCGCAAAGACACTGCGGTTTTATATCTACGTTCACCTTGATCTTGTTCAATACTCCTGCAATTAATGAGTTTTCTGGTATGGCTACACTCTTTTCTTTTGCAACATTGAAAGTGTGGTGAAATTGTAAACAGGAAGGGGGAATCCATTGCTGAAATCTGATTCAGTGCCATATGGCCGGTATATCAAAGTCCTTGAGAAAGAGTGATACAATAAAGCCCGGAAAAATCGTTATATTGGTGAAGCAGGTTGTTCTTTGATTTTATGGTTGTATGACATTGATGTCGGAAGTGTTTGACATCAGTTTCACAACTTTGGGGGTGTACCGGATTCGACGGGTTGAGTACATTCGCAGGTTGCATGCCGAGCTTGTCCGATGAATCTCGTTAAACATTCATCATGGA
>REDA01000053.1 GCA_007693745.1 Balneolaceae bacterium
TCCTGTTCAGAATCAGTAAACTCTATGCGTAGTCCCCAAAAAATTCACTTGACCCGAAAAAAATCGTTCGTGTTTTTCGTTTTAGATGATGAATTTTTTCATGCTCATTGCATTGATTTTAAAAGAGTATAGTACATTGAGGAGAATGTTTCACAAAAATTTGTCTGAATTTTGTGCAATGTTCTCCTGCCCGGAAAATATTGTATGAGGTTACAACAGAAGGACTTCTCAATATATCTTGATAAAAAAAAGCCTTGCAAATCTCTGACTTGCAAGGCTTGATCTGCCCGGGAAGGGCAGAGCTTTACGGTTTTATCAAATGAGACCGGTTAGAGCTGAATCCAGCTTTTGGAATTGTGGCCTCTGTACACTTCTGTCACAACCCGATTTACTTTTGCAGCTTCATCGGCTGTAATGAGCGGAAGGCCCTGTTCGCCGCGAACAGCATCAAAAAACAGCTCAAGCGGATGCTTCCAGTTTTCGGGAAGATCGGTCCACGGCTCATTGGCTGTAATTTCCTGTCCCGGAATTCTCAGATAGAGCTGGCCATTGGTGATGCGGGCATGTCCCTCTGTTCCGGATACCTCCAGTTGATTGGGATTGGCGTGATCGACCCAGCCACCGGCAACAGTGGCCACGGCGCCCGATTCGAATACCACCATTCCTTCTCCATATTCATCACATCCTGGATAGCGGGCAATGGCCTGTTCAATATGACCGGTACAGGAGACAGGAGTATCGTTTGCCATCAGCCAGAGCAGCAGATCAAATACGTGTGATCCCAGGTCACCAAAAGCACCCACACCCGCCTGCTCCACATCGGCCATCCATCTCCATTCGGTATCAAACCAGCCTCCGATGGCTCCGCTGTGAACATTGCTGAGCCTGAGACGGGTAATCTTACCGAGTGCTCCAGACTGAATCAGCTCTCTTACCTTCAGGTTTGCACCGTTGCTTCTCATGAAATAACCGGTCTGAAAGAGTACACCGGAGCTGTTTACTGCCTGCGCGATCGCTTCTGCCTGATCTCCGTTCATACCCACAGGTTTCTCTGCAAAAATGTGTTTGCCGGCACGTGCAGCTGCCGGAATCAGATCCACATGTTTATCTGTGATGGAACAGATGACAACCCCATCCACTTCCGGGTCATTAAAAATCTGCTCCGGACTCTCCGCAATTTCACCACCGGTTACTTCCTGCCTGCGAACGGCGGTATCGGGGTTGGAGTCCCACTGATATTTGGTTGTAACATTTTCAGCCCGTGCCATTCTCTGCGCAAAGTTGGGAGCATGGATATGCTGGCCGCCTACCATTGCCAGGGTTATGTGATTGCTGGACTTCCTCAATGCAGATGCACCTGCTGTGGATGAGAACGCAAGAGGGGAAACAGCCAGTGCAGCGGTTCCGGCTGCCATGTTTTTAAGTGCATTTCTTCTTGAAATGCCCGAAGATTGGTTTGATAGACTCATGTTTTTCTATTATTTCAGTTGATCTTATGATGTGACAAATTTTTTTATAACAGGTAATGTAGACAGCAGAAAATGCAAATTCAACCGGATCAGAATGAGAAAATGTTTTTTAACAATACAGTCAGGCTGTGAAAACTCAAAATTTTATACAGGAACGGGCCGGAAGTATAGTCAGAGCTGCAGAACATCTCACACAAGTGAGGGGTTCTTAACATTTGAGACAACAAGGAAATTTGGGAATGGAACAGGGTTGTACATCCTCTCAGTATCATTTACCGAAGGAGAGTACCTGGACCGGATCGGTTGATGCGGCGATTCTTGCGGGAAGCCAGGAGGCAACGGAACAGAGAATCAGCGTGACGCCGCTCACAATCACGAAGTCGAGCAGTTGGGGCTGCACCGGTGCAGTACTCATATAATAATTCTCCTCCGACAAGGGGATGATTCCAAATTGAGACTGTAACCAGTAGAAGAGTAGGGAGATCAAAATACCGGCGGCCAATCCGGAAACGGCGACAAAAACCCCCTCAAGGATAAATATTTTTTTGATGATCCGGCTTTTGGCTCCGATGGTTTTCAGGATTCCTATGTCCCGGACCCGCTCGAGGACCATCATCAGCACTGTGCCGATGAGGTTGAATGCAGCTACGATAATCATCACTCCGATCACCAGAGGTATCGTTTCTTCCTGCAAGTCCACCCAGGCGAAGATATTTCTGTATCGGTGATAGATGCTTTCGGTAATGAACGGAAAGCGAAGCTGCTCACTTATTTCAGCGTGTAACTGCTCAATGTGCCTCGAATTGCCAGCCCGTATCTCCATCATACTGGCCTGATTGGTTCCCGCACCCGTAATGGATTTCAGAGATTCGATACCGGCGAGGGCAAAATTGTCATCAAACCGCGCAATTCCGGTTTGATAAATTCCTGTGACAGTAAATTGCTCAATTTCGGGTGTATTGAACGGAGAGGGGAGACCATCGAGTGCGAATACCGTGACTCTGGAACCGACATCCGCGCCGATATTGCGGGCCATGGCAGAGCCGATAATGAGTCCCGGAAACCCTGAGGGCTGTTGCGAGAGGTCGTACGTTCCCCTGCTGATGTACTGCGCAAGATCCGTAACATCTTTATCACCAGATATTCCCTTCAGAAGGGTACCACTGATATCAGCAGATGCCTGAATCATCACCTGCGCAAGAAGTACAGCCTGTACTTCTTCAACCCCCTCCATTGAAGAGAGATGGACAGTAAGTGTATCAGCCCGGTGAAGAAACTGCCCCGAGAATGAATGAACCGTTACATGCGGGGCAAATCCTGTGATTTTCTCATGAATCACAGACTTAAACCCGTGGACAATGGAGAGGGCGATCAGGAGGCCGGCAGAGCCGATCGCCACACCGGCAATCGACATGAATTTGATAAAGGAGAGAAATCCGGAGTCGCCTCTTCTGCTCCTGAAATACCTCAATGCAATATACCAGCTGAAATTCATGAATTATCTGATCAGGATTGGGATATTGATGTTGTAATAGTGGCGGAAGAGATCCGTTTTCCGGCAGGGTTTACTGTGATCATGATCGCTGATCCGGTCTCATCAGCGGGAAAAAGAGTACATCACGAATCGATTCGGAGTTTGTCATAATCATGGCCAGGCGGTCAATGCCGATTCCGATGCCGGCGGTAGGGGGCATCCCATACTCGATGGAGCGAAGAAAATCTTCATCCACACTCATCGCTTCCTCATCGCCCGCGCTCCGGAGTTTGGCCTGCTCTTCGAAACGGTTTCTCTGATCTACAGGGTCATTGAGCTCCGAAAAGGCGTTCGCAATTTCCTTTCCGTTGCAGATCGCTTCAAATCTTTCCACAAGGCCGGCCTTGGTTCGGTGTTTCTTGGCAAGCGGACTCATTTCCACGGGGTAGTCGGTGATGAATGTGGGCTGAATCAGCTTGGGCTCAACAAACTCACCGAAGATTTCGTCTATCAGCTTGCCCTTACCCATCGATTTTTCCGTGTGGATCTGCAGCGATTTGGCAATCTCCATGATTTCATCCCTGTTTTTGCCGCTCAGGTCATATCCGGTCTCCCGCTCTATAGCCTCATACATGGGAAGGCGGGGCCAGGGACTCTTGAAATCAATGATATGATCCCCAACCTTTACCTGTGTGCTGTTGTGAAGCGTAATCGCAACATGCTCAACCATCTTCTCCATAAACTCCATCATCCAGATGTAGTCCTTGTAGGCCACGTAGAGTTCAACCTGTGTAAACTCAGGGTTATGAAAACGGGAGAGGCCCTCATTTCTGAAATCTTTGGAAAATTCGTAAACCCCGTCGAATCCCCCCACAATCAACCTTTTCAGGTAGAGTTCGTTCGCGATTCGCAAATAGAGCTGCATATCCAGAGCGTTGTGATGCGTAACAAATGGTCGTGCAGAAGCACCGCCGTAAACCGGTTGCAGGATGGGCGTTTCAACTTCAAGATAGCCTCTCGAATTCATGAAATTCCTCATCGCCTGCACCATGCGGGTTCTTTTGACGAACGTATCCTTCACATCCGGATTTACCACAAGATCCACATAACGCTGCCTGTAACGAAGCTCTTTGTCTGCAAAGGCGTCATAGGTAACGGTTTCACCCTCCTCATTTACAACTTCCTTGGGTGTTGGAAGCGGCCGCACCGTTTTTGTCAGAAAGGTAAATTCCTCGGTATGAATGGTCGTTTCACCGGTACGTGTCTTAAACACAAAGCCTTTGATCCCCACAAAGTCGCCAATGTCCACCAGCTTTTTGAATACGTCATTATAGAGCTCCACACCAATATCATCTCTTCGCAGATAGACCTGAATCGTTCCGGAGGAGTCCTGAATTGTAAAAAAAGAGGCCTTGCCCATAATTCTGCGGGTCATGATTCGTCCCGCCAAAGAGACTCGAACCGCTTCACCCGGCTCATCAGGAGTGGCCGTGATGTAAGAATCGTTTTTGCGTACATCTTCAGCAAGATGGCTTACCTGAAAATTGTAGGCATAAGGTGCAACGCCCAGGCGGTTCAGCTCATCCAGCTTTTCAAGTCTGATTTGTTGCTGTTCGCTTACCGAAAGTTCTGATTCACTCATTCGAAAATAGTTTAACTGGCTGGAATGGATAACGTTTCATTTCACAGCAACAAGATAAAAAAAACGAAAGGAAGAAAATCTGATATCTTTGTACTTCAAAACGGGGCTGTGGAAACGAATCACTCTCTCGTAAGATGTATGATATTTGACTTGCATAAACCGTATCCATTGATGTAGTTTCGTTTTATGAAGCATATTCTATTCAAACCGGAGATTCTCCATCATAAACGTATCCCCGACGCAATCACCATCGGTTTTCAAAAGTTATCGGACTCCGAAAACGAACCGAGTGACTCCCATGCGATAGAAAATCTCTCCGGATCACATTTTATTCGTAAGCTTGCTGAAACGGGTTTGGGTATCGGATCCCTTCAACTGGTAACACGGAAAAATGAGAAACCGAAGGCATTTGACGGGAAAGATGAACTTTCCGTCAGTTTTTCACATACAAGACACTCTATTGCAGGTGCAATTTCCCGGATTTACAATGTTGGGTGCGATCTTGAATCGGCAACACGAAAGGTACCGGAGTCTCTTGTGAAACGGATGAAAGCGAAAGAGGAATCGGAAAGTCTCTACGTAAATGAACAGGCACTCAGGATCTGGACCTGTAAAGAAGCTGCACTCAAAATGACAGGTACGGGTCTTCGGAAACCGATGTCCGGCGTAAGGCTTTTCCAGCAGGAGGAGGAACTTTTTATTGCTGAAATAGACGATGTATTTCAGGCGGAAATTTGTAGTTTTCTCCATAATGGTTTTTGGATTTCGGTCTGTTTTAAAAAAGAGATGTTGGAGAAGATGACCGAAGACAGTCCCCCCGTTTAACATAAAGAGTGCATACTTTACCGGTGCCATCACTACACTTGTTTACTACTGATATCCTTTTTGCACTACCTGACCCGTATTAAAATAACGAATTATGAAAACAGCACTTTATTCCAGAGAAACTCTTCAAAGCAAGATCGGCCGGTACGGAGATGCCTCTGCTGAAAACAATCTGAATGTGAGATTGTTATTCGCACCCCGAAAGCTGAATGAGCAGACCGTGGATGAGTTCTGCTCTGTTTATTCTAAAATCAGCGGTGAGTCGTTCGAAACGGTTGTTATCGTCGAATCTCATTTTGGCGAGACAAAACGCAAACTGCCCATGCCTTCATTCAAAAGTGTGGAGACTCCCTTCGGGGAAGTGATGGTAAATGACAAGCTCCGGAATGAATTTGCAGATGAGGATGACGATTTTTTTATTGACGACGACGCATTTGACGAGAATGTGAGTATCCACGATCAGCTCATGCTGCTGCAGAGTGTTCTTGATGATTTTTCGATTCTTAGCATTCAGATCACAGATTCCAACTCCTTTATTGTGAAGGAACTGGCCTATGCGCTGGAAGAGGTGTTGCTTTCGCGCAATATGCTGATCGTTTTCTGTTGCGACCTGAAATCTGAACACACGGATGAGTTGCGATCCGTACTGGAGTACATCGAAAATGATAATTTTTCGGCGCTGCTCAACTACCTGAACAGTGGCCGGTCCAGCGTGGAGGGGGTGGGCACGTTCATAACCGGTTTAATTGTGGCTCAGAAGTGGGGTCTGACACTCGATTTTGAAGTTCTGAACGGGAAAAATGTGTCGAACGCACTGACCGGGTACGCACATCTGCAGCCGCAAATCAGTAACAGGAAGTGAGTATGCCAGGCACGGTTTCTGTGATCGGCAGGGGTGCGTTAGGCTCTGCACTGTCCGATTTTTTCGGATCGGATGGATGGGAAATCATTCCGGGACCCGATAACAGGGAACAGTTTTATCGTTTCATCTCTGATGAGAAACCGGAGATAGAAGACCGCACTTTTGGAGAGATCGTCTTTATAACAACTCCGGATGATCAGATAGAAGAAATCGCTGAAAAACTATCTGAGCTTCCTTCTCTGCAGTGGGAAAGACGAATAGCTGTGCACTGTTCCGGCGTTTTAAGTTCCGGCTCACTGGCGGCACTGAAAAACAAAGGGGCATCGGTAGCATCAATGCATCCGGTTCAGACATTCGTAAAGGGCGACTTGAAGAACAGGTTTGAAAACATCTATATCAGTCTGGAGGGAGACGAGAACGCCTGCCTTCAACTCGAGCGGATAGTTAAACAGATGAAAGCGAGTGCTATGAGAGTGAGTCCTGAGCAGAAAACGGCGATTCATACAGCTGCAGTCATTGCTTCCAATTACATGGTTTCACTGATGAGTGCCGCAAACCGTGTGTTGGAATCAAACGGTGTCGGGTCCGGTTTTGATATTTTAAGGCCATTACTGAGACAGACTTCGGCAAACCTGCTTGCATCGGAGCCGCAGGAGGTACTGAGCGGGCCGGTAAAAAGGGGCGATATCGATACGATTGCAAGGCATCTTGAATTATTGGAAGGCAACCGTGACCTTACTACATTGTACAAACTGCTGGGCAGGGAAGCCCTTATTATCGCTGAAAAGCAAGGTGAACTTCAGGAAATTGCCGCTCGAAGAATAGCTGAGATTTTGAAGTAATACCAATCAGTCAACTTATTTTCGATGAAACTTTATTTTATCAACGGTCTTATGTTCCTATTGCTTTTCGTTTTTCTGAAAAGCTGCGCCACACCGATGGGACCCACCGGTGGAGAACAGGACAGAACCGGCCCGCATGTGATTTCGACGTCACCGCAGACGGGGTCAACCAATTTCAGCGGAAGGCAAATTGAATTTACATTTGATAAGTTCATTGACCGAAATAATTTCAGGAGAAATGTAACTGTAGAGCCGGATCTTGGCATTCCATTTTCATTCGACTTTAAAAGACGGACAGCCGTTGTTGAATTTGAGCGCGATTTACCGGAAAACACCACCGTGATCATAAAAGTGGGTACCGATGTAACGGATACAAACCGCAACAAAATGGAGAGGCCGTTTGAGCTTGCACTCTCAACGGGTGATGTGATAGACAGTGCTGCGATCACGGCACGAATTCTGGATGCGGAGACCGGCAGGGGTGAAAGCGGGAACAGGGTCTTTCTCTATCGTATGCCGGCAGATTTGTTGCAAAGAGCGATGTATGTGGCCGAAACGGATACCTCCGGAAGCGCTCAGTTTGGATATATCAGTGAGGGCGAATACAGAGCTTTCTGGGTGAATGATGTGAACAGAAACCGGGTCTGGGATCCCCCGAGAGAGCTGGCACAGCCATTCATGACTGAAACTTTTTTTGTATCGGATGGCGACTCAGTGCATCTGGGAACACTCTATAAGTCTGTACCGGATACCACCAGGCCGAGAATCGAGGGAGTGGGGCTTCTCTCGGAAGTGAGATTACGACTGAGGCTTTCTGAAGAGCTGGTTTGGGATCAGGATTCATTTTTCACCCTGCTCGATACATTGGGTAATGAAATCACTGCTGCCTACCCGCTGTTTGAAGATGAACAAAATTCTCAGATCCTCTTTGCACAGTCTGAAGAAGCCCTGGGTGAGGATACATTTTTTACACTCAAACCGCATGGATTCACTGACAGTGCCGGAAACCCGCTAATTGTGGACTTTGAACCATTTCCGGGCTCCTCCGTTGCAGATACAACAATTCTCAGAACGGTCTCCCACAATGCCGGCAGCGGTCTCTTTCCGGACGAGCCTTTGGAAATTACCTACTCGGCATTTATCAATGAACAAGCTGTAAAAGATTCGCTCATTGTGGTGGAGGGAGACAGGATTATTACAGACTGGGAGTTTACCGAGATTGAGAGGAATATCCTGAGAATCAGTCCGGGAGATTCATGGCAGGCCGGTATCCGGTATCAATTCAGGGTATGGAATCCCTGGGAGCAGGAGCATGAACTGGTAGATCCCGAGATCTGGCAGAGAAATCAGCTGGGCAGTATCCTCTTTGTCCTGGAAAATCATGACAGCCAAATCCCAACCTATCTCACCTTAACCGACAGTGATCTGAGTATCCGCCTGGATACCACATTCACCGATTCAATTCAGATCGACAACCTTCCCCCGCTCAGCTATAAAGCAATACTGTTTGAAGATATCGACGGAGATGGAAAATGGGACAGGGGAGAAGTGGAGCCCTGGAGATCGCCTGAACCATATGATATCCGGCGAAATATTCCGGTACGAGAGGGGTTTACCTCAGAAGTTATGGTACGCTATGCCCGATGGGATGAAGATGATGCTGACAGAGGTAATGGCGCCGGTGACGAGGAATCTGAGAATGATCCGGATGAGGAGGAAAATAGCTCTGAAGAAGAAACTGAAAGTGGTGAAAGTTGATCATTAAACGAAATCATGGATAACAGTTATGGAAGAACCTCTGCGTCTATTAACGGATAACTATGCAACCTTTTTCAAGGTTCTGTTCATTGTCGCCGGAACCATACTGCTGGCTAAGGTTATAAATGCGCTGTACAGAAAATTTCTTTTAAGGACGACAGAAAGAAACGATGAGCATTTGACCACCTTTAAGTTTCTGGAGCACACGATCATGGCGGGTATCTATCTGGCAGGCTTCAGTTATGCAATTTCCTTTATTCCAATAATGAAACCAATTGCTCAGTCTATTGTCGCCGGTGCCGGTATCATCGCAATCGCCGTTGGTTTTGCCGCTCAGCAGTCGCTCGGTAATATTGTGAGCGGGGTTTTTATCGTCATTTCCAAACCTTATCAGATCAATGACAGGATTTCAATGAACGACGGGCAGAGGGGAGTTGTGGAAGATATCAGCCTTCGTCACACCGTAATCCGCAATTTTGAAAATCAGAGAATCATCATACCCAACTCAATTATCAGCAATCAGGTTCTGATTAACTCAAACTACTCAGATTCAATGATTTGCAGGTTAATAAACATTGGAATCAGTTACGAATCTGACATCGATCTCGCCAAAAAGATTATCAGGGAAGAGGCTGAAAATCATCCGCTCACCTTCGATAACAGATCGAAGGAAGATAAGAATGACGGAAAGCCCCTGGTTATGGTTCGGGTTGTTCTGCTTAATGAATCCTCTGTGGATCTGAGGGCCTGGGTTTGGGCTGAAAATGCGGCCGATGCCTTTGTTCTGGAGTGCGATATCCTGGAATCCATCAAGAAACGATTTGACCGGGAGGGAGTTGTCATTCCGTTTCCGCAGCGTACAATCAGCTACCTGAAATCAGAGAAGCCGAATGCAAATTGATTTGCAACACTCAGGAATTCTTTTCTGCGTGAGTTCAGGAAAACAGGTCTGCATCTTTAGAGTATGCATTTCGCTGCCTTCATTTTCAAATCAGGATTCTGATCCGTTTATCTCCCTGTCTGCCCTCCATTTCATCTTTTTGCACCACATAAAATGTACTTTAGGCCACTTTTTCCCTATCTTGGAAACGCTTCCAAATAAAATAAATCTGAAAAGATCGCATGCCTTCAAATACGTTGACGCCGAGTAAAGACAGATCAGAAATGCCCCGTAACGGAAAAGAGAAAAAAGGCCCCTTCAAATCAGAAAACAAAATTCGCATTGTTACAGCAGCGAGTCTTTTTGACGGACATGATGCCAGTATCAACATCATGCGAAGGATATTGCAGTCTTCCGGTGCGGAAGTGATCCATTTGGGGCATAACCGTTCGGTTCATGAAATTGTGAACTGTGCAATTCAGGAAGATGTACAGGGTATCGCAATCAGCTCCTATCAGGGCGGTCATATTGAGTATTTCAAGTACATGGTCGATCTTCTCAGAGACAGAAAGGCCGGGCATATCAAAGTGTTTGGCGGAGGCGGAGGCGTTATTGTAGCTGATGAAATCCGTGAGCTGCACGAGTACGGAGTCACAAGAATATTCTCGGTAGCGGATGGGTCCGCTATGGGGCTGCAGGGCATGATAGATTTTATGATGAGGGAGTGTGATTTTGATACCCTGAAGGGTACAGATACGGATCTTTCTGCGATACTCAACAAAGATGTAAATGCTATTTCAAAGGTAATAACCGCCCTCGAAAATAACAGAACAGAGTACGCCTCTTTTGATGGAACTGTCCTGTCAGTCAATGGCAGGAATATTCAGAAAACGACTGACAAAACGATACCTGTAGTTGGTATCACAGGTACCGGGGGAGCCGGTAAAAGTTCACTTACTGATGAGATCATTCGCAGGTTCCTGAGCGAGTTTCATGAGCTTATGATTGGGGTGATATCTGTCGATCCGTCTAAGATCCGTACCGGAGGGGCGTTACTGGGTGACCGGATACGGATGAACAGTATTGATACCAACCGGGTTTATATGAGAAGTATGGCCACCAGGGCCTCCAATAAATCGGTAAGTGATGCCCTGAAAGGAGCCATTGCTGTCTATGAGGCTGCCGGATTTGATCTGATCATTGTGG
This sequence comes from Balneolaceae bacterium, assembly GCA_007693745.1. Lineage (GTDB taxonomy): Bacteria > Bacteroidota > Rhodothermia > Balneolales > Balneolaceae > Rhodohalobacter. The sequence goes on from REDA01000053.1 coordinate 10,959, forward strand.
AAACAAGCGGTATCGGACAGAGCGGGTCTGAAATAGTGGATATCTCTGACCTTTCGCTTTATGTGATGACTCAGGAGTACGGGGCTGCCACGCAGTTGGAAAAGATCAATATGCTCGATCTGGCTGACCTGATTGTCTTAAACAAATATGATAAAAAAGGTTCACTCGATGCCCTGCGCGACATCCGGAAAACGGTTCAGCGAAACCGGGGTGACTGGCAGAACAGCCCCGAAGAGATGCCGGTATTTCCAACCATAGCTTCACGTTTTAATGATGAAGGGGTTCACCGGCTATTTTCCGCACTTGTTGAACTGATTAATGAGACGAAAAACCTGTCATGGAAACCTGCTCTTTACACAAACCCCGAGCCCGAAACTGAACTGCACAAAACAAGTATCATACCCGGCAACAGGCAGCGTTATCTCTCTGAAATTACTGAAACTGTCAGGGAGTATCATCTCTGGGTAAGGCAGCAGTCTGAAATTGCCGGAAAACTGGACCAGGTAAGAGGCACAATCAGTCAGCTGAATCATTGGAATCCGGAGGAGAGAAGCAACATGCTGCCGGTTCTGCAGAAAATGGAATCTCACTGGAGTGAAAAGCTGGATCCGCTCCCAAAGCGTATTCTTGAAAACTGGGATTCCCTTTTTGAGCAGTATCAGGCAGAATCGTTTTCAGTCGTCATCAGGGATCGGGAAATCAATTATGAGTTATTCAGCAAATCACTCAGCGGTCTGAAAATTCCGCGTATTTCACTTCCAAAGACCAAGAACCTGGGTGATCGGTTGCAATTTGCCCTGAAAGAAAATCTGCCGGGATACTTTCCCTACACGGCCGGAGTATTTCCCTTTAAGCGTGAGGGAGAGGATCCGACCCGTATGTTTGCCGGTGAAGGTTCGCCGGAAAGAACCAACAGAAGGTTCCATTATCTCAGTTCCGGAATGCCTGCTTCCAGGCTATCCACTGCCTTTGATTCAGTTACACTATATGGCGAAGACCCCGGTTTTCGCCCCGATATCTATGGCAAAATCGGGAACTCCGGCGTGAGCATCTGTACGCTTGATGATATGAAAAAACTCTATTCCGGCTTTGAACTGACGAGTCCGGCCACCTCTGTTTCGATGACCATTAACGGTCCAGCTCCGATTATACTGGCGATGTATCTCAATACGGCTGTTGATCAGGAGGTGGAGCGGTGGTTAAGACAGAATGGGTTGTGGGAGAGTACACGAAAAAAAATTGAGGCTCTCTTTGCCGCCAAAGGAATCAGCCGCCCGGAATATGATCTGGAATTACCCTCCGGTCATGATCGGTTTGGTCTCGGACTGCTCGGCATCAGCGGCGATCAGGTCACAGATCCTGAAACCTATGAACGAATCAAAAATGACACACTGAAAGTTGTCAGGGGTACTGTACAGGCCGATATTCTGAAAGAAGATCAGGCACAAAACACCTGCATTTTCTCCACTGAATTCGCTTTGAAGATGATGGGGGATATTCAGAGTTACTTCACGGAGAAAAGCGTGAGAAATTACTACTCCGTTTCAATCTCGGGCTACCATATTGCCGAAGCAGGTGCCAATCCTGTAACGCAAGCCGCCTTCACTCTCTCAAACGGCTTCACATTTGTTGAATACTATTTATCAAGGGGTCTCGACATCGATCAGTTTGCGCATAATTTGTCGTTCTTTTTCAGTAACGGGCTGGATGCCGAATACTCCGTGATAGGCCGTGTGGCACGCAGGATCTGGGCTGTTGCCATGAAGAATAAATACGGAGCAAATGAGAGGTCACAAAAACTGAAATATCATATTCAAACCAGCGGTCGCTCACTTCATGCCCGCGAAATACAGTTTAATGACATCAGAACGACACTTCAGGCTCTGATGGCAATTTATGATAACTGTAATTCCCTGCATACAAATGCCTACGATGAAGCGATCACAACTCCAACAGAAGCCTCTGTGAGGCGCGCACTGGCTATTCAGCTTATCATCAACAAAGAAATGGGGCTGGCCAGGAATGAAAACCCGCTGCAGGGTTCATTTATCATTGAAGAACTGACTGATCTTGTTGAAGAGGCCATTTTATCAGAATTTGATCGTATCTCAGAAAGGGGGGGAGTGCTCGGTGCTATGGAAACCATGTACCAGCGGGGCAAAATTCAGGATGAGAGTCTCCACTATGAAACTTTAAAACATGACGGTACTTTACCCGTGATCGGAGTCAATACATTCCTGAGTGACCAAAAAACCTCAGAAGAGGAGAGTACCCCGGAGCTGATACGTTCAACTGATGAGGAGAAAAATCAACAGATTGCATCACTTGAGAAATTTAAAGAGATCAACAGAGACAAAGCCGAAGAAGCCTTGCATAATCTGCAAAATTCTGCAAGGCTGAATGAGAATCTGTTTAACGGGTTGATGGAAACGGTGAAGGTCTGTTCCCTTGGGCAGATTTCCAATGCGCTCTATCAGGTTGGAGGACAGTACCGCAGAAATATGTAAAAATTCGTATCATTCAGTGATACGTATTCGAAAGAATCGGGACAGAGCATGTCAGAGATGATGGTATGCAAGTTATTCTGCCCGACACATAAAATGCGCAAACTAAAAACAAGATAACGGGGAGGGATGCGCATCCGGAACAGCACTTTTTTTAAAAAAATCTCAACAGATGAGAACTGGTTTCATAAGGTGGTTACCCGAACACTTCTCTTTCTGATGGTTATCGAGTGGGCACTGCTTTTGTACAATCGGAGTTGGCTGGCCCTGTTTCTGATAACCTTGATCATTCTGACCCTCTTTGCTCCGGTTATCTTCAGGAAACAAATGGAAATTGAGATACCCGCCGAGTTTCATCTTATGGCTGTTTTTTTTGCTTTTGCCTCATTTTATCTGGGAGAAGTACACGATTTTTATCAAAGACTCTGGTGGTGGGATATTGCACTGCACACTACAGCCGGCTTGTTGATGGGGATACTTGGTTTCCTGCTCGTTTATATACTGAACGAGAATAAACGTGTGGAACTGCAGATGAATCCGGGATTCATTGCCCTTTTTGCTTTTCTCTTTGCGATTACAATCGGCACTCTTTGGGAAATATTTGAATTCACAATGGATCAGGTATTTGGAACCGCTATGCAAAAACCGATGCTTGGGGATCCTTCCGGCCTCACAGATACCATGTGGGATATGATTGTGAATGCCCTTGGGGCTGCTGTTGTGAGTTTGACAGGATGGTGGTATCTGAAGAGAAAAGAACGGTTTTACATAAAATACCTCATCAACAAGTTCATCAAAAATAACCCCAGACTGTTCAAAAATTGAGACCGTTTTTTATCTGCTGTTGCTTTTAATTTCAGGATGCAATAGTTTCAGGCAATGGAAAAAATGATGAAAGTTTATTGGTGGAACCACTCACTTCGATCTGAAGCAGTGGCAATCGTATGAGATAAAAATTTTGCGAAACAATGATCAAGCCCGCTGCAGTTACTGGAGTGGGCTTTTTAGTTTAAAAAAATGACCTTTGAACAGTTTAAAAATTTTGCAAAAAAGTTTACGGCAATCCCTGTAAGCAAACGAATGCTGGCTGATGTACTGACTCCGGTATCACTGTTCATGTCGATTCGGGAGAATGGTTTCTATCCATTTCTGTTTGAATCGGTCGAGGGGGGAGAGCATCTTGCACGCTACTCTTTTCTGGGCTCAAATCCTTACCAGATCCTGCAGTTAAAAGGAGAAGAGCTGAGCCTTTCGGTATCCGGTCAGATCTATGACCTCAACGAATCCTACTTTTCAGCGCTCCGGAGATTAACCAGTGAGCACAGGGAACCAAAGATTCCGGGACTACCCAGGCTCACAGGCGGCGCGGTTGGTTTTTCATCGTACGAAACCATCCGGGAAGTTGAATATCTTCCCGATCAGCCGGGCGACGGACTTGATATACCGGAAGCGGTTTGGTCTTTTTATGATGAGGTGTATGCTTTTGATCATGTAAAACAGCAGATCGTTCTGATGAAGACGGTCTTTGTGGATAAGGATACAGATCTTCAGGAAGCCTACGATAATGCATTACTGCGTCTTTCAAGAATGGAGGAGGTGGCCCTCAACTCCACAATCAAAGGCGGTGATTTTTCTCTGGATACTTCAATGCTGAAAAGCAATATGACAAAAGAGTATTTCCGGCGGATGGTCGATAAGGCAAAAGGTTATATTTTTGAAGGGGATATTTTCCAGGTTGTACTGTCCCAGAGATTTGAAGTACCGTTCCGGGGGGATAAGTTTACACTCTACAGGGCACTCAGAATGGTGAACCCTTCTCCCTATCTCTTTTTTCTCGATTTCAGATCCTTTTCGCTCGTTGGCTCTTCTCCCGAGGTACTTGTCAGAGTCACCGGGGATGAAGCCAGGTTGCTTCCCATTGCCGGCACCAGAAAAAGAGGAGTAACGCACGATGAAGATATTGCCCTGGAACTGGAACTAAAAAATGATCCCAAGGAAATTGCAGAGCATATTATGCTTGTGGATCTTGGGAGAAACGATCTCTCAAGGGTCTGCAAACCGGGTACGGTAAAGCTTGAAAGAAATCAGGCAATTGAACGGTTTTCCCATGTGATGCACATTGTATCTGACGTTGTGGGGGATTTGGAAAAAGATAAAGGCCCGGTGGATGCCCTTATGCAGTGTTTTCCGGCCGGTACGGTGAGTGGTGCACCAAAAATCAGGGCCATGGAGATCATAGACGAACTCGAACCTACACAACGGGGTCCTTATGCCGGTGCTGTCGGATACTTTGATTTTTCGGGCAATATGGATACCTGTATCGCGATCCGAACCATGGTTGTAACCGGGAATACTGTCTACATTCAGGCAGGTGCCGGCATTGTGGCAGACAGTCATTCACAAAGTGAATATGAAGAGACTAAGAATAAAGCCGGTGCACTGATCGAAGCACTTAGTGTGGCCCTTGAAATTACACATTAGGGATTCGCCGGATCATGAAGAAGAGATATGACAAATAAGATTCAGATAATGAATAAGAAAAAAACGATTCTATCCGGCATTCAACCCTCCGGCAAGCTTCACATCGGTAACTATTTTGGCGCAATGAAGCAGCACATCCGTATGCAGGATGAAGGAGAGGCCTTCTATTTTCTGGCAAATTATCACTCACTTACGTCTGTAAATAACGGTGAGCTCCTGCAGAAATTTACTCTGGATGTTGTGCTGGATTATCTTGCACTGGGTCTCGATCCTGAAAAATGTACTTTTTTTGCCCAGTCTGATGTTCCCCAAACAACGGAACTTGCCTGGATTCTGGGATGCCTGACGCCTGTATCATTGATGGAGAAGGGGGTCTCATACAAGGATAAAGTGGCACAGGGCCTGGGTGCAAATATCGGACTCTTTACCTACCCTGTGTTGCAGGCCGCTGATATTTTGATCTACCATTCCGATCTGGTTCCGGTAGGAGAAGATCAAAAACAGAATATTGAAATCTGCAGAGACCTTGCAGGAAAACTGAACCGGCAGTACGACCGGGAACTGCTGGTGATTCCGGAAGAGTATATCGTCAAAAGTGTGGCGATAGTGCCCGGAATTGACGGCCGGAAGATGAGCAAATCGTATAACAACACGATTGAAATTTTTGACGAGGGAAGTTCACTCAAAAAAAGAGTGATGTCCGTTCAGACAGATTCCACGGCACTTGAACAGCCTAAAGACCCTGATAAGTGTAATGTTTTTGCTCTTATCAAGCTCTTTGCAGATGCTGATCTCATCAACGAAACAGCTCAAAACTACCGCAGGGGAGGTTATGGGTATGGTCATGCCAAAAAGGAACTTCTTTCCCTCATAAATGATTATTTCGGGGAAGCCCGCGAAAAACGTAAAGAGCTGCAAAGAGACATCGGTTATGTAAAGGATGTTTTAAAGGAAGGGGGTAAAAAAGCCAGGATACGGGCTGAATCAGTTATGGAACCCATCCGTTCTGCAACAGGATTATTCAGAAGTTTTAAATAGCATTCAGGATCAAATGAAATCTAATTGTATGAACAATGATACTGATCATCGATAATTACGACTCATTTACTTACAATCTGGTTCACATAGTGGGTTCCGTAACGGATGATTTTCTGGTTGTTCGTAACGATTCCATGAACACCGACGATATTCGTGAACTCTCGCCGGATAAGATTCTGATTTCTCCCGGCCCCGGCCGCCCTGAAAATGCAGGCATTACTGAAAATGTGATCAGTGAGCTCGGTAAAGAGATTCCGATATTGGGTGTCTGTCTTGGTCATCAGGCTATTGGTCAGGTTTACGGTGCTAAAGTAGTACACGCACCCACACTGATGCATGGCAAAACGTCTGAGATTTTCCACGACGGAAAATCCGTTTTCAGCAACATCCCGGATGGATTTACCGCCACCCGTTACCACTCACTGGTACTGGACCCGGATTCGATACCGCTGGAACTTGAAGTTACGGCGAGAACAGCAGACGGTGTTATTATGGGAGTGAGGCACCAACTCTACCCGGTAGAAGGAATTCAGTTTCATCCGGAAAGTATTCTGACCGTAGAAGGTCCGCAACTTGTGAAAAACTGGGTTTCACTCGAATATGAATCACGTTTATAAAACTTAATTCACTGTGGTAAAAAGCTTTACTGAAATTATCGAAAAAATTTCTAAACCTAATGATCTCACATCTGAGGAGTCGGTTTTTGCAATACAAAACATACTGAGCGGTGCAGTTTCTGCTGAGGAAATCGCGGCATTTCTGATGGGTTACCGAATGAAAGGGCAGACCACAGAAGAACTGACTGCTTTTGTAAGAGAGATGCGTAAGGCAGCATTGAATGTTGAAGTAGATACTGCGAATGCAGTGGATCTGTGCGGAACCGGCGGAGATAAATCCGGTACATTTAATATTTCGACCACAGCGATGTTTGTCGCAGCCGGTGCCGGGGTACCGGTTTTGAAGCATGGAAACCGGAGTATTTCCAGCAGAAGCGGCAGTTATGATGTGCTCCGGTATCTCGGGGCTTATCCTGATTTGAACAAGACTCAGGTTGAGCTGCTTTTCAGGGAAACAGGAATGGCATTTATGTTTGCTCCGAATTTCCATCCGGCCCTGAAGTATGTGATGCCTGTTCGCAGGGCGCTTAAAGTGCGTACATTTTTCAATATGCTCGGCCCGCTCCTGAATCCGGCCGGTGTCAGGCGGCAGATCATCGGCACATTCAGCAAAGAAGCTTCCGTAAAAATGATTCAAATTCTCAGGAATCTTGATACTGAACACGTTTTTACATTCTATTCGGAAGATGGCCTGGACGAAATCAGTACATCAGCCGGAACACATCTCAATGAATTTGAACATTCAACAGGTGATGTAACCTCCAAACGGTTCCAACCCGAGGATCTCGGTTTTTCACGTTCATCCCTGAAGCAGCTTGCTGGTGGTGAGGCCGAAGAGAATGCCGGAATTATGTTGGATATTCTGAGTAACAGGGCTACCGATGCCCAGAGAGATGTTGTGCTGCTGAATGCTGCTTTTGCGATTCTTGTATCCGGTCTCGCTGGTTCGCTTCAGGAGGGAAAGGAGAGAGCCATTAAAAGTATCGACAGCGGTGAGGCTAAAAGAAAACTTGATCTCTTTATCAGTGAAACCAAACGAATTGTATCGTTAGTGTGATGGAAGACCTTCTCAGAAAAATAGAAAAACAGACCAAAGAGGATCTCACGAAGCGGAAGCGAGAGCTCTCTCTGCGGGATCTTGAGTCACTGCCGGGTTTTGAAGTACAGAGAAAAGACTTTTACGGATCTCTGAAAAACAGTCTTTCCGTATCCATCATTGCGGAAATTAAAAAGGCATCTCCCTCCCAGGGAGTGATCCGGGATGATTTCAATCCGTTAAAAATTGCGGAACAATACCTGAAAGGAGGAGCCTCAGCCATTTCAGTTCTCACAGATGAGCCCTTTTTCCAGGGATCACTGCATATCCTTCAGGAAGTTTCATCCAACACTCCTCTTCCCGTTCTGCGGAAGGACTTCATCGTTGATCCCTATCAGATAAAAGAAGCGAGGGCTTTCGGGGCTGATGCTATTCTGCTCATCGTATCGATGTACGGGGGAAATCAGCTCCATGAACTCCTGGAAGCAGCAGAAGAGTACGGCCTTGACTCCCTGGTTGAGTGTTACCACGATTACGAACTTGCTGAACTCGACTGGTCAAAAGTGAAAATTGCAGGTGTGAATAATCGTAATCTCTCCACGTTTGAAGTGGATCTGCACAGGGGAGTCAGTTTCCTTAAGCGCGTTCCTGAACAGGTCATATCTGTATCTGAAAGTGGTATTCATTCGGCCGGTGATCTTCTGGTTTTATGGGAGAATGGCATTCAATCGGCTCTTATTGGTGAACACTTTATGAGGCAGGTGGATCCCGGACGGGCAATTGGTGAGATGATGGAACAATTTGAACTTCTTAAAGAAAACGCATTGAAGCAGGAATCCTGAACAAACCGCCGGTGATTCAGGTTACCTGCAATAATTCACAATGATCACATTACTAACATGTTTCAGCAGGAGATACGAACAAAAGTTAAAATTTGCGGACTGACCACACTCGAAGATGCACGTTTTGCTTCGGGTGCCCTTGCAGACTATCTGGGTTTTATTTTCTACGATAAGAGCCCGAGATTTATTGAACCCGGCAGGGCTTCTGCGATAATCAGCTGGATTGAAGGGCCAAAAAAAGTGGGGGTCTTTGTGAATCAGCCTCTTGATGAAGTGAACGATACAGCCAGACTGACCGGAATTGATCTGGTACAGCTGCACGGAACGGAATCGCCCGAATATTGTCAGCTGATTCAGCTTCCCGTTATTAAAGTTCTGCATGTGGAAGAGAATACTACTGTATCTGAGCTTGAAGAGATGATCGGGCTCTATTCTGCTGTCTCCGAGTATCTGCTTTTTGATACAAAAAGCGATACAAAATGGGGGGGCACCGGACGCACATTCGACTGGGAGCTCATACGAAACCAGACCCGGGAGATTCCCTTTATTCTCTCCGGCGGGTTAAACAGCGGTAATATCCGGCTGGCTATTGAGACGACCTCTCCGGATGTCGTTGATCTGTCAAGTGGTCTTGAGGAGTCACCCGGACTGAAATGCTTTGATAAGATGGAACTCTTTTTTGAAGAAATGAGAAAAATCCGGGATCAACAGGAATCAGCATAAATATTGAAATCATGAAATATACAGCTCCCACCAAACAGGGCTATTTTGGAAAATTCGGCGGTAAATTTGTTCCTGAAATCCTGATTCCCGCTCTCAACGAGCTGGAATCCGCTTACGAAGAAACTCTGACGGATCCCATATTTCAGAGTGAGTATATGGATCTGCTTCGTGAATATGTGGGCAGGCCAACAAAGCTTACATACGCCAACAGATTGACCGGCTACTACGGCAAGGGCAAAATCTACATGAAGAGAGAGGATCTCTGCCACACCGGAGCTCACAAGATCAATAATGCCATTGGACAGCTCCTGCTGGCACGGAATATGGGTAAAAACAGAATTATCGCTGAAACAGGAGCCGGGCAGCATGGTGTGGCTACAGCAACAGCCTGTGCAAAATTCGGATTTGACTGCGTGATCTACATGGGTGCAGAGGATATGGAACGCCAGAAGCTCAATGTGGAGCGTATGCGGCTTCTTGGAGCCGAGGTTCGGGCTGTAACCAGCGGTTCCCAGACTCTTAAAGATGCAACCAATGAAGCGATACGCGACTGGGTGACCAATGTTGAGAATACGTTTTATATCATCGGCTCGGTCGTGGGTCCGCATCCCTATCCCATGATGACGCGGAATTTTCACAGGGTAATCGGGGATGAAACAAAAAAACAGATCCGGGAAGCAGAAAACAGGGATCCGGATTATCTGATTGCATGTGTAGGGGGAGGCAGCAATGCCATAGGGTTTTTCTACCCGTTTATTGAAGACGAATCGGTGAAGATGATAGGAATTGAAGCTGCCGGCCTGGGAGCCGACAGCGGCAAGACAGCGGCTACACTCACCAAGGGCACACCGGGAGTGCTGCATGGCTCTCTTAGCTATCTTCTTCATGACAGCGAGGGACAGGTTCAACTTGCCCACTCGATAAGCGCAGGGCTTGATTATCCCGGGATTGGCCCTGAACACTCATTTCTTCATGATTCCAGAAGAGTGAACTACTACGGCGTCACAGATCAGCAGGCGATGAATGCAGTAAAGCTTGTGTCAGACCGGGAAGGGATCATTCCTGCCATCGAAACAGCCCACGCTTTTGCCTATCTGGAAACATTGATGCCACTCACACAAAAAGAGGATATCATCATTGTGAACTGTTCAGGCAGGGGAGATAAAGATATGAAAACCATATCCGAATGGTTCTCAGCTCATTAAGTGATATTTTAGACTGACTGTAAAGACCGAATGATGCAACAAACAATAAAAATGAAACGAATTCAATCGCTGTTTGAAAAGCGAACGGATGACAGCAAGATCATGTCTCTGTTCATCACTGCCGGGTATCCGGATCTTCAATCAACTGTTGACCTTGTCCTTGGATTTGAGGAGAATGGCGCCGATATCATCGAACTGGGAATGCCATTCAGCGATCCCCTGGCTGACGGTCCCACCATCCAGTATGCGAACAATGTTGCTATCGGCAATGGCATCACCATGTCGAAAATTTTTGAGATGGTTCGCCAAATACGTTCAAAATCTGAGATCCCGATTGTGTTGATGGGATATATCAATCCGATTCTGCGTTATGGAATCGGTAAATTCTGTCTCGATGCCGCCTCATCCGGAGCGGACGGCCTGATTATTCCTGATTCACCCATCGAAGAGTCGTCAAGCCTTGCTGAGCATGCTGCGGGTTCGGGACTGGATCTGATCTATCTGGTTGCTCCAAACTCCACGGATGAAAGAATGAACCAGGTGGATCGGCACAGCAGTGGTTTCGTTTATTGTGTATCCGTGACCGGAGTAACCGGTGCCAGGAGCGGTGAAGAGGTGGCCAGATCGGTTGAGAAATTTATTGGCAGGGTAAATAACCAGGTTACAAAAAACCCAAAGCTTGTCGGTTTTGGAATAAGAAGCCACGCCGATGCTCAAAAAATTGCATCGAGTGTGGACGGCTTTATCGTAGGAAGTGCACTTATCGATACCATCCGGTCGTTCTATCCAAAAGAAAGCTGGAAACAAGAGGTATTTTCTTTTGTAAAAGAGCTGAAATATGGAAATATTTAAAACAATTTTGAACCTATTTTCAATAATACCATGAGATTTTTTATACCGCTGTTTATATCAGTCATTATTCTAACTGCAGCTTGTAATTCGGATTACAGACCTGTGTCTATTGGGGCAATGGATGAAATCATCGTGGTTATGGACTCTACTGCATGGGACAGTGAAACAGCTTTGGCCATTGAAGAAACGTTTGGAAAGTATATTGAAACAATACCCTGTTGCGAGCAGACCTACCGCCTGATCTTCAGGGATTTTTCCACCAACAGCGAACTGGATGACCTGCGCAGATACAAAAACCTGATCTTCGCTGCACCTGTCGATGAGGATTCCAATACAGGGAATCTGATTCGGGCTATTCTCAGTGATGAAGTGGAAGCACGTGTTCGCGCAGGAGAAAGTTTCGCTTTCCCATTGGCTGACCGGTGGATGCGGGATCAGTGGACATTGATTCTAACCTCCGGTTCAGATGATGAACTGGCTGAAAAAATATATAACTCGGAAAGGTCACTCGTTGGAAATTTACTGGATAGGGAATTCGAAAGACGTACAGCTGAGGTTTTCCGAAGAGGTGAACAGTTTGCACTGAATGACTCACTTATGCATCGCCATGGATGGATGGTACGAATGCAGCATGATTATGTTCAGTCAGTGGATACAGAGGATGTCGTTGTATTCAGGAGATACCTGCCGGATAATAACCGATGGATGCTGGGATGGTGGAAAGACGGTGTTAAGGATATCGATTTTCTCACCCCCGACTGGATTAACGCTTCCAGGGATTCTCTCCTTGAACTCTATCTGCGCGGAGAAAGGGAAACTTCCCATCTCACAACAGAGTACAGAAGACCCGTTGTGACTGAAGAGATTCAGAGAGAGGATCATCTTCGCGCTTTCGAGACGCTGGGAACCTGGAATATGACCAACGATTTTATGGGCGGACCTTTTGTAAATTTTGTTTACTACGATCCGCTTACGGAGAGACTCTTTATGATTGAGTATGGCCAGTTCGCCCCGGGTATCAACAAGAGGAGGTTCGTAAGACAATTCAGAGCTATGGGAAGAACGTTTGTTTCCGATTCCACATGGACTGAACAGACCAATCAGATTGCCGGGAACTGACCACATGAGGCTGAACTGTATCGGTCTGTCAGGCTGAATTACCAATGAATTATGCTCAAAAACTTTATTATGCGGTAAGCAGTTGGCTCAGGCCGGATAACTTTACCCTGAAAGAAGCCATTGAACAGAGTGTCGATGAAGGGCTGTTCAGCTTTCCTGATCTGAAATATCAGATCAGGGCACTGAAACAGACACTGACTCTTCCGGCTATTGAAAGATGGCTGGCTCTCACCTCCGTTCAGCCCGGAACTCTTGAAGGCAAAAAGATACTGTCACTCAACGCGGGTAATCTGCCGCTTGTAGGAGTACACGATCTGATTGGCATTACTCTGACTGGCGCTGATTACAATGGGAAACTCTCCCGAAAAGATCCCTATCTGCTCCCTTCTTTCCTTTCAATTCTTCAGCAGGAATTTCCGAAAATCCAATTCATCTGGTCTGAGTCATTGTCAGATTTCGGCGGAATGAAGGCTGATGCACTGATCTATACCGGCTCAGAAGAGAACCGGAATGAGGTGAACAACCTGCTCAAGTCGATGAATATCATCTCTGATGCCACCCCCACCCTTACGAGAACGACTCATTTTTCCGTAGCATGGATTCAGAACCGGAATCAACTGACCATGGAAGAACTTACGAATGCAATGCTGCGGTATAACGGCCATGGATGCCGGTCTGTGGCAATGGTTGTGGCTCCTTTTGGATTAAAGGAGATTGAATGCCACCTTGCAGATGTTATTGAACTTTTTTGGATGGAAAACCCGCCCCACAAGCCCCCTGTAAAAGCTCTTCTGTACCGATACGCATATAACAGAGCTTCCGGCACAAATCAGATATGGATGAATAATTTTTTAATTGAAGAGCGAATGGAGAAACCGGAACATCCCTCTGTTGTACAGTGGTTTCAGGGAGATGAGAGTGATCTCCGGACCTTCCTGAAAAAGCACAGGGGAGGGATTCAGACTGTGTACACGGAGGATGACAAAGCCGGCGATGAACTTGAAGGTTTCATTACAGAACCGTTATCCTCCTCTCAGGTTCCGCCACTCTGGTGGAAACCGGATGGGGTGGATACATTGGAATGGCTCATTTCAAACCTTGAGGATATTGGGTGATTATTCCTATTTTCAGGGATACCTGTAAATTCACTCATTTCCCATGACAAATTTATTTCTTTCACTATTTCTGATACTGCTGATGAATTCTGAGCTGCCGTCTGATGCTTCGCAAATAATAAATGAATCTTTAAAACAGGGGCAGGAGCCTTCTGTTCTTGTTTTTTCAAAAACCGCCGGATTTCGCCACGATTCAATTGAAGCGGGTATTGACGCTGTTAAACAGCTGGGTTCCGGGCATGGGTTTTCTGTTACTGCCACAGAAGATTCAGATTATTTCACCCCGGAAAACCTCGGCAGGTATGCAGTTGTGATTTTCATGAATACCACGGGCACCCTCTTCGATGAAGATCAAAGAGCTGCATTCAAACAGTTTATACAGAACGGAGGAGGGTTTGTGGGGGTTCATTCAGCCACAGATACCGAGTATGACTGGCCCTGGTACGGAGGATTGGTAGGCGCTTATTTTGCCAATCACCCCAATAATCCGAATGTGAGAAATGCCGAACTTATCGTAACGGACAGATCCCATCTGTCAACCCTTGATCTGCCTGAACCGTGGATACGGGATGATGAGTGGTATAATTTCGGAACCATCAGCGATGCGATTCAGGTAGTGGTAAAACTGGATACCGACAGCTATGAAGGAAGCGACCACCCAGGAAATCATCCCGCTTCCTGGTTCCAGGAGTATGACGGCGGGCGGGCTTTCTATACTGCAATGGGGCACACGTCAGAAACCTTTTCTGAACCCGTTTTTTTGAAACATCTCCTTGGCGGAATACACTATGCAATGGGAAGGGAATGATTCAGTACACATAACGATCTAAGGAATTTCGAAGTGGCCAGAAACAGATCGGAAAGCCTGAACACTTTCCGCACATTTTATCAGGAACTTAAAAGCCAGAGTAATCTCAAGCCTGTTTACTATCTCTACGGCGATGAGATTTTTCTGGTGGATATGCTTCAGGAACTAATTGAAAACATTATTCCGGAAGGGATTCGTGATTTTAACATGGATCTTATCTACGGAGGGGAGACCACGGCAGACAGGGTTCTGAACATCGCCGCAAGTTACCCCATGATGTCAGACAGGAGGGTTGTCATCGTCAGGGATTTTCTGAAACTGAATCAATCGGCCGGGGGAGAGGGTATAGCTGATTTTATTCCTTATTTAAAAAACCCGAGTCCGACAACGATCCTCTGCCTGATCGACCAGAAGCACCCTGACAAGCGTTCTCAACTGGGCAAACTGATCAGCAGTGCTGAAAAAAGCGGGAAGTTTGGTGTCGCTGGATTTGAGAAGGTAGATCAGAATCAACTGCCTGATTGGATCATGAAGTGGGCCCGCCACTCCCATAAACGTGAAATGGCTGAAGATGCAGCCTGGCTGCTTTCAGAACTGACAGGACCCGATCTAAAGCTACTGTCCACTGAAATCGATAAACTGTGCACTTTTGTGGACAGTGATTCCATCATTAAAAAGGAACACGTAAAAAAAGTTACCGAGTCATATCGCGAATATGACATCCTGGAGCTGAAAAATGCCGTGATTGCACGTGATCTGAATCAATCCCTTCGTATTTCGGAACAGATGTTGCAAAGAAGTAATAACAGCACGGGCGAGATATTCAAAACCGTGGGGTTCTTTTACTTTTTGTTCAGCAACATCTGGAAAATTTGCAAATTGAGGGATTCGGGATTGGATAAATCTCAGATGAAAGAGCAATTGGGACTCAGCAACTTTGCATTCAACCTCAATTACAGTGAAGCCTCCAGATTCCATCTGAATGAAATGCCGGCCATCTTTGAAGCAATTCTGGATGCTGACAGATCCCTGAAAGGATTTAGTACCATGAACCCTCCGGATATCCTGCTCCTGCTGATTAAGCGTATCACCGGATAGTATCAGGTCCGGTGTTACGGGAATCAGAACCGTAATGAACCGGGGTACTATCATGGAAAGAAAATCGCATTTGGAATTAAATCAGATGTCAGATGAAGATCTGATGGAGCAACTTCAACAAGGGGCACATGAAGCATTTGATCTGATTGTTCACCGTTTTAAAGACAGACTTCATAACTTTCTCTACAGATATACCCATAATACCGAGGATAGTGAGGATCTTGTTCAGGAGACGTTTCTGAGGGTTTACAGAAGCAGGCACTCTTATCAGCGGATAGCTAAACTCTCAACATGGATCTTTACGATCGCAAGTAATCTGGCAAAAACGCTCTATAAAAAGAAGCAGCGCATGCAGACCTTTACGATACATGCGGATGAATCTGATTCGGAAAGCCGTGAGTTTGAGATCAGGGACGATGCACTTCTGCCAGATGAAGAGCTCCATCTGGGCAATTCGATGAAAGAACTTGAAAAGGCTCTGATGCTGCTGAATGAAGATTTCAGGGAAGCGATTGTGCTCAGGGACATCCAGCAACTTTCCTACGAAGAAATATCAGATATCACAGGAGTTGCAATGGGTACGGTAAAATCCAGAATTAATCGTGCCAGGATTCAGATCCAGGAGCTGATCGGGGATTACGTTTACTCGGAAACTTTTTAAAAGGATCATGGTAGTAGTGAATAGATCCTGAATTTATTCACATACCATGAAACAACTCCGAAAGAACCACAGTAATCAAGAACACGATCAAAGTAAAAACGGTCAGAATCCGGAAACACCGGATTCTGCTTTGTGCAGGCATGGGTCACTGATACCCTCAGACCCGATGTTAAAACAGACAGTCTCACTCAGGGATCTGCCGTTGGTAAAAACCGGCCCCGGATTCGATTCCCGCATGGCGGCACTATTTGCACTTGAACTTGAAAGGGAAATTTTGTGCCGGAATAAGAGTGTTCTCCAAAGAAAAAGGGGGATCCGGCTACCCGATCTGATTACGAATCTCAGAGAGGAGTTTCAGTAGATCGGGATGCTCAGGATTAAACTTCAGACCAATCCGGGCATATTCCAACGCTTTTTCATGTGCTTTGACTCTGTGTAATATCCAGGCCAGATTAAAATATGCGTCAGTAAATGAAGATTCTGCTTCAACACTGGCCTGATAGGCCTTCGCTGCTTCAATATGTCTGTTCTGCCTTAACAGAAAATTGCCCAGATTAAAGTGACTCACGGCATTTTCGGGGTTGAGCCTTGTGAGATAGTGAAACAACTCTTCAGCTTTATCACTTTCTCCCTCTTTTTCATAGCAGTCTGCAATGTTGTTGAGGGCAGGAATATGGTCGGGCTCCTTTTCGAGCACCTCCAGGTAGAGAGCAATAGCCTTTCTGAACTGCCCGGTTTCTGAATAGGCGTTTGCCAGATTGTAGAGTGCTTTTGTATTACCGGGATCAAGCTCAAGGCATTTCAGATGGGCTGAGACCGCTTTTTCATACTCTCCCAAAAGATAGTACCCTGCTCCCAGATCATTGAACAGGGTACTGTTTCCCGGATCTTCTGCAAGCTTTTTCAAAATGAGTTCTATCTGTTCAAAAATGTATGTGTGACTCATTAGAATTGATAACCGATTTGTAATTGTGAAGTAGTGCCTGATGCAGAGTTTCTGGAAAGAATCAGTTGTATGGGGCCTGCAATGGTAAGAGCTCCAAGGCGCAGGGAAATACCAAAATCTGTACTTTCACGGGAAAAATCAAAATCCCACTGATCCAGGAAACGACCCGCATATAGCTCAATACCTGCAAAGCGATGATAGAACGGCTCTGCCTGTATCCCAAAAGAGGCCATCTGAACATTTCTTGAGGTAATCTGATATCTGTTCGCCCCGGCAAATGATATGGTTCTGTGAAATGGGTCGAACCGGTTTGGGACAAACCAGTAGTTCCACGGCAGTTCTCTTCCCGTTGTGTACCCCGCCCATATTTTTTGATTCAGAGTTATAAATTCATTGATGCGAATATAGTGATCTGCAAAGAGAGACAGATGCATGAAATCGGCCGGACTATAGATTCCCTTGTCACTGAATACTGCTTCTGCCGTGATTCTTCTGCCATCAACGGGATAGGATGTTCTGTGCAGATCATCATAAACATATTTCAGGAAAAGCGCGTGATGCCTGCTTTCAGAGGCTTTGATACCGGAGGGATTTATTTTCCCTCCAAATTCTGCCTTTTCGAACCTGATCCCGGAAGCAACAAGAGAATTGGTGCTGAGAAAATTACCAATAGAAAAATCTCCTCTCCATAAACTGTTGGAGAATCTGGAAATCCGCTCTTTTTTTTCGTACCACTCAACATTTTCAGAGTCGTAGCTTAAGGATGTCAGAAAGCCAAAACGGGTACCAAGAGCTCCAAAGTAGATATGATCCAGCCCAAATCTCATTCTGTCACCCAGCCTTACTACCGTCGTTGCAGTTGAACCGTTGAATATCAAATTATGAAAATTTCCTTCGAGAAACAGAGAAGCCTTGGTTTCAGATTCGTACCGCAGGCCAATCTGTATACTGTCGAGAGTGTTCTCCCTGATTGTGATGAGAAGTGTGAAATCATCCTCATTTGAGAGCACACGGTAGGTCACAAGGTCAATAAACCGGGCACTGTAAATTTTGGCAATTTTTTCTTCAATATCTTCAGGGCCAAGAATGCCAAAGGGTTGAAATTCGATCAAGTCTATGATGAACTGTGTATCATAGATCGTATTTCCTTCAATGATGATTTGGGAGAACTCCAGTTTTTCACCCTCACGCAGATCTTCTCTTTTGGGCGCATTGCCCGACTGCAAATCAGCCAGTTTTTTGAATTGTTCCAGGTGCCTCTCTGCTTCTTGCCGCCCAAGCTCAATCAGTAATTCCGCCTTGTCAAAATCAGCACCGGATAGGTGTTGAATATTCTCCACTTCAATTACATAATCGGCCAGTCGTTTTTGCTCTGCAACATTATCCTGAACCCTGTACAGAAGTGTCTGAGTCAGGATGGATGAAAATGAGATCAGGCTGTCTGCAAGCTGGAGCGGCGTTCCCACATCCACTGCAATCGTGTAATTGGCCCCCATTTGAATTACATCTTCAACCGGCAGATTTCTTGCCAGTCCACCGTCTACATACACCCTGTTCTGAATCGGATGCGGCGTGAAAATGGAGGGAATAGAAATACTTGCACGAAGTGCATCAGGCAGATACCCTGAGTGAAAAACAACGGCTTCACCGGTTTCAATATCTGTTCCAATTGCAGCAAATGGGATCGGGAAAGTATAAAAATCATCGTTATCATGAACACTCCAGGTCAGTTTTGCAAGATAGTTATAGATATTCTGCCCCTTGATCACCCCAAGGGGAAGATCAATCCCGGTTTCACGTATCGGAAAGGTTACGATGGTGCGTGCATCGGATAATTTTTCAAAATTGGATATGAATTTTCTTTGACGCCTGTCCAGAAACAGTTCCGTGAAGTTATTGGAAAGTGCAATCTCCCTGAGTTGACCGGTTGAATAACCTATGGCATACAATCCGCCGATCAGACTGCCCATGCTGGTTCCAGTGATATAATCGATTCTGAGACCGGCCGCTTCAATCGCCTCAAGAACACCGATGTGAGCAATTCCAAGGGCTCCGCCGCCAGAAAGAACCAGGCCAAGCCTTAGTGAATCAGAAGGGTGGAGGCTCTCTTCTGCCGGATAAATCGGATGGGATTGAATACCATGTACAGGGTTAGCCGCTGAAAAAAGGAAAAAAAAGTGCGTTATCAGTAGTAAATGAAGGAAATTTTTCATGCGCGGCGATCAATTTGCAGAGAATTCAGTACTATTGCTATACGCTTTGAGTATAATAAAGATTCAAAGCCCCCTCAAAATCATTTGGACATCAAGCGTGGCTGTGGTTCTGATTTTAAAGAGAGTCAATGGTTTCAATATCGGATGTGTGACCCATATGGTAATTGTCAGATTCAAACGCAGATGGTCAATGAATATCCGAATAGTTCTGAGTATTTTAAATCACTATCGGGTTTATCAGCTAAAGAAAAATGGTTAAATTTACTCTATCTGTTCAGTAAAATTAAATGAGAATACTTTGGAGATTATAAAAATGGATATACTCGGACTTTCCACAAGTCCGAGCAGCGGAGGCGCCTACGCATTGATACTCTCAGAAACAGAAGGTTTCAGAAGGTTACCAATCATCATTGGTACGTTTGAAGCTCAGGCTATTGCCCTTGAGCTGGAAAGTATCAAACCTCCGAGACCCATGACACACGATTTATTGAGAAATATTATACAAAGCTTTGAGTCGGATGTAAACAGGATCGTGATTAGTGATCTTTCAGATGGCACCTTCTTTGCTACCATTCACATTCAGGTCAATGGAAAGGAGATGGAACTGGACGCACGGCCAAGTGACGCAATTGCTCTGGCCATCAGATCTGACGCTCCGATATACGTGAGTTTAAAAGTTCTGGATGAAGCCGGTATTTCCACTGAAGAGACAACCCGGAAAACACCTTACGAGCAGGAGAAACCGGAGGACATTGAAAATAACCTTACAAAAATTGAAGATCTCGAATCGGATTTAAAAACAGCCATTGAAACCGAAAATTACGAGAAAGCAGCAAAAATCCGGGATCAGATAAATAAAATGAAAGGGTAATTTTGATTATTTCTGATGTACCACACCAAAATCTGAATTTCTCCCGATTATTTACGGATTACCTCGCAGATAAGAATATCATTCACTCTTTTTTCGAATATCAGCCGCTCGATGATCAGGAGTTGCTCAGAAGGTCAGAGGAGATTTCATTTCATTCGGACAGAGTACGCATCTCTGAAGAACTTAAGAGATTCAACTCAGGTTTCGGAGCCGGCAAGCACACACTTTCGGCTGTTGAAAAACTCAGGAACCCGAATACCCTCACCGTGGTAACCGGGCAGCAGCTCACTCTTTTCGGAGGACCTCTTTTTACGGTTTATAAGATCGTTACTTCTATTCTTTGGGCCAGGAAATTGGAAAATCTTACCTCCAGGCCGGTGGTGCCGGTTTTCTGGATGGCTGATGAAGACCATGATTTTGAAGAAGCGTCTTTTATCGGTCTTTTTGAGGGGCAGGAACTGGTAAAAAAAAGACTTCTTGATGCCGGTCATTCTGGAAAAAGAGTTTCAGACACTGTACTGGGAACAGCTTTTGATGATTTCAGGGACGAGGCAGGTAAATTACTTTTTGAGACCGATTTCAAGAAAGAGGTATCTGCACTTCTGGACTCTTCTTACTCTTCAGGGTGTACGTTTGGAGAAGGTTTTGGAAAACTCATTCTTTCACTTTTTGGAAAACACGGTCTGATTCTGGCCGGCAGTAATCGAAAGGAGATAAAGAAACTGCTTGCGGAACCGCTAAAAAGAAGTGTGGAATGTCATGAACAGATATACAGTGATCTGACAGACACTTCCGCCAAATTAATGGCGGCGGGATATCATAGTCAGGTTCAGGTTCAGCCAACGAATCTTTTTTATATTCACAAAGATGACAGAAGAGAGAGAATTCAGCTGGAGAATGATCGATGGACTGTTAAAGAGGCAGGAATTGCTTGGAGTAAGAGTGAACTTCTGATGGAGATTGATCTGGAACCGGAGAAGTTCTCTCCCAATGTGTTTTTAAGGCCTGTTCTGCAAAATTTCGTCGTTCCCGCTGCTGTTTATGTCGCGGGTCCCGGGGAAATCGCATACTATGCCCAGATGAGAAAGATCTATTCGCATTTTGACCTGAAAATGCCTCTCATCCTGCCACGGTTTTCTGTCACCTTAAGAGAGAGTGCGATACAGAAATATATGGAGGAGCTGCCTTTTCGGCTGGAACAGTATTCTCAGAGAATTGAAGATCTGGAGGCAGCCTTTATTTCCAGGAGCGACACACTGGATCTTGAGGAGCTTTTTTCTGAGTGGAAGAACAGTACATCTTCAGTATCTGCTTCTTATACTGAACGGGTTTCATCTGTGGATTCAACACTTGAGGCCACGGCAGACAAGGCGCTGGCACTCTATCACTCCGAGCTGGATAAGTTGAAGGGAAAAATGTACAGGTCACTGAAAGAGACCGAAAAAGTAAATATTCAACGAATTCACCGGATTCAGGCACAACTCTATCCCGGTCGCAATTTGCAGGAGAGAGAAGTGGCCTTTATCTGGTTTATGAATAAGTATGGAATTCAATTATGGGATCAGCTCCTCACGCTCCTTTCCGACAAGCAACCGGATACTCATAAGCTGATAGATCTGTAGTGTTAAAAAACGATCTGAGGAAATATTACCTGAATGTACGCATGCAACTCACCGTTGATGAGCTCAGCGAAAAAAGTATGCAGATTGCCCGGCATCTCTATAACTGGGAAGTTTATCAGAAAGCAGAGACGATTCACACATACGTTTCAAGCCAAAGTAAACATGAGATTGATACCTTTCACATCATAGAAAGTGCAATCGCATCCGGAAAACGTGTTGCCGTTCCTAAAATGGCGGGGCAGAGTAAACTTAAACATTATCGTCTTCCCTCTACGGATTATCTCAAACCAAATAAGTGGGGTATTCCTGAACCTGATGGCACGCCGGAGCTGGATGTTTCGCAACTTGATCTGATTTTGGTTCCCATGGCGGTTACAGACAAGAATCTCAACAGAATCGGCTATGGGAAAGGGTATTATGACCGGTTTCTGGAAGGGAGTGAAGCCATTAAGGCCGGTCTCATTCTTGACAGACTGATTCATTGTGAGATCCTCCCCGCTGATAAGCATGATATTCCCATGGATTTTGTAATTTCTGAAAGCGGGATAATAGTAAGATGACCTGAAACTGTTTCTGAAGATTGTCGTAGGACAGGTAAGAACATTTTATAACAGAAGACGTGATGGAAAAGACAATTCATATATCCGAACAGGATCTGCACTCAACACTGGATGAATTTCTTCAGGAGTCAGAAAATAAACCTGAACCCAGAATCTGGAACCGATTGACTATCGCCGGAATCGGACTTCTTCTTGCCTCTGCAGCCTACACGGGATACTCCGTTCTGGCTGCATTCAATATTTTGAGTCCCGGTTCCTTTCCATTGCTCTACACAGTGATGAAGCTTGCTCCCTTTATAGGGGGTGCGTTTCTTGGTCTGGTTATACTCACTGCTTTTAAAAAAGGCAAAAACATTACAGCTAAATCTCAACACGTAAAGAGTGAAAAGATGAAAACCCGTGATAAACTGGATGATTTTCTCTACAACAAAGAAGAGAAATCGGAGATGAGTTCAATGTCCCAAACCGCAGGGATAGACTCTGTTCAGAAATTATACAAATCCAGAACAGACCGGAAGATATTTGGTATTTGCGGCGGACTCGCAAAATATCTGGGAATGAATTCCACCGTGCTGAGAATAATTTTTATCGCAGCCCTGTTTCTTTCGGCCAATACGTTTCTTTTGGTTTACATTGCACTCGCGTTTGTAATGCCAAAGGAACCCGCTGAAAAGGTTTTTGATTATTTTTAGGTAAACTCAGGCTTTGATCATTTCATTCGAAGGTATAGACGGGTGTGGTAAATCCACACAGATACAATTGCTGATCCAATACTTCACAGCAAGAGGAGAGACGTGTGTTACATTACGGGAGCCCGGAGGTACTGAAATTTCCGAAAAAATTCGCTCATTGCTTCTTCATGAAACAGATGAAATGAATTCAGTTACGGAATTGCTTCTTTTTTCAGCGGCACGGTCGCAACTGATTACTGAAAAAATACAACCGCTTCAACAGAGTGGTACAGTGATCATTTTAGATCGGTTTTTCGATTCAACCACCGCCTATCAGGGGTATGGAAGGGAATCAGCTGCTATTGAAGCCATTGAATTTTTAAACAGGCTGGCAACCCATCATACAGAACCGGATCTCACATTCTACCTGAAAATTGATCCGGAAAAGGCCGCCGCAAGAAATACCTCTCAGAATTATGACCGGATCGAGAAGGAGGGGGTTGGATTTTTTAAAAAAGTAACTGAAGGTTACGATCAGCTTGCCGAATTGCATAAACGGATTCACACGGTCGATGCTTCTCTTACACCGGAACAGATTCATCTGCTTGTGACTGGAATTATTTCGGATTTTCGACAATCCTGAGATCTGGTTTCAGCCAGTAAAACAGCGAAGGCAGAATCAGAAGATCTGAGATCAGTGCGGCAAAAATTGTGGTGCATACAAAAACCCCCATCAGAGCGGTAGAAGTGAATGCGCTGGTGACGAGAGTCCCGAAGCCGGCAATCAATATCATGCTGGTGATAATCAGCGCTCTTCCTGTTCGGATCGTTGCCGCACTTAACGCCGGGTACATCGCCTTTCTTTTCAGATATTCTATTCTGAACCGCGCCAGATAATGAATACTGTCATCAACTGCGATTCCAAGAGCTATAGTAAAAATAACTGCAGTAGAAGGTTTAATATCTACATTCAGAAACCCCATCAGCCCTCCGGTAACAATAAGCGGAACCAGATTTGGAACCAGTGCTATCAGCATAAGCCGAATGTTTTTAAACAGCAGAGCCATGATAATTGTAATGGCTGTAATCGCAAGTAGTATACTCGAAGCCAGGGAATAGACAATTTTTTCCGTGAGATCAGCACTAAGAATGGTTGTGCCGGTAACGATCACATCCATATCCGGAAAAAGGTCTGCAATTACCGGGTTCAATTCGTCCCGGATCTGATTGATCCGGCTGGAACCCGCATCTTCTGTCAATGCTGTAACCCGTAATTTTCTGTAATCAAAATCAGTCAGGCGCGACAGCTCATCCGCCTCGTTGATTTCGAGCAGCAGCAGGTACTGGGCTACGGCCTGATCCGTTAACTGCCGTTGTTCGCCATTCCTGTCTCCAGTCATCACGATATCTACTTCATGCATCAATGTATGAAGTCCGGTAACCCTGTGTATTTCCGGAAAATTGAGAAGAGTTGCTTCAAACCGGTGTAGTCTCTCCAGGATTTCGCCTGATACGGCACCTTCCGGTACCCCCGTGTCAAAAATAAACTCAAATGGAAACTGCGGGGAGATATTTTCAGTGAAAAAGCGGCTGTCGCGCATCAGTTCTGTATTTTCGCCAATGTCATCAAAAATCTTGCCATTCACGTTGAGCGTTTTAAACCCAAGCGCAAAAAGAAGGGTTATCAGAGCTGAACTGATCAGTATTTTACCGTAGTGAAGCCTGTTAATTGCTGTCAGTCTGGTAAGAAACCGGTTTATCAGAGGATAAAATGAGCCGGATTTTTCATCCACCACACGTTTTTTTCTGGAGATACTCAAAACCGCCGGAAGAAATATGATGGTAAACAGATAGGCTATCAACACTCCGAGAGCGGTATAGAGTCCGAATTTTTTCATCGGTACCACCGTACTGCTTAAAAGAGAGGCAAATCCAATCGCAGTGGTAACACTGGTCAGGAATGTGGCACTTCCCAGTGTCATCATCATCTCGAGAATGGAGAGCTTCTTGTTTTTACCCGATTCTCTTGTGTCATCATATTTTGAGATCATATGAACGGCATCAGCCACACCCACACAGAGTAATATGGGAGCAATTGTGCTGCTCATAATTTCAAGATACCCCCCGGTAAGATGCATCAGCGCGAGTGTGAATAGCAGCGTTGACCAGACGATAACCATCGGAAAAAGAACACCCCAAATGGTTCTGTAGAGAAACCATAAAAGGAGAATAATGAGTACGGAGGAGACTGAAATGTACCAGATGATCTCCCCGTTCAATAAATTCACATACTGATTCCTGAAATAGGGGATCCCGGAAATATGGAAAGTGTAATCTCCTCTGTAATCCGAGAGGATATGATTCATGTCTGAAATCAGCTGGTTCCTGTTCGGATAGGTATTGAGCTCCTCATTGATTCTCAGAAGGATGGAGGTTGCAGTGCCTGCTTCGTTTATGAACAAGCCGCGGGCAAAAGGATCTTCTGTAATGCTTCTTCTGAGGGAGTCTTCCGCAGCAGCGTTGAGCCGATCCCTGGAGAGATAGGGGTTAAATGTAAGATTATACCCATCCGATTCAATATTTTGCGCACTCCAGAGTGAGATCACTTCATCGAGAAGTTCGATCTTTTCAAATTTTTCCGTAATGGCAAGCAGATCCAAAAGTACTTTTTTGGAAAAGAGTGAATCATGGTGAAACCCGATCAGAATTGTATTGTCGTCCCTTCCGAATTCCTCCTCAAGAATTCTGTAGTCGTGTATCACTCTGTCATCTTCCGGATAAAAGCCTTCCAGGTTGAAATCCGTTCGTATCTGGGATGCCGGGTAAATTGCCAGCATGGCAGCCCCAAAAAGGAAAAAAAGTACGAGCCGGGAGTGGTTGAGAATAAAAAACCCAAGTTGTTTCACAGAAAGATCTCAGAGCAGTTACGGATGAAAATGACACAACGAAACTTCATAAAAATCAATTCCGGGGTCATTAGAAAAAGTAACGAATCCTTGTGTATAGAAAACTGTTTTGACGGAATTGGCCAAACGAGAGATGACCGTACAGCGGATCGGGAGATTTTCCGCCAAAAAGGCTCATACCCGAAGAGAGTTCTAAATTGTCTCTGACCTCGTAGAGAAGTTCAAAGTGGGACCAAAGGTCGCCTCCGCTTATATTGTACCGGTTGAAAGAAGTAAACCGGAGACGGTCGTCCATAAATGAACGGGAGAAAAGTAAAGTGGAATAGGTAAAAACACTCTCCTGAATCATTTCAGATTGATAATCAGCAATAAAGTCCGTGGCAAACTGAATCTCTGCCGTATATCCCGACAATTCCAGCCGAATACCGGCTCCAGCTGAAACCCAGGGTGAAGAGACAAGATAACGATCCTCACGCGGCTGGAACTGATTGAAGAGTTGCAGTGCAGCCAATGGGTCACGTTCTGCCTGCCGGATAAGATCACTTGTAAACGGCAGATAGGTAAAGTACCGCTGGTGGACATAAAGCAGTTCAGCATTCAATCTGACCGCAGAGGTAAGCTGCAGCGACAATGTTGCAGATCCCATGGGTGAAGATTCCATGGATTCGAAAACGGATAACTCAGGATTTTGTTCCGGACCGGAAGAAATCAGTTCGAGCCCAAGAGAGGGGACCGGATAGATCCAGTTCATCAGAGAGATTGAGTAATCTGCATAAGTGCCCCGCACCTGATACCTGAGAGAAAAAACGAGATCTTCGGAGAGAGAGCCCTTCGGTCTTGAGACCTGCCTGAATTCAAGATCCCTGTTATTTTGAGAAAAAGGCGACCACCTGGAATCCGGATCGGGAAGTGCAGATGGCGGGCGGTGAAGTGCTGCGATAAAATTGATCGAATTATTGCCAAGATAGCGTGTGATACTCACTGCCTCAAGTGGTACCCTGATATCGTCACTGTTTAAAAAGACGATCCGGTTCAGGTCAGACGGCGATAAGATATCCGCTACAGAGACACCCTCCATCCCTCCGGTAATTAGTTTCTGCCTGCCAGCGCGGATATCCGTATTCGAAAGATAAAAATCAGCATACAGCTCCCGTACTAAAAAACCGGTGGTGAGAAGTTGATCGTAACTTAAACTCAATTCTGTTTCACTGCTCAGGCTGAAACCGCTTCGGCTAAAGACAGTCCTGTTTTTAATTCGTGTGCGGCCGGCAAGCCAGTCGCTGTAATCAGTAGTTCGTGTGGCAGTATAATTCTCTGCTTCAGAGGATGATTGCATCTGTGCAATCAGGCTTCCGGATGGCAGAAACGTTAAAAAAAATAAAAGAATAGCAAAAACAAGCAGCAGGGATGCGTAAAGCCGGGGTATTCTCATTAAATAATTATTCTCTGATCAGATTGATGATTATGTAAAATTTCCGTAATTTTATCGCATTGTGGATTTGTATTATCTGCAACCTCACGCAACTTTGAAATCAAACGTTCATACCCAAAGTTACTTATGGCGCACGAAAGAATAGAAGTAGACTTACCTTTAGCCAAAGTTTACGAGTTATTATGTAATCCCGTCCATTTCCCAAAGTTTCTTCACCGAATTGAAAAGGTTGAAAAAGTGAACTCTCAGACGTTCAACTATAAAACCACAATTGGTGGTGAAGAGTTTCAGTGGACTACCAATATTATTGATAATCTCAGAAACACCCGATTTGCATGGATTACCATCAATGGTAATCTGAATCAGACTGGCACAATTCGTTTTACTCCGCTGAACAATGGCAGTAAAACCAGAGTGGATATTTCCCTGGATTACCGCACTTTTTTTGGTGAGGCCGATGAAGATTTGGCTGCCTTTATTGATGGTTTGCCGGAACAGCTTGTTAAAGATCTGCAAACATTCAAGAATCTTGCAGAATCCGATACCTTCAAGGATGAAGAGATCACAGAACCCATTGAAGCTGTGAAGGAAGTAACAGCTTAGGCAAACGTATCCATCGTTTTCAAATGCGTTCAGACTCAAAACTGAACGCATTTTTTTTGCCGGTACATCAGGCTTTATTATGGCAATATCTTTTAGAGAATACAGGGACTCGCCAAAGTCAAAGAAACCGCATATACTTATAGTGGGTTACCCTCTGGGGCATTCGCTCTCTCCATATATGCACAACAGCGCTATTCATCACTACAGCATGGATGCGGAGTATCTGGCAGTGGAACTTCATCCTCACGAGTTGACGGATTTCATTTCTGCCTGTAATTCAGATGATTTTCTCGGTTGCAATATCACCCTGCCTTATAAGCAAGATTTTCTCCGTCTGGCAGACCTGCTGGATGAAGATGCCGAGGATATCGGGGCAATCAATGTACTGGCGAAAAAGAATCATCAACTGGTAGGATTCAATACCGACATTCACGGTTTTATTCAGCCTCTCAGGAGGTACTCAGAGCAGATTAACGGCTCCAGAGCCATTGTTTTTGGAACAGGAGGTTCAAGCAAAGCGGTCTGCAAGGGACTGCTCAAAATTGGCACTGATGAGATTATTCAGGTATCCAGAGCCCCGTATGACAGAGAGGATATTCCTTCGGTTAAGGATTCTGTAAGGCTTGTTGATTACTCTCAGTGGACAGCGTTTGCTGAAGAGGCATCCCTGATTGTTAACTGTACTCCACTGGGAATGACACCTAATGTGGAATCGAGTCCTGTCAGAGAGAGCGAAGCCGGATATCTGGCTGGCAAAATTTGCTATGATTTAGTTTATAATCCTGTACAAACGAAATTTTTATCGCTAAGCAAAGCTGCCGGAGGAGTTCCAGTTGGTGGATTGGAAATGCTGATAGAACAGGGGAGTAAGGCTTTTGAAATATGGACCGGCAGGCATTTTCCGGATGAGCTGATCCAAAAAATGTTAAAAAAAGATTTTCTTCCGCTCTGATGAAGCTCTATTATCCTCAGATCTTTTCAGAAAACAAATGTATAAATTCCTGTTTTACATTTGCAAACCGGGATGTGTGGAATCCATCAAATGAGATTCAGGGACTAAATTTCGGACTCAACACTTCTGCATCCGACGCTGAAATCCGCAGCGCACTCGATGAATTGCTACTGCAGCTGGGCTGGAGATGGAGTGGGCTGGCACTTGCAAGACAGGTACACGGTACTGAAATTAAAGAAGTTGAACAGGACGGTATTTATGAGAATGTTGATGGCATGATCACCACAGAGCCGGGATTGATTCTTGGAATTCAGGTCGCTGATTGTGCAGCAGTGCTTGTTGCAGATGAAGTTGCGGGAGTTGCAGGCGCTTTTCATGCAGGATGGAGAGGAGCTATATCGGGTATTGTGCCCGAAGGTATCGCAGCGATGGAGAATGCCGGGGGGAGTATCCCTAACTTCAAAGTGTACATCAGTCCCTGTATTTCGGCAACTCAATTTGAGGTGGGTGAGGAGGTTTCCTCTCAGTTTCCGGAAAAATTCCGGCTGGAGAACAAAGGGAAAAAACCCAGAGTGGATTTAAAAGGGTATCTGGTTGACCAGCTGAAAAGCAGCGGTATTCATGAATCGAATATTGAAATGGATCCGCTCTGTACGTTTACTGAAACATCACTTTATTCATACAGAAGAGAAGGAATTCAATCGGGGCGAATGCTCGGCCTTATTCAACTTCAACAGAAGAATGATGAATCAGAGTAGGATATGACTTATCATACGTCGTATTCTCCACATTGTTTTTACTATCCATTGAATAGTCCTCAAACACATTGAACACTGAAAGAATAGCCATTTTTGGTTCTACCGGCTCAATCGGAACGCAGGCAGTTGATCTGCTACTGGAGAAAACTGTTCATTTCGAAGTGGCGGCTCTCTCTGCACACAATAACTACAGGCTTCTGGCTGAGCAGGCAAATCTGCTTCGCCCCGACTTTATATTTCTCAGCAATCCTGAAAACAGACTCCCATTCGAAGCCCTTCTGAAGTATAAGCCGGTGTATACCGGGTATGGGAACCAGGAACTGGAGAGTTATGCCGGCACGGGTGAATATGATATTCTGTTGAACAGTCTGGTTGGCTTTGCCGGTTTTATGTCTACCTACAAAGCACTGGTAAACAATAAGAAAGTAGCACTCGCCAATAAGGAGTCTCTTGTTGTTGGAGGGCAGATTCTTACTGAGCTGCAGGCATTCAAAGATCAGAAACTTATCCCGGTCGATTCCGAGCATTCTGCAATGCTGCAGTCTCTGACCGGAGAAAAACTCTCAGCGATTGAAAGGATTATTATTACTGCAAGCGGGGGACCTTTCAGAGAGTACACTCTTGAGCAGATGAAGCAGGTGATGGTTGAAGATGCACTGAATCATCCGAATTGGGAGATGGGTGCCAAAATCACGATCGATTCATCCACCATGATGAATAAGGGCCTTGAGATCATCGAAGCAAAATGGCTTTTTGGGCTTTCTGTCGAAAAAATTGTGCCGGTCATTCACCCTCAGAGCATTGTACACTCGGTCGTTGAATTCATCGACGGATCATCCAAGGCCCAGTTGGGTCCGCCAGACATGAAAGTTCCCATTCTATACGCGCTTACATACCCGCACCGTGTGAAATCATCACAACCGGTTCTGGACTATTCTATTCCTTTCAATCTCGATTTCAGACCGGTTGATCCGGAGAAATTTCCCTGCCTTGATCTATGCATCCAGGCCGCTGAGAAAGGCGGTGCTGCTCCGGCTGTTCTTAACGCCTCGAATGAAGTTGCCGTAGAGCGATTTTTAAAAAGGGAAATTCACTATATTCAAATTCCTGAGATCATCAGTACCTCTTTGAAATCTATTCATTCAGAAACAATTCACTCACCTGAAACGTTGAAAGAGATAGATACCGAGACAAGGATTTTCGCAAACAACCTTTTAAAATAACGTATGGATTGGATTATAAATACCGGCAGTACGATTGCTGTTTTTATTGCTGCAATATTTATACTGGTTACAGTACATGAACTTGGTCATTTTATTGCAGCCAAGTACTTTAAGATGAGAGTCAATAAGTTTTCGATAGGCTTTCCTCCAAAAATATTTGGGTTCCGCAAGGGTGAAACCGAGTATGTGATCGGGGCAACACCCCTCGGGGGGTATGTGCAGATTGCCGGGATGATTGATGAATCCATGGATGACAGTTTCACGGATCAGGAGGTGAAACCGGATGAATTCAGGGGCAGGCCGGTGTGGCAGAGAACCGTCGTGATTCTCGCAGGAGTGATTTTTAATATGATCCTGGCAGTCATTATCTACACGGGTATGGCATGGAACTATGGTGAAACGGTGATCCCTGTCACTTCAATTGATGGGATTTATGTCCAGGAAGGTACGGTTGCCGCAGCAATGGGTATGCAGACAGGCGACAGGATAATCGGAATCAATGGGAGAGAGGTTACCTATTTTAATCAGCTTTTTTCACCATCTGAACTCACTCAGCGGGATCTCTCATTCATGATTGAAAGAGACGGGAGAGTCGTAACGCTCACCGCACCGAGCGATTTTCTGGATCTCATCAACAGAGAGGGTGGGTTTATCGATCAGAGTCACACACTTCCGAGTCAGATTTCAAGAGTACTGCCCGATTCTCCTGCAAACGATGCGGGTTTTGAGGATGGTGACAGAATTGTAGCCGTAAATGGAAGGGAAATTGGTTTTTGGGTTGAACTGGTTCAGATTATTCAGAATGCCGGGGAAGAACTGAATGTAACCGTGGAGCGAAATGGCATCCTGGCCGAATTAACGGTTTTGCCGGATCCCGTTACGAAAACCATTGGTATTCAGTCGCCCAATGCAGCGGATCTTTTCGATTATGAGGTCAAAAGTTACGGATTAACACAATCTGTCGCAGTAGGCCTGGACAGAACCAGCGACACATTCTTTGGCATCATCAAGGGTATCGGGCGCCTGTTTTCCGGTGATATATCCGTTAGAGAGAATCTGGGCGGACCGGTTGCCATTGCCAGTATCACACGTGAAGCTACTGACAGAGGTGGCTGGGAAGGGTTTTGGAATATAACCGCTTTTTTAAGTGTTACGCTCGCCATCATGAATATGCTTCCGATTCCTGCACTCGATGGCGGTCACTTTATGTTCCTCGTTTATGAAGGAATCACAAGAAGAGAACCCTCTCCCAAAGTTAGAATGGGGCTTCAGCAGTTGGGTTTCATCTTTCTGATCGGATTGTTTATACTGATCACGTTCAATGACATCCTGAGAATATTCGGAGGATAAAAATGCTGGCTAAAGAGGGATTTCCAACAATTATTGTAGTGTTTGTCTTTTCGGTTCTGGTCGGCTATGCAGTTAGTTTCGGGCCGTTTTGGCTGATGATTTTGACCTGGCCGCTGCTGCTGGCTCTCTGCTTTCTGATACTCTATTTTTTCCGGGATCCCGATCGGTTTCCACCCGTCGATCCCGACCTGATACTGTCACCTGCAGACGGAAAGGTTGTGCTGATTCAGGAAACAGATGAAAATGAATACCTGAAGGGTCGTGCTACCCAGATCAGCATCTTTCTCTCACCACTTAACGTGCATGTAAACAGAAATCCTGTATCAGGTACACTTGAATACCTGAAGTACTATCCCGGGCAGTATCTGATGGCCTGGGAAGATCATGCATCTGAATTAAATGAGAGAGCCCATTTTGGAGTGCTGCACACTTCCGGGGTGAAGATTCTATTCAAGCAGATTACCGGTTTTCTCGCCCGGAGAATCGTTTATCATATCAAAGAAGGGGATCAGATTAAAGCAGGTGAGAGGTTTGGAATCATGAAATTCGGGTCCCGAATGGATATCCTGCTGCCTGAAGGAATTGAAATAGTGGTAAAGAAAGGCGATACTACGGTTGCGGGAGAAACGGTTATTGGAAAGTTCAATTCAAAAGAGACTCAATAGCAGAAACTTGTGATCTGTAATTTCAGAGGCCAGCCACACATTCCATGAAATATCCAATTCAGAAAAAGAGATTCCGAAAAAGATTCCGGCCGAGAAAACTGAAACCGATCCCCAGGATGGTTGTGCCCAGCTTTTTCACACTGATGAATCTGTTTTGCGGGTTTCTGTCCATTTTGCTGGTATCTGAAGGAAACTTAAAAATGGGAGCCTGGCTCATCGTGCTGGCTGGAATGTTTGATGTGCTGGATGGATTTATGGCACGGCTAACGAACGGCACCAGTGAATTCGGTATGGAGCTCGACTCTCTGAGTGATATTGTTTCTTTCGGTGTGGCACCGGGATTTTTGATCTACACGTTTGCATTCAATGAACTGGCTATTGCCGGCATCCTGTTAAGTGCACTTGCACCGATATGCGGCGCTATACGTCTTGCCAGGTTCAATGTGGAAACCAAAATATCTGAAATTGATTATTTCAGGGGTCTGCCATCACCGGCCTTCGCAATTATGCTGGCAGCGCTCTATCTCTCGTTTTCCAACCGGCTGGAATGGTTTGACGGATTAAATCAGGGTGTAATCTCAATTCTTATTCCCATATTCTTACTGCTGTCCATTCTTATGGTGAGTACAATACCATTCGACAAGGTTCCGAAGTTAGACCGTCAATCGGTAAAGCAGTACAAGAGCAGGTTTATCCTTCTTTTTATTTATTTTGTTACCATAGTACTGTTCCAGGATATCGGTCTTATTCTTGTTTTCTCGTTCTTCGTCCTGAAAGGTTTACTACTTGGCCTCTATATCTTCTGGAAGCAGGCATTCACTGACGATCCCGATCCGCTCGAAGAGGGATACTGATCTGTTTTTCCCTCAGAGCCCGATGGGTGTAGAAAAGAAAGAAGGCTATAGGTGTTTTTTCAAAAAACTGTAGAGCTTCTTCGCATTTTCTTCACTAAATGGAATCACTCTTGCATCTGTTTTATACAGATATTCCCACTCTGAACTATCTGTTCTCCTGATCCGGATGCATCGGTCACTTTTGATGATGTCATTATAAAGACTTCTGTTTGGCATCTCATCAATTTTTAATTCGGCAACAGAGCTGGCAGGAACAAAATAAGTTTCTGCTTCCCGACCTTTTTTTTGGTACGAAATTGATATCTCACGATTCTCTGAAACAGTTGTAATTACAGAAATTTGTCCCTGATTGATCTTCAGAAGAGTCAGAATACCCGTAGCAAAGAAGATAAAGGCTGCCAGTCTGAGAATTCCTTCCAGAATTGCTGTATCTGTAAACAGATAGATAATAAAGAGAACGATTGCCAGAAAAAAGCTGATGATTGCAATCAATGGCCAGTAACTGGAGTATTTTTCCTGAATGAAAAGAGTTTTATTCACGAGAGAATCCGTTTTTCAATGCGTTTACCGGTAGTAGTTATGTAGGAATCATGGAGATTGGCTGTGAGGCAGGAGTGGACTGGGCAAATTGTGACACTATCCGTTACTTCCCTTCCCTTCGGCACCATCAAGATACCATGCTCCTGTGACAGAGAACTCAGATACATCCCATCCAGCAGAGAAATGCCCGATGAATCCATACTGACTGCCTGTCCGTATGAAATCCGATCACCGACCTGAATAGAATCCTTAGACAGATGAACGGCTCCGCCATGAACGATGAGCTTTTCATATTCAGGTCTCAGCTGTGCCGAAGGCAGCAGGCAGAAGAGAGCCACATCATCCAGGGAACAAGAACCAATCTGCACCTGCATCCAGTCATAAAACACAAAATTACCGGGCGTGATTTCATCCACAACGCCAAAGTCATTCAGAAGAGATGCTGATGGAGTATCCCCGAAGATAATTGAAGCCTGTGGATAATCAGATTTTAAAGCAGCCAGGATATTCAGAACAGTTTTTGCATGATCTGCTGCAGAGGCCGGAGACTTGGCCTGATAGGTTCTTCCATCATGGATGTAAAATCCGGAAAAAGAGGCCATATTGCATTTTTCACAAGCATCCAGTAACTTTTCAATCGTCTGAAAGTCCCTGAAATGAGTACCACTTCGTCCGTAACCCGGATCCATTTCAATGATCACCCTGAAAGGGTTTTTGAGCTGCTGCTTCAAAAGTTCGATATCTTGCGGATTGTGCAGAAAAAGCCTTAATCGGGTCGTTTTTTCAAGATGAATAAGTGCAGGGATCATTCCGGGGAAGAATGGAAAGGCGATCGTGATATCATCCCACCCGTCGGATGCAAAATAAGATGCCATTCCTGCTGAAGATACCGTAATCGCGCGAACTCCTTCATCCCTGAACCAGTTTCCAATGGTAAGTGACTGGTGCGTTTTAAAATGTGGGGTAAAAGAAATATTGCAATTTTTGGCCTTGGAGGCCATATTTTGGATGTTTCTTTTGCATTTGAACTCATCAAGCAGCAGCGTAGGTCTGTTCGGAATAAAGTTAATCATGAGAAATTGCAGATCGTAAAGAAATTAAATGCAGGCAAATCCAAAAGATTGGTATTTTGTGCCCTGATCAGGGAGTAAAAACTGACGTAAATTTGGTTTCCCGGGGTGATAAAGCTGATGGAATATTGCAGTTTGGTAATTCTGAATGAAGGCATTGTATTTTACGTTGGCTGAAAGTTGCCAGTTTTGTGGAATTTAGTATCCTGATAATACAGAGAATGAGTAATAAATTGACAGAAAAAAAGAAAAAAAGGGTTATTGGCAGGATTGAAAAAATAACGCTTCCCGATCTCTCCGGATTCAGCCTGGATGCCAAGATAGATACGGGAGCTTACACTTCAAGCCTTCACTGTCATCAAATTGAACTGTTCAGATTGAAAAACCGATCTATGGTTCGTTTTTTATTACTGGATCCGGATCATCCCGAGTACCTGGACAAACCCTTTGAATGCCCGGTATTCAAGATAAAGAAAATCCGCAGCTCAAATGGTACTGTGACAGAACGGGTAATCATAAAGCAGAAGGCCGTATTTTATGGAGAAAGCGGGCACATCCAGCTCTCCCTGGCCAATCGTTCCGAAATGCGGTTTCCGGTTTTAATCGGGAGAAGATTTATTACAGGAAAATATCTGGTGGACGTGACCGGAAAGTATTTTTACAAACCAGACAGCATATGAGTTCGATTCGATATAAAATTGCAGTACTCTCAAGAAACAGATCACTCTACTCTACCAAAAGACTTGTAGAAGCGATTGAGCAGAGGGGTCACGAAGCACTGGTTCTTGATCATTTAAAATGCGATATCGTGATCGAGCAGGATCGGCCTTCAATCATTTATCAGGGTAAGGAGGTTACAGATGTCCATGCAGTGATACCCAGAATTGGTTCCTCTGTCACCTTTTACGGTGCTGCGGTAGTCAGACAGTTTGAAATGATGAATGTACCAACGGCAGTCGAATCGCAGGCTTTGGTGCGATCGAGGGATAAACTGAGAAGTTTACAGATACTTGCGCGCTCCAATGTTGGAATGCCTAAGACTGTTTTTACCAATTACAGTAAAGAGGTTGCGAAAATCATTGAAAGTGTGGGTGGAACACCGCTGATTCTTAAACTGCTTGAAGGAACCCAGGGTTACGGAGTGGTTCTGGCACCCACAAAAAAAGCAGCCGAGTCGATGATTGAAGCCTTTCACAGCATGAAGGCAAGGGTTATTGTTCAGGAATTTATCGAAGAGGCCAAGGGGGCAGATATTCGCGCCTTTGTGATTGGAAACAAGGTAGTGGGTGCGATGAAACGGCAGGGAAGGGAGGGAGAGTTCAGATCAAATTTACATCAGGGAGGTATTGGAAAGCTGATTAAACTTAACCGCAAAGAGCGGGAAGCGGCTCTGACTGCAGCAAAAGCGATGAATTTGTCAATTGCGGGAGTGGATCTGTTGCAATCTGAGCGGGGACCGCTGGTACTTGAGGTAAATTCCTCACCCGGGCTGCAGGGAATTGAAAAAGCCACCGGAAAAGATATCGCTTTAGAGGTTGTAAAATATATGGAGCTTATGGTGGAACAGTCGCTTCGCAGAAGAAACGGCAGGAGGACCATAAAAAGTAATGCATGATTATATTACCATTAATGGCCAGAAAATTGGAAGGGGAGAAGACAAAAAGCTTTTCCTTCGCATTGCCAGGCTTCCTACACATACGAACATTGATCTCCCTGTCAGGGTTTTAAGAGCTGAAGAGCCTGGGCCTGTGTTGCTGTTAAGTGGGGGGTTACACGGGGATGAACTAAACGGAATTGAGATTGTAAGACGGTTATTGCATTCGGGTCAAGCAGTTCCGAAAATTGGTACTGTGATTGCGATACCTTTGATGAATGTATATGGTTTTATACAGAGTGTGCGTGGTGTGCCGGATGGAAAAGATATCAACAGAAGTTTTCCCGGAAGTAAAACCGGCTCACTTGCCAAACTTGTAGCGTATACTCTTATGAATGAGATTATACCTAAAATCGACTATGGTATTGATTTTCATACCGGAGGTGCAAACCGGTCCAATATTTCTCAGATACGGTGTGTCTTTGACAATCAGAAAAATATGGAGCTGGCCAGAGCATTTTCACCTCCGGTGATATTGCATTCCGGTTTGATAGAGGGTTCATTCCGTAAAGCAGCATTTAAAAAGAAGAAACATATTCTTGTTTTTGAATCCGGGGAATCCCTACGATATGATGAACCGGGGATTCAGGAAGGGATTGACGGGACGATCAGATTGATGAATTATCTGGGAATGACGGAATTGAAAACCAGCAACAGGAATTTCCCGGAAGAGTACAATCACTCT
Source organism: Balneolaceae bacterium (assembly GCA_007693745.1). Classification (GTDB taxonomy): domain Bacteria; phylum Bacteroidota; class Rhodothermia; order Balneolales; family Balneolaceae; genus Rhodohalobacter. Next base: position 48,633 of record REDA01000053.1, read on the forward strand.
GTTTGGCACAGAGCTCCTTATGCAGGCCTTTTTAAAAGTAAGGTGATGTTGGGTGATTACATCAAACAGAGAGAATTACTTGGGTATATTACGGATCCATTTGGACTTGAGATGCAAAAAGTTAAAAGCCGAAGTGAAGGAAGAGTGATTGGTATCAACTATTGTCCGGTGGTTCATAAGGGAGATGCAATTTTACATATAGCTGTTAATAAATAATTTATATAATGAATAAAAATCAGGATCTAATATTTCATGTAGTATCAAGAAGGAAATTTAAAGAGAATTACAATTCAGGAAGTTATTTTCCGCCTGAGGCTGAAACTGCAGGCCTTGTGTGTGTGCCGGTAACAGAGCTGAAGGAATTTCTGGACAGGGAGTTCAGGACGCGAAAGAATCTTTTGATTCTTGTGATTGACAGAATCCGGTTGGATTCGAAGCTGAGTATTCATTCAGAGGATGGGCTTATGATCATCAACGGGCCGATCAATCAGGATGCTGTAATAGACAAGATCCGGATTGACTGCAATCCGGACGGGCTGTTTGATATTTCGGTCGAAACGAAGTAAACAGGGATTTGAATTGTAACACTTATAAATGTCGCATAATATATATTATGTTAACTAAACAATATTCAATTCATACTCTATAACTCCATCTCCAAAAATCATCCTCCCCGCCTCTCTTTATTTAATGAGATAGCGGATGAGGATTTTAAGTCATGACAGGTCTGCTCCGGTCAATTATTCACGTGTGAAAATAACGCCAAAGACGCCGGAGGATCATTCAATTTTATGTGCGGCCCGGAAACAAGGCAACACTACCCTTTCAGGGTATCCTGAATTGCCTTGAAGTCTGGTAAATCTCCGGCACTTTCCAGTATTTCAGAATATTCAATGATGCCCTCACTGTTTACAACGAAAGCTGATCTTTTGGATACTCCCTTCATGCCGTGAAACTCATCATAGAGCGCACCATATGCAGCAGATACTTCTTTATTGAAATCACTCAATAATTGAAAATTGAGGTTATTCGCTTTTTTAAATTCCTTTAAAGTAAAAAAGCTATCCACACTTATTGCTGCTACATTGGCGTTCAATGAGTTGTAGATTTTCATGTTGTCTCTCATTGTGCAGAGTTCAGTTGTACAAACACTGGTGAATGCCAACGGGAAAAAAAGTAAAACTGCGCTTTTATCCTGAGTAAGATCCGAGAGTGATACATCTTCACCCTCACTGTTTTTTAAACTAAAATTGAATGCTTTTTCGCCTTTTATCATTTTGATATTTATTGATTTTTGTTAATAATTGAAATGGACGTGATTAAGTCGGTTTTCATGACAATACCAATCCCGGCAAAAAATTGCCACACAAAATCAGATTGAATCTCAAAATAGTCACCGAGCCAAAAGAATGCATACGCTGTAAAGAGGATGAGTGATGCTGCCAATGTTCTCATTATTATCTGCTTTCCGCCATCACCAAAGCAACTAATCAAAAGAAGCAGTGCAACAAGGATCAGTGCCATTTGCACTGACATAAATATCAGATCTTTTATCAGGAACGTGTCCAGTACAAGAAGAAATGATGCAATAATGATGAATGGTGAAAAAGTGAGTATGTACGGGTACTGAAAAAGTTCAGGACGAAGCTTCCTGACAAGCATCAGCATGGCAGACAGGCCGGATGAATAGGCCGTTATCAATATCAATTCGGATATTTGTACTGATAAGGTTTCTGAAAAAAAAGGGCCTATTGCTTCCTGAATAACTCCGGAAAAGAGTGCAAATGCTCCCATAAAGAGTACGTCCTTATGTGATTTATCCACTCTTCTGAAAAGCAGCACAATAGAGATTGCAATGCATATGAATATGAATAAACTACCCATCATGACTCAGCCCATCCATGATTTACGGGAAGATGCTTTTCTCTCAATATCCCGCTGCTGTTCTCTCTCCTTCTGATAGATGAGAATCAGGTCTGCAATTTTTTTTAAGAGTGCTCTTTCCTGAGTTACCATCCTTCGCGTAAATGTAAGAAGGGAAATATCCCTTCCCTTCTCGTCACGTACTGCTTTCATCCAGTCAGGCTTTGTGAACTTAGAGATAAAAGAGATTAACGAAGCCCTCTGTTTTGATATTCTTCGGATGATCTTTTGAATCTGTTTTGTATCCTCTTCCTGATCTGCGGCATATTTATCAAAATCGTGCGCAAAATCTGTTAATCGGATTAACCGGTTTTCCTGATAAACAGCTTCAATGACAGGCCTGTAGTAATCACTTTGAGAATAGATAATCTGCAGAAGATAACCTGCTATTGAATCTCCGTCCGGAGTTGTTTCATCATAAGGAACTTCCTCGATCACATATGTCAGGGCTTCAGCTTCGTCCTGCAGATAGGAGACATCATCCAGCAGATCGTCAATTTCATTCTGCAAAATCTGTTCATCCGCCATATAGAATTATATCAGACTTTCCAGTTACTGGATGCCCTGGAGGCATCATTTCTCTTCTGCTGCTCGAGAAGATTTACTAGTGAAAGTCCGGTATTCCAGTCAGTATCTCTGTCCCTCACCGAATGTATATTATTATCCTGCTTGAAATCCCAAAATTGCCCAAACTGATTGTTTCGATACTCTTTAAGATACTCAAGACGTTCGCTTAGATCTTCTTTTGGCACCAGCAACCGCTCTTTATCATACACAGCATCTTCTCTGGATTCGAATACGATATCATAATCCTTACTCATCACAATGGCTTCTTCCGGACAAACTTCTTCGCAGAAACCGCAGTAGATGCATCGGAGCATATTGATCTCAAATTTTTCCGGATATCTCTCCTTCGGGTCTTCACTTTCACTGGCCTGCATACTGATGGCAAGCGGCGGACAGGCCCTGGCACAAAGTCCGCAGGCTACGCACCTCTCCTGTCCGTCATCCTCGACAAGTACCGGCCTTCCCCTGAAAATAGATGGCGGATCCCATTTTTCCTCCGGATAATTTAGCGTGAATTTAGGAGCAAACATCTGCTTGAATGTGTAAAGTAGCCCTTTAAAAATTTCAGGCAGATAGATTTTCTCAAGAAAGGAAAGTTTTCTTTCTCGCTGATATGCCTCATTAATTGGGTTAGCTGCTGGTTTTTCGAGATTCATCTGGGGTCAAATAGTCTTTTTGTATTCAAAATTGTAACCTGCAAAAAATAACCTTTTCAACAGATCTAATCAAAGTGTTTGCACCAGTTCTGCTTTCCTATTTTTGCCTGAAAACCATTGTAATCGGAACTCCTTCAAAACCGTAAGTTTCCCTGAGCTTATTCTCAATAAATCTTCTGTAGTTGGGAGGAAGTTCCTGGGGGTTGTTCATGAAAAATTTAAAAACCGGTGGATTGGATTTAACCTGAACAGCATATTGTATTTTTAGTACATTTCCCCTTTTTACGGGCAACGCCCTCTCTTTAAGAATCGTTTCAATGAATTTATTTAATTCGGGTGTAGATATCTTCTTCTTTCTCTCTTCAATTACCTGCCTTGAAAGCTGCAGTACTCTGTAAATTCTCTGACCGGTTTTCGCAGAGAGCGTAATGATCGGAATGTAACTCAGTGTTGGGACTTTTTTGAAAATGTACGACTCAAACTCACGAACTACATTCGTGTCCTTCTCCGGCACAAGATCCCACTTGTTCAGGGCAATAATGATTCCCTTGTTAAATTTCTCCGCTTCCCGTAGAATTCGTTTATCCTGTTCATCAAATCCCATCATCGAATCCAGCAAGAGGACAACCACATCCGCTTCCTTGATGGATCTGTCTGTTCTTACCGTGCTGTAGAACTCAATATTCTCTTTTACTTTCGCTCTTTTCCTGAGTCCCGCGGTATCTACCAGGATATAGGTTTCTCCTTCAAACTCGAGCGTACTGTTGATAGCATCCCTTGTCGTTCCGGGAATGTCTGTTACGATGCAGCGATCATCCTTGAGCAATGCGTTCATCAGGCTGCTTTTTCCAACATTCGGCCTGCCGACAAATGCGATCTTCGGATAATTGACTTCCTCTGCTTCAGGTTCATCCGGAAGAAAAGAAACAACTTCATCCAACAGGTCTCCGGTCCCGATACCACTGATGGAAGAAACCGGGTAGTATGTATCAAAACCAAGGCCATAAAACTCTGCCCCTTCAAATCGTTTTTCCTCGTTATCGCATTTATTCACTACAAGCAGAACTTTATTGTCCTGTCTTCTGAGTAATTCGGCTACCGTACGATCCAGCGTGGTAATCCCGGTTTCAGTGTCCACGACGAATAAAATAACGTCCGATTCTTCAATCGCCAGTATCACCTGTTCCCTGATTCCCTCGGTAATCACATCCCCTTCATCCGGCAGATACCCTCCGGTATCGATGACCGAAAAGGTTTTACCATTCCAGAAACATTCACCATAATGCCTGTCCCGTGTTACACCATATTCATCATGCACAATGGCTTTTCTTCTCCCAATCAGCCTGTTGAACAGGGTGGATTTACCTACATTGGGCCTTCCGACGATGGAAACAGTACCTGACATTTTTTATACCTAAAATCTTTAATAATAACCGGCCTATCCACCTGCACTGAATAAACCTTCAATAACACATTGTTTAACTCACCTTCAGTTCAGGAGAAGCTAAAGCTCCCGGCGGCAGATGCTGTCCGCTCATGCCGCCATTACAGAATGATATATTGAAGAATATTTCATATCATGAAAATATGCTTCAAATTGTTCATATCCGTAAAGGTACGCATTTTTTAAGAAAGCTATGTTAGAATCGCTTTACAGCTATTTCGGTTTCACAGCCTCACTGGTGGTCTCTCTGTTCATCTTTCTCTTTTTCGTTTTCTGGATGGCCGGGGTGGCTGGAATATGTTCCAGAAAGCGCCCTGTACATCGTCAGGCACTCTTTATTTCTCTCGCAGTTTTTATACCTCCCTACCCTGTTGTTTGGCTGATCTCTGAGATGATTAAACAAAAAAGAGAACTCAGAAATCTTTAGAATCTATTTGGATAATATTTATAACTGATTCCCCCCGTTGTTATTAGCGCTTTCAAGAAGTGGCTTCTGATGTTCTTCCACCAGAAGCCACGGTTCGAGGGCATTTTCTGAGATCCCTTCAAGAAACCTGGATGGATTTGAAAAATAATCACCATAACGGCTTTGAAAAAGAGCCGGATAGGTAATAAAGAGACGTTCCCTGGCGCGGGTTACCGCAACATACATAAGCCTCAGCTCCTCATCCATCTGACCCGAATCTTCGATAGCGTAACCCGAAGGAAGAATACCATCCAGGCACTGAATAACAAATACCGTATCCCATTCCAGACCTTTGGCTGAATGGATTGTACTGAGAACAAGTGGCGGCTCCTCGTTTTGTGAAGCCTCTGTTTCAACAGCAGTGGAATCCACCGGATCAAGAGCCAGCAGTTCGATTAACTCTTCGAGTGTCCTGTACTTACCGGAAATGTCGATAAACGACTCGAGATCTTTCATCCTTTTCGGATGGTCATCATACCTTTTCCTGCAGAACAGTGCGTAATATTCAACTACTGCCCTGAGCTGCTCGGTTACAGATCCATCCAGTTGACGAAGTTTAGCGAAAAGTTCGCCAAGTGCTTTCAGCTGAGTCAGATAACGGCCGCTCAGATCCGGAGCCCGGCCCGGAGAATAGGGATCGGCACTGCGGGTGACCCATTGATAAAGATCTTCTGCAGTTTTGGGACCAATACCATCTATGAGCATCAGAACCCTGTTCCATGAAATAAAATCACGCGGATTGACCATCAATCTCAAATGAGCAAGCACATCTTTTACATGCGCCGCTTCCGTAAATTTTTGTCCGCCAAATTTGATGTACGGAATCTCTTTCTGATTGAGCATTACTTCCAGATCAAACGAATCTCTTCCGTTTCTGAAGAGTACCGCAATATCACTCAGTTGCAATCCCTGCTCGCGGATGTTTAAAATCATTTGCGAAATGAAACGGCTCTGATCGTGCATATCCGCAGCTTTGACCAGCCCGGGAAGATCTCCCTCCCCTCTCTTTGTGTAGAGATTTTTTTCAAATTTCCGGGCAGCTTTCTCAAGCAGAGTATTGGCCAGAGTCAGTATCTGTTGTGTGGATCTGTAATTTTCTTCCAGTCTGATGATTTCCGTTCCGGGAAACAGTTCAGGAAATCTCAGCATATTTTCCAGATCCGCACCACGAAAAGAGTAAATACTCTGGGCATCATCCCCCACAGCCATTACATTCCCATGCTCCGAGGAGAGTTGTCTTGTCAGTTCAGCCTGCAGGGCATTCGTATCCTGATATTCATCGACCAGCAGATGCAGATTCGACGAGGCTACTTTCCTCCTCACCTCATCCGATTCAGAGAGCAAACCGGATGTTTTCAGTAACAGATCGTCAAAATCCATGACATGATTATCCTCTTTGTACTTTCGGTAGCCCTGCTCTATACCGGCAATCTCTTCTCCGAGTGAAATAAATTGCGGGTAATCTGCTTCAAGTACCTCCTGAATATCCATCTGACGGTTTACAGCACTGCTGAAAATTGAATATAGTGTGCTTTTTTTCGGAAATCGCTTCTTTTTGGTGTCGAGTCCGGCCCGGCTCCGGATCAGCTGAATGCATTCCATTGCGTCGCTGCTGTCGAGAATCGTAAAGTTTCCGGGATAGCCGATATGCTCCGCGTACTGATGCAGCAACTGACTGCAGTAGTGATGGAATGTTCCGCCCCGAATTCTCTGGCAGCGTTCATCCAGCACTGCGGCTGCCCGCTGCATCATCTCATCCGCGGCTCTGCGGGTAAAGGTCAGCAGGGTGATGGATGAGGGATCACAACCCGATTCTACCAGTCTGGCCACCCGGTAAACGAGTGTACGGGTTTTCCCTGTCCCGGCTCCGGCAATCACCAGTGCCGGCCCACTTTCATGAAATACAGCCCGAAACTGCTGCTCATTCAGTAATGACCGGTAGCGAACCATTGTCGTTTTCTGCTTCGAATCCCCGCCCGATAGAACAAATTTTTTCATATTCTGAATCTAATCAAAAGTTTTCATATGTAAAAAACATGTTCAACCTCTTTTACGGGATTCAGCCTCCTCTCTCGCTCGATCGGTCAGATTTTGCTTTGCACCTTGGAGTCGGATTACTATTTTCCATTTGATGAACTGACTTCATTGTTTAACTGTCAATTTGGACACTGTCTATCTTGTCATAAACATAATATCCCTGCGTATATTCAATAGATCGCTGTTTCAAATTTACTACCATCCTGATCCTGAATTAATGTTCTGATTTTAAAGCCCCTGTCAGCTTCGATATACTTTAATGTTTTAAATCGACCATCTGTCAACCCAATCAACCCCCTGGTAACCTCATCCATGAAATGTATCCGAATCGCCCTGCTTCTCTCTTCACTGTTTTTGCTGCTGTTGTTATCCTCCTGTATGAGAACTGGTAATCATCAGTTATCGGAGGATCAGGTCCGGCTGGTTGAGGAAGCACGGTTTTTCGACTGGGAGGGCAATACTGTTTCTGTTTCCGATTTTGCCGGTAAAATTGTAGTCATCGATTTCTGGGAAAGCTGGTGCGGACCCTGCCGAAGTGCTTTCCCGGGATTTCAGCGTGCTCTCAATGAGTTTCCGGACGATATAGTAATCATCGCGGCTACAGTCGGCTGGAATGAAGGCAGGGATGAAGCTCTCAGATTTATCGAAGAGAATCGTTACGATTTCGTCTTTGTTAACGGCCGCAATATCTCATCTGCACTTGATATTACGGGTATTCCCTATAAAGTGATCCTGGATCGTGAGGGCAGGCTGATCGGTGCACAGGCGGGCTCTGCCGGAGCAGAGCGGGAGTATGAGAAACTGAGGAATCTGATCGCTGCCCACTCCTGAGCCGGTTTCGTTAGGTTTCCAATCACCTGTACGATCACCCGCCTTGTCCGGGTCCGGTTATCCTGACCGATACCCACAATCTGCTGCCATTTCCCCGGAATACAGTGTTTACCGATAATCGGCACGGAGATACCGGGACCCGTAAACGTCGAACGGATATGGGAAAACCCATTGTCGTCAGTATCCCATCGATTTCAGTGCAATTTCTGTGAGTGAGCGGTCTTCTGAATGAGGTGAATTGGTAAGAATCAGAAGATCCCAGCCATCGGGGAAGTGGCCGGCGAAGCTTTCCACTGTTTTTGCAAGACCCTCCTGATTACTGGCATAAACCCAGCTTCCGCTTTTAATAAATGCCCTGTCCGCCTGCGATCCATCTGCAGGATCAAATCCGATTCGTTCCGATTTCATTAGCTCTCTCTCATTCCCGTTCAACAATCTGTCGCTATACCAGAAGAGGTTCCAGAATGAAGCCAATTGCCTGATGTTGAGGTAATAACCGAAAGCACCGCTGATGAGTATGTAGTTCCAGTTATTTCCATAACCGAAGCCTGCATCATCCGGACCGTAATAGGCAAGCGGCGGATCTTCGGTCATCTGTGTGGTTTGCAGGGCATTGTCATCAAGACCTGCTGCCGGAAATAGCTCCTTTCGCAAATATTCCCTGAATACAAAGCCGTAGTCGAAATCGAGTGGCTGCGGACCCAGTGTCCGGTTGCCGCGGTCAATTATTTGCGGAATCAGCACGCGCATCATCGCAAAGTTCTGATGAGTGTAAACCCGGGACTCCTCCGGCAGTGCTCCCTGCTGAATCACAAGCCTGAGAGAATCGAGTGTGGCAGCGCGAACCCTTTGGCTGCCCGGACGAAGAAATCCGGAGGTGTGAGTCAGCAGGTTTATAAAACGCACCTGATCCAGATTCTCTCCCTTTTCCCATCCGGCCGGAAGATAGTCTGCAATAGACTCGGTTAGAGAGATCTGCCGGTCTCTCAAAAAACGAACTGAAGCTACTGCGGTGATGAACTGGCTCAACTGCCCGATATGGAGTTTATCTTCGATTCGAAACTCCCTCGCTATATCTGTATCGTTGCGTGCCATTCCGCCGCTCAGCTCCACGAGCAGATCTCCCTGATAGGAGATGACAGCGGTGTAACCCATTACATTCCCCTCCAGCTGCGATCTGAGGCGGTCTGCAATCTCCTCCGCCTCCACGAAAACCTGATCCGGAGAAAGTGACTGATCACTGCAGGAACTTGTGCCTGTCAGTAAAGCGGCAGCTGCCGCAAACTGAACCAAACGCTTTCGCAGGAGATCGTTTCTCATTTGGCTTATGAAACTGGGTTGTGGTTTGAATCTTTTTCAACAATAAAACTCCCGGCGGGATAGCTCCCCGCTGATGACCAGGAAATGATTCTATTTAATCACGAGATTCACAATTCGGCCGGGCACCGAAATTTCCTTGACGATAACCGAACCATCGAGATATTTCTGGACGTTTTTCTGCTGTTTCGCGAGCCCGATCACAAAATCTTTCTCATGAATTCGCCCAGAAGGCACTTCAATATTCGCACGCACTTTTCCGTTGATCTGTACCGGGATCTCAACACTATCGCTCCTGAGGTACTTTTCATCATATTGCGGCCACTCTTCATAGGCCAGGCTTTGTGCATGACCCATCCGGCTCCAGATCTCCTCCGCGATGTGCGGGGCAAATGGTGACAGCAGCAGTATAAAATCCTTTGCAACGGCCGATGGCAATTCCTCCCAGCTGTTTGCCTCATTCACAAAAATCATCAGGGCAGAAATTGCAGTATTAAACCGCATGCTTTCAATATCCTCTGTCACCTTTTTTATCGCCGTGTGAAGCACCTTAAGCTGTTCTGAATCGGGATCGGATTCGGAGAGATTCCTGATCTCATCCCCATGCTCACCAAAAAGGAGCCGCCAGGTCCGGTTCAGAAACCGGTTCACTCCCTCCACCCCTTTGGTACTCCAGGGCTTGACCTGTTCCAGGGGTCCCATAAACATCTCGTACAGCCTCAGGGAATCGGCTCCGTAGCTCTTGACAACATCATCCGGATTGATCACATTTCCGCGAGACTTGGACATTTTATGCGCCTTGGAATCTACAGTGATTTCAGTCCCCTTCATCACAAACCGATCCCCTTTTTTCTCGACTTCCGAATCCGAAAGCTGAAGTCGCACCAGCTCTTTCTGTCCTGCCGCCTCATCGGCTGATATGATCTTCCCATCTTTTTCATAGGCCGTGTACTCCACTTCTCCGAGAATCATCCCCTGATGTACCAGTCTCTGGAAGGGCTCTTTTGTGGATACCACACCGCAGTCGTACAACACCTTATGCCAGAAGCGGGCATAGAGAAGGTGCAGCACGGAATGCTCCGATCCGCCTACGTATAGATCCACCGGCATCCAGTATTTTTCAAACTCAGGATCCACGGGTCCGCCGTTAAAGTCCGGACTGATATACCTGAGGTAATACCAGCAGGATCCGGCCCACTGCGGCATGGTGTTGGTTTCACGAAGCGCCTTTTTCCCGGTTTCAGGATCTGTTGTCTCCACCCAGTTCTTTGCACGTGCAAGCGGTGGTTCTCCGGTTTTGGTCGGCTGGAAGTCATCAACCGGAGGTAATGTTACAGGCAGATCATTCAGGGATACAGCTTTCGGTTTTCCATCCACATGCAGTATGGGAAATGGCTCCCCCCAGTACCTCTGCCTCGAAAAGAGCCAGTCTCTCAGCTTGTAATTGATGCTCTTCTCTCCCACCCCCTGCTCCTCGAGCCACTGGATCATTTTTACTTTTGCATCTGTAATGGTCAATCCGTTCAGGAATCCGCTGTTGATTGCCGGTCCGTCACCGGTATAGGCTTTACCCTCAAAATCACCGGGAGGCTGAACCGTGCGGATAATGGGAAGATCAAACGTTTCGGCAAATTCCCAGTCCCTTTCATCTTCACCGGGAACAGCCATAATGGCCCCGGTACCGTAATGAGCCAACACATAGTCGGCAATCCAGATCGGAATTTCCGCATTGTTCACCGGATTGATGGCATAACTGCCGGTAAACACACCGGTCTTTTCTTTGGTGAGTTCCTGTCGTTCCAGGTCCGATTTTTTAGATGCGGTATCCTGATAGGCGGTCACCTGATCCTTTTGATCAGATGTAGTAAGCACCTCCACCAGCGGATGTTCGGGAGCCAGTACCATATAAGTGGCACCGAAAAGGGTATCCGGCCGGGTCGTAAAAACCCTTAAAGAGTGATCCTGACCCGCTACCTGAAACTCCACCTCGGCGCCTATCGACTTTCCGATCCAGTTACGCTGCATCTCCTTGGTCGATTCGGGCCAGTCCAGATCATCCAGATCTTCCAGCAGCCGTTCAGCGTAAGCCGTGATTTTTAAAACCCATTGCCGCATCGGCCTCCGCACAACCGGAAATCCCCCCACTTCGCTCTTACCATCAATCACCTCCTCATTGGCAAGCACGGTACCCAGCTCCGGGCACCAGTTAACGGGCTGCTCCGATTCGTAAGCCAGTCCCTTTTCAAACAGTTTCAGAAAAATCCACTGGGTCCATTTATAATAATCAGGATCCGTGGTATCCACTTCCCGGTCCCAGTCGTAGGAAAAACCCAGCATCTGTAGCTGCTCCCTGAATATTCCGATATTCTTTTCTGTTGTTGTACGGGGATGGGTCCCGGTCTTCACAGCATATTGCTCTGCAGGCAGGCCAAAGGCGTCCCATCCAATCGGATGCAGTACATTAAACCCCTTCATCCTCTTAAACCGGGCAAGAATATCGGTAGCAGTGTACCCTTCCGGATGCCCCACATGCAGACCCGATCCGCTCGGATAGGGAAACATATCCAGTATGTAGTACTTCGGTTTATCCTTCGTATCGGGTGTTTTGAAGGTTTTGTTTTCGAGCCAGTAGATCTGCCACTTTTTTTCTATGTCTGATGGATTGTATGTACTCATAATCAGCTTACGTTGAGATACTCGGGGCGCTTCAGGTTAAAAAAATCTATTGTCTTCCTTACTGCAGGACACAGAACAGAAAAAGGTAGTTCAGAGAAACCGGATGATCGTAAAAAGCACCGGAGATCTGCCTGCCAGAGGAATCTTTTAAAAATAGATAAAATTGGAGATGAAACCGAACCGGTTTATCCGTAGCGCTCTGTGAGTTTGCCAAACGCATCCACTCTCCGGTCACGAAAGAAGGGCCATGTCTGCCGCTGATTCTCAATTAAAGACCAGTTGAGTTCTGCGCTGATAATCTCCTGCCCTTCTCCCGCTTCTGCCAGGATTTCACCGAACGGACCGCAGACGAATGAACCGCCCCAGAAAGTATTGTGCCCTTCATTACCGATTCTGTTTGTACTGGCTACATAGCAGCCGTTGGCAATGGCATGACTCCTTTGAATGGTTCTCCAGGCATCCCTGAACCGGATCTTGTCCACCTCTCCCTCCTCCGGAATCGTACCGATGGCGGTTGGATAGACCAGCAGTTCGGCTCCTTTCATGGCTGTAAGGCGCGCGGCCTCCGGAAACCACTGATCCCAGCAGATGAGTGTACCTATCTTCCCTGCGGATGTATGAAAGACACGGAACCCAAGATCACCCGGGGTGAAGTAGTATTTTTCAAAAAAACCAGGATCATCCGGTATGTGCATTTTCCGGTAGAGTCCTGCCAGTGTGCCGTCTCTTTCAATCACTGCAAGTGAATTAAAATAGAGACCCGGAGCTTTTTTCTCAAAAAACGGGAGCAGGAGTACCACATTAAGACTTGCTGCCAGCTTTCTGAATCTGGAAACAGTGGACCCCTCAGCAGTTTCGGCCAGCGAAAAATGATCCTGATTCATCTCCGAGCAGAAATAGAGGGAATCAAAAAGCTCCTGAAGCAGAATCAGGTCAGCCCCCAGCCTGGCGGCTTCTGCCACCATGGCTTCTGCGGTGTCCTGATTTTCAAATCTGTTTTCGGAACAGGAGTATTGAGGTAGTGCTATTTTGGTGACATTCATGAGTAGGGATTTATAAAACAGAAAAGGTAAAAAATTGCAGCCAAAACATCTCTGATCGGATTGAAGCAATGTGAGTTTTCCCGGGAAAGTGAAATCACGGATCCCCGGCCTTTACTCTCTGGCCGATCCGCATACATACCGGAACATCCTCCTCTGCTCAATATAATCAGTTGCGGGATTCGATAACACGAAACAAATCTGAAATTTTTTTCTATAAAGAAGCTGAAATAATCCCCTAAACCCGATGAACAGTTTCAAAACTGCGAATGAGAATGCCTATATTTCTTTCTAGATATAACGCAAGTTCGAGATAAGAAATTTATGAAATGGTTACAGACGACCTATTGAGCTCAATTCCGATGTTGTTTTCCCAGCGGAATGAAGTCGAATATGAAGTTAGCGCTTCGCGGGCAAAAGATGAGCGACTTCTTTCCGACCAAAAAGCGGATGGAACTGCGCTCAAAATGACGAAACCTTATTTTTATCCCGAACTCATGTTAAATAAAGTAACCTTACGTCTGTAAGATGGAAAATGCCGATTGAATCTCAATGAATATGACAACTCGAATACCCAAAGCCGGAATCTTGATCACACTTTTGCTGATCATTTCTCTTTCTTGTGGCACTACCGAATCTTTGAAGGATGAAATGCCGGGTCCCACTCCGGTTGGGCCCTCAGAGGAGATCAGTGAAGCTGCCATTGAGGAATTTTCTGAAACAGAGCGGTTACTATATGAGAACCGGACGCATATGGCTGATCGGTTTTCAGTCATTGAACCTGAAATACCTGAAACTTTTCTCCGGGAAGCCGCCGTGGATGATCGAGTAATCGATGAAACCGCAGGCTACAGAGTACAGATTATCTCTACGAGGGATGTTGCTCATGCTGATTCCATACGTGATGGTTTCAGGGTTTGGGCACTGGACAGAATTGAGGGGTATGAACCCGGTGCCTATATCATATTCAGGCAGCCCTACTACCGTGTGCGGGTGGGGGATTTCAATGACCGAAGAATGGCGATCGACTTTTCAAATCTGCTGAAAAACCGGTATCCGGATGCCTGGATCGTCCACGACAGAATCGATCCTGAGCTCACGCCGGCGGACACATCCGTCATTCGATTCAGAAGTATTGAAACTGTATCAGAATAAATACTGAATAGTTAAACAATCTTAACTCTCTCCTCAGTAGTGTTTTGTAAATTTTATCTAAACTGTTTCGAGGTTCAGGGAGCCCCATGCATCAACAGAGAACCGGACTCCGTCAGACATTAAACCTGAAGAGCATCACATCCCCGTCCTTCACGGTGTACTCTTTCCCTTCCTGTCTCATTTTACCGGCTTCCTTGGCTGCTTTTTCCGATTTCAGTTCTTCATAGTCGCTGAAAGAGATGGTCTCTGCCCGGATAAACCCTCTCTCGAAATCAGAGTGGATAACACCGGCAGCCTGGGGTGCTTTCGTCCCCCTGCGTATCGTCCAGGCCCGCACCTCTTTGGGTCCGGCAGTGAAATAGGTAATCAGTCCCAGGTTTTCATATGCAGCGCGGATCATACGGTCAAGACCGGAGCGTTCCAGACCCATTTCCTCCAAAAATTGCTGTTTTTCATCCGGATCCAGTTCAGCGATCTCAGCTTCAATTTTTGCGCAGAAACTAACCAGCTGATCATCATAGGTTTTAGCAATTTTACCCACTACATCCACGTAGGCGTTACCTGTATTAATCTCATCCTCCCCCACATTACAGGCGTAGAGTACGGGTTTATCGGAAAGCATAAAGAGATCTTTATAGACCGATTTCTCCTCCTCTGTAACTTCAAACGTTCGGGCACTCATTCCATCCTGCAGATGAGCAACAATACGATCCACAACCTCCAGATCCGATTTCGTCTTTTTGTCACCGCTCTTTGCCAGTTTGCGCAGATTATCGGCCCGTTTTTCGGCACTCTCCAGATCTTTCAGAATAAGTTCCTCTTCGATAATCCGAATATCTCTTTCGGGATCCACGGAGCCTTCCACATGGATGATATCATCATCATCAAAACAGCGAACCACATGAACAATCAGGTCCACTTCCCGTATGTGGGACAGAAAAGCATTTCCCTTCCCTTTTCCTTCAGAAGCACCTTTCACCAGTCCGGCGATATCCACAAACTCAATGGTAGCCGGTATGGTCTGAGCCGGATTGACCAGTTCCTTTAGTTTATCGAGTCGTCTGTCGGGAACCGGTACAAGTCCGATATTGGGATCAATTGTACAAAAGGGAAAATTGGCTGACTCTGCACCGGCATCACTCAGTGCATTAAAAAGAGTGGATTTCCCGACATTCGGGAGTCCGACGATACCACATTTTAAGCTCATTTGATTCTGTTTGTGTTCGTTGTTCTATGGCGTTTCGCTTGTGTGGGAACAGATTTCAGAAAAGATCTGATAAACAGCTAACGGTCCAGGGATTTCTGTTCAATAAATTTCTTGTCCGGAAGTACTACTGCGGTAAGTTTGCCCTGTCCCACGGTATTGTAAACACAGCCGGTATCAATGCCGATCATGGATGGTTTTCGGATCGGAAACGATCGTGGAGTGTGACCAAAAATCACGGTTTTTTCCCAGGGGGTTTCGAGTGCATTCAGATGGTCTCTGCCCCATAGAAAGTAGTCCTCTGCATCCGGCAGCTGTTTACCTTCCCTAAGTGTCAGGTGGGGTGGTGCACCGGCGTGAACGAAGAAAAAATCCTTTGTTTCGTAAAAGAGAGTGGTTCGTTTGTAAAAGAGCAGATGATCATCGGGGAAAGTAAACGAATCATCCTTATAACCATACGAATTCAGTGTTTCCTTGCCTCCGTTGAGGATCCAGGAGTTAAAATCACCGGAATCCACGGCATCCAGCAGCATCTGTTCGTGATTCCCGCGCAAAAAGATACATTCTCTCTCTTCACGCAAACCGAGCAGAAAATCCACAACCCCCCTGGAATCGGGTCCGCGATCCACATAATCTCCAACGAAAACATGGAGGTCGTTTTTATACCCGCTCAGTTTATCAATGAGAGCCTGAAGTGTTTTTACACAGCCGTGAATGTCACCAATTGCTACAATTCTTTCCATTATGATCGGGAAACATCGATGAGTCCCCTGCCCTTCTTATTGATTTTTCCTTCTTCATTCAGGCTTTTCAGCGCTGCATCGAGGATACCGTTCACAAACGTACCGCTTTTGCGTGTAGAGTAGAGTTTGGCGAGGTCGATCGCTTCATTGATACTCACCTTGGAGGGGATTTCTTCAAAATAGAGCAGTTCCGAGAGTGCCATTCTCAAAATCAGTTTATCCATAATGGCCAGTCTTTTGACATCCCAGTTTCGGATATGCTGTTCAATAATCTCTTCCTGTTCCTCTTTGTGGTCAACGGTGATCAGCAGGAGTTTCTCGGCGAACGATACGGACTCCGTCTCACTCTCGAGAGCCGGTTTCAGAATCCATTTGGTTGCATCCTGTGTGGTGTTGGAGCCCACTTCCACTGCATAGAGAGCTTTCAGTGCAGCTTCTCTTGCATTCCTTCTGTTTTGTGCCATTCTGTAAATTAATTTGTCTAAAACTACGAAGAACGCACGCCTTTTTCATTACTTAATTTTATTGCTCTTTTTGTAAGATGCTTCCTATATTCAGAGTTCAGGGTTTATAGCTCAGTTGGTTAGAGCGCCACGTTGACATCGTGGAGGTCGGCAGTTCGAATCTGCCTAAACCCACTTGATTTTGATTACCTTCCCTCCTTTCAGATCAAAACTATTTTCAATCCCTCCATTCTGATCCTTGAGCTTGTTTTTGAAGTTTTAAGTGAAGTACTCCCGATCCGTTAGACCACGAGTTAAGATCTTATCGTTAGAATCTACGCTGACTGGTGATATAGTTACACCAGTCCCTTCTGAATCTCAAAATAAGATGTAGGTAATTCAAGAGCTGTAAAGGCGGAGATTCCGTGCAAGCTGGTATTTAGTCTCTTTGTGAAACCAACCCGGATGACTCCGAACGGAGAATTGACTGAAGTAAAAAAGTTCTTCTCTAAAGAACTGTGATTTTTTATCGGCGTTTTATTCGGACATTCTGATTGTGCCGATAACTATTACTCGGACGAATCCCTTTGTTTACTTGCCTTGGATGGGATATTGAATTATTATCGGACATCGGTGTTGTCAAAAACAGTGCCGGTAAATACATGTTATCCACCTGATATAAGGATCATCAATACTTATGAAATTTCCAATCCGTTAAGTAAATTATTGATGTCATTTAATTCCATGATCCTATGATTACCAAGGAAAAAGTTAAAAAAGAGATTGATC
>REDA01000019.1 GCA_007693745.1 Balneolaceae bacterium
TAGGTACGGTAGAAATGGCTGCGGACGCGTTCCGCCTGAACACTCAATGCACCCGCCCCACGGTTCAAGGCCGGGAGGCTTCCCTGGATAAAATTTCCTGTAATGGTTTCCAATTCCTTTTTCCGTGCTTTTGTGATTTCCTGGCAAAAATCTGTTACCCCAGGTGGGTTATATCCATGGGACCAGATCGGTGTCTACATCAATAGATCCCGGATTGATACTCAACATCCCTTGCCTTGAAGGGGCAACATCAATAGGGGCAACATCAATAACTTTCCCACCTATAAATGAAGAAAAAAATCATTTATCCATCGTAATTGATCGTGCCCAGGGCGGAGAGGAAGCAGGAAAAGCAAGTGGCGGAACAGTTCAAAAACAACCTCAACGAAAAGGAACTGGACATTCTCAACTGAATGGTAACTGCCTATCTGGAAATGGAAGAGTAAAAATTCGTGAACCATACCGGACAGGTGGTGCAGAATATCCTGATTTTTAAATAGATTCAGAAGTCAGATCCACTCCTGAATGAAACCATCTGTTTCTATTTGAAATTATGGAAGTTATTTGTTTATTGTTGCTGTATAACCTGAAACTATTCAAGGACAAGATTTCGGCAGAGGCTGCTGCCACACACATCAACATGGGATATCTTTATTTTGACTGGACTTTTGGCGAGATATATCAGGGATACCACCTGAAAATTTATGCAACAGGGAGGGATCAGATCAGTGTTGGATCTTACAAAATCAATTGACTCAATTTATATATGAAGATACGATTCGACAAAGAGGGGTGCATAGAAACATTTGGCAAGCTTGTTAATGATTTACAGGTGGAGGAAGATGTGTTGGGGTTGATGGTACTGGCAAGCGATGAAAATGGATGGACACCTGAAATAGTAGATCCCATCCTGCAAGCGTGCAGTATACCGGTTTTCGGAGGCATCTTTCCTCAAATCATCTATGAGCAACAAAACTACGAAAAGGGGACGATCGTCATTGGTCTGCCTAAACATCCGGACGTTTTAATCATTTCGGGTTTGAGTGATCCCGATGCAGAGCATGAAATGCAGCTCGAAGAATATGCCGATTCCTGGATAGATACTGAGGAAGAGTGCACCCTTGTGGTTTTCGTGGATTGTTTAAGCAAGCGGATTTCAGAGTTGGTACAGTCTCTGTTTTTCACGCTTGGTTTGGAGCAGAATTTCATTGGCGGTGGTGCCGGTTCACTTTCATTCAGGCAGAAACCATGTGTGATCACACCGGAAGGGTTGCAGAAAGATGTTGCCGTGTTAGCTCGCCTTCCCATGCCGAGCGGAGTTGGAGTTGCACATGGGTGGCTACCCATCAGCAAGGGAATGAAAGTCACGGAATCTGAACGAAATGTGATCAAGTCGCTTGAATGGCGTCCCGCTTTCGAGGTCTACCGTGAATTGGTGGAGGCAGACAGCGGATTGACTTTCAGGGATGAGAATTTCTTTGATATCGCCAAGTGCTATCCGTTTGGCATCACCAAGCACGGCACGGAGATGGTGGTTCGTGATCCGCTGATGGTAGACGATCATAGCGGAATGGTGTGCGTGGGTGAAGTGCCTCAGGGATGTTTCGTTAAAATACTAACGGGTACACAGGATTCACTGGTGGCGGCGGCAGGGCGCGCACGGCAATTGGCAGAGGAGTCATTTCCTGATGCGCAAAAAGGGAATGAGATGGCGTTCTTTATCGACTGTATATCGCGGGTTTTATTCCTTGGAGATGGCATCACCGAAGAGATCAGGACGGCGGCAGCGAACCGCTCGTTATTCGGAGCATTGACACTTGGTGAAATTGCTAACAATGGCCAGGATTACCTGGAGTTCTACAATAAAACCGCAGTTCTCTGTCTGTTGGGGGTTAGTCATGAATCATCAGGATGAAACGGAGATTCTGTATGAAATATCGTTATCCCTTGGAACAAGTCTCAATCTGAATGAGATGTTCCGTGAAGCCGTATCGACCATGATGCGATCACTCAACTGCAGCGGGGCACAGATCTTACAGGCAGTGAATAAAGATGAAAATACGGATGGAGAAGAAGGCGGCTTAGAGTGGCTCCCTGTCTGCACACTTCCCCGTACATTGAAGCGCAATAAGGCATACGCTTCCTTCCTGGCCATGACTGGATTACCCGCGCTTTTGGCAGAGCGTGATGATTGGGAGAAAACACTGCCTTCGACATATGAAAAGAATGGAAAGCACTACATGCTATTCAATTTACCGGATTTTGGGGTTTTGGCTCTCGAATTACCCAGGAAACCTTTGAGTTACAACCTGCGCCGGTCTCTGCAGGTGTTAATGAATAAACTGGCCAATGCGGCTAAGGCGTGCTTATACGAGGAAGAATTAGAGCGGCAAGTAAAGGCTTCACAGGCGGCCAATATTGCAAAAAGTCAGTTTTTAGCCAATATGAGCCATGAACTTCGCACACCGCTCAACGGGGTGATTGGTTTTACAGAGATGCTCAATCGCACAGAGCTGACATCCATTCAGAAAGAGTACGTAGAAAGCGCGAAACTCTCCGGGCAAAATCTGCTACGGATCATTAACGATATTCTGGACTTGTCCAAGATCGAAGCGGGTATGCTTTCTTTGGAAATGATTAAAACCGACGTGGTAGAGTTATTGGAGAACTGCGTGGATATGCTGAAGTATCAAGCTGACAGGAAGAATCTGGAACTGCTTTTGCATATCGACCCTGCCATGCCACGCCTTGCCGTTACGGATCCGATCCGGCTCAAACAGATTCTGGCGAATCTTTTGGGCAATGCGGTGAAATTCACCAGGCAGGGCGAAGTTGAATTGAAGGTGACATACAAACCTGAAGAGAAAGGCAGGGGTAAACTTACGTTCTTTGTGCGGGATACCGGTATTGGAATCACCGAGGAGGAAATGAGTAAACTCTTCAAGGCATTCTCCCAGGCCGACACCTCTACCACCCGAAGATTCGGTGGTACCGGATTGGGATTGATTATCTCGGAGCTGATTGCAAAAGAGCTGGGAACCAGGATTGAAGTAAAGAGTAAACCGGGAGAGGGATCCACCTTTCAATTTGAAATTACTACAGATATGGAGGAGGGAGAACGTATCGGGCGGGGCAGCCTTGAGCCGTTGAGGCGTTGTTTGATTATCGATGACAATGCCGCCAACCGCCGGATCCTCGAACAGATGCTGGCTGGCTGGAATATTCAGAGTGAATCCTGTGATAACGGGCTGTCTGCTTTGAAGATCCTCGAAAGATCCAACCCCTTTGATGTGATCCTGTGCGATTACTATATGCCGTACATCGATGGGCTGGAAACCATTCAGATGATTCGGGAGCAACTGAAACTGACTCCGGAGAAACAGCCGGTGGTGCTACTGCATTCGTCATCGGTTGGAGTAGAACTACATGAAAAGTGCGATGAGTTAGGAGTTCGTTATCGACTGACCAAACCGCTGAAGAGCCAGGATCTCTATCTGTCTCTGTGCAAAGTAAACGGATCAATTCAGGACTCTGAAAAAGTGGCTGTTTCGTCAGAACAGGCTGCTGAGGCAGTCTCAGCCGAGAAGATCACGATCCTGATTGCCGAGGATATAAGATTGAACATGACACTGATAAAAGCTCTCATTCTCGGCATGTATCCTCAAGCCGAACTGTTTGAGGCAGTAAATGGGAATGAAGCTGTTCGCTTGAGAAATCAAGTAAATCCAGATCTGATATTTATGGATGTTCAAATGCCAGAACTGGATGGCTTAGAGGCAACGAAGCAGATTCGAAGTAGCGAAAAAGAGATAGGTGAACATGTTCCAATCATTGCCTTAACTGCAGGGGCCTTCAAGGAAGAGAAGGAAAAATGCATGGCTGCCGGCATGGATGATTTTCTGACGAAACCGATAGAGATCGAAAAAATCAGTAACGTGCTAAAAAAATATACTGGTGTGTTGTGATACCGTCTTACATCATCTGATCCTGTACCCAGACGTTCACCCCCATTATGAAAAATCAAAAATAAATCCTTTATTAAGAGAGAGAAGCCTGTCGGGAGGGGAGAAAAAGAAGGCAGCAGGAACAGAGACTGAGCGAATTGAATACACAGATACTTACCGCCATACTGTCGAAAGACAGCAAGGATTCCACGTACAAATATGCGCTGCTCCGGGCGATGGTTCAGTGTGTGATCGATCAGAGCCCCCACAAAGAGAAAGCCCCCAACGGCTGGATCGCCTATCCCTTCGGCCTGCTGATCTACTACTGGCTGCTCTATTACTATCCGATCTTTGCATCCGACATTTTTATTCCGCAGAAAAACGGGGAGACACCGGAACTTCGGCGGGGCAGCACCATTGCCTTCCGGCGCGAGTTCAACAAGGTGATCGAATTTTACAAAGATAAAGGAGGCTTTCCACAGTTCCGGTTTGATCTGATTCACGAAACGATACCGGAAACCATTCAGAGGGATGTGATCCTGCTGCTGAGAAAACTGCAGCAGACCATCAAAAAGATGCCGATGAAACATCTGGGTTTTTATGAATTCGGGAGGCACTACAGCCTGGTAACCGGGGAGGTCAAAACCATCCGGACACCATCGTACTACGGAATGGTAAAAGAGTCGGGCCGTTACTGCATCCTGCCGGATCTTCACCGGCTGATGGATGAGATCGGCGCCCTGATCATTGGT
>REDA01000037.1 GCA_007693745.1 Balneolaceae bacterium
TTCTGCAGGATCGACATGGTCACCTCCGCAAGATAGTCCATCACAAGATAGTCGATCGGGCCTCCCCGAAGCTGATTGACGGGAGCCGATGGCAAATCGCCCCAAAACCCCTGACCTGAAGCTATTCTGATTGTTTTCTTCATACTCTATTCTTCTTTTTATGGCAGATGACTCCATCCTGCAGCACATTCTGTGCCGGGACGGGCAGCAACTTCCCCAGAAACCCGGCTTCTGCCGGGTGGATCGGTCTCCCCGCAAAATAGGAATATTTTGGAAGGGATGAAGCGGCTTCCCGGATGAATACTCTCTCTTCATTCTGCCCGGCCGCTTCTGAACCGTCAGCGGATCAGAAGCATTTTCTCCGTTACGGACTCCCGCTGATTGTAGAGCCGCGCCAGATAGACACCGCTGCTCAGTCCGGAAGCCTCGAAGGAAACCGTAAACGTTCCGGGTTCATGCACCGGCTCATCCACCAGCACCGCGACCAGCCTGCCGAGCAGGTCGTACACCTTCAGGCTCACTCCCGAACGAACGGGTACGTCATAGTTCAGACGGGTAACATGCTGAAAAGGATTGGGGTAGTTGGGTTCCAGGGTGAAAAAATCGGGGAGTCCGCCAAATCCCTGCTCTCCCACGGCAAAGAATACCCCTTCTTCTGCCGGATCGGCTTTCCGCGAGGTGTAAATTCTAAACTCGGCCGGAGCCAGTGTAACGTTCACGGCCATTTCGGAAAAGGTTTCACTCCGGCCGGTTACAAAGTCGTGCCACTCGCCGCTGTAGGGGAAGTCCACCGCCACGGAGTTTACATCCACTCCAAAATTCCCCACAATCACCACATCCATATCGGGATGTTCGAGGCGTATCCACTTGGTGTCGCCGCGCAACCCGGAACTGAATTCGGTGTCGCGGCTGGTAAAGGCCGGACTCTCTGAGCGAAGCCTTGCCAGCTCCGACCAGGAGCGGTAGAGGCGGTTGCGGTTTTCTTCTTCGTAATAGTCCCACCGGATCGGTTTTTCTGCCGTACGGCCCGGATCCCCCGGCCGGCAATCCCCGTTGCTCCCGTCACCCGGCTTTACACATTCGCCGTCGTTCCAGCCGTAGCCCAGTTCCCCGAACTGCCAGAGCATTTTCGGCCCCGGGATGGTGAAAAAGAAGGCGCCTGCCAGTTTCATCCTCTGCAGAGCGGTATCCAGATTCCGCACATCATGATCCGCATTGGACTGATTGCCAAACGCCCTCGCTTTGTGCATGATCCACTGTTCGTCGTGGCTCTCCATATATCCGATCAGATGGGGATTCTGAAATCCGCGGTTGCCGTAGTAGATACCCGACATGTCAGATTTCGACTGTTCGTTGTATCCCATCACTCCTTCGGAGTAGTTGAAATTGTGGTTTCCCCAGAGTAGCATCCCGTGCTGTTCAAGCTGTCGCTCCTCACTGTTTGCGGCAAAATGCTCTAAAATGATGTAGGCATCGGAGTCGTACTTGCGGACTTCATCGTACATCCGTTTCAGATTGGCAATACGTACGGGATTTTCACCGTCGAGAAGAGACCGGTTGCTCACATTGGAGGCAAATCCCTTGGTGAGATCGAACCGGAAGCCGTCCACCCTGTAGGTCTCGAGCCAGTAGCGGTTCATCCGGTCGAGCCAGTACTGAATGTAGGGATGGTCGTGATTGAGATGATAAAAGACGTTGTAGGCGTGACCCGGCCCCAGCAGCGGGTTTCCCGTCTCAAAACCGGCAGATCGCTGGGTACCGAAGGTACGGATCAGCGGGGAGTTGTCGTGCGCGTGATTATATACCACATCCAGAACCACGGCCATACCGCGCCGGTGCGCTTCATCCACAAACCGTTTAAAGGCCGTTCGGGAACCGTAGGATTTATCGAGGGCTCCATGGAAAACGGGATTGTACCCCCAGCTCAGGTTTCCGTCGAATTCCGATACCGGCATCAGCTCAATCACATTCACGCCCAGCCTCTCCAGATAGCCAAGGGTATCCCTCAGTACTTCAAAACTGCTCTCCTCCACGAAATCACGAAGCAGCAGTTCATAGACCAGCAGTTCATCCACGGGCGGACGCTCAAAATCGTTCACCTGCCAGTTGAATGGTGTCCTTCCCGGTTCGATCACGGTCACAATCTCCGTGGTGAGTCCGGCGGGATACTGCGGCATATTCGGATAGATTGTTTCGGTGATAAATGCATCGAGGTTCGGATGGAGCACCAGTTCGGAAAAGAGATCGGCCACGCGGGTCTCTCCGTCCACCAGATACTGAAAACGGTAGGTTTCACCGGGTGTAAAATCGTCGATCGTCAGCCAGAAATGTACCGAGTCGGCACGGGGCGCATCACGCTTCATCAGGTACTCCTCCTTCGCCTGCCAGTCGCTGTGATCCCCAATCACATACACAAATTCTCTGCCCGGGGCATAGATGGAAAAGCTCACTTTCGAGGGATCGTCATCGTGGTAGGTGATACCATCTTCGAGGCCGGCCGGACGCGGCTGATCGGTAACCTGAGGGGTAGCAATATAGGTGAAGGTAACGGCCTGAGTGAGGGTCACCCCGGCCTCTGTAACGGCTTCAATCTCAACGGTATTGAGGCCGATGTTCAGATCAATTCCAAGTTCACTGAGTGAAGGTACCAGCAGCAGCTGCCTCTCCTCTTCATAAAAGTCGGCAAAACGATCGGAGCGTGTTCCGTTGAGAGTGATGGAGGAGGCCTGCGGATCGATCGGATCACTTTCGAGGGCGGCAACGGCTGCCCGCAGGTAGGGCGGATCATCCCGCTGCACACTGTTGGAAAACGGTTCAACCTGAAAGATCAGCGGGTGGGTCACTTCAATAAACGAGTCGTTGTTGGCACCAATCGCAATCGGGTTGATGGGATCGGTGTACCACTGCCACTGCGTACCTGCCTGATTGAAATGCTCATGAAACTTGTACCCGTAACCAGATGCCCCCTGATAACTCTCAGAGCCGCCGCCAACCACGAGCGGAAGGGTCTGGTAACTGAAACCGTACTGCTCATCTGCTGTGAGCAGGGATACGGCAGAGGGGCTGATCACACCGCTGCTGTTTGGACCCCAGCCGTTAAACGAGCCGGGCACGAAACTGCGGACCGCACTCTCTGAGGGTGTGTACCGGAAGGTGACGTCGATGGTCTGCTGAGCCGTAAGCAGCAGCGGGAAAAGCAGAAAAAAGAGTGTTGTGAAAAATCGTTTCAGATACATTGGCTTGATTTTCAGTGTGAGAAAGAAAAATATGAGAATAAAAGGCAGGTCGGGACATCAGATGCAGCGGCGGACCGAAAACCTGAAAAAACGGCTCTCTGCATGTCTAAACCTCAGACGATTCACGGATGATCAGTTCCGGCTGGTGTACAAGGTTCAGTAATTTACTCTCAGCATGATCGATGCGGTCCAGAAGTACTTTTGTGGCCTCAAACCCCATTTTTGCCATGGGCTGATGGATGGTAGTGAGGCCGATGTATTCGGAGATGGAGAGATTGTCGTAGCTGATCATTGGCAGGCGGACGTTCCACTCCCGCATCGCTTTCTGCGCGCCGATCGCCTTGATGTCGGATGAACAGAATACGGCCTCCGGGCGGTCGTCGCGCCGCAGCAGTTTCAGCATTGCCTCATATCCTGCCCGTTCGGTAAAACCATCGCGGATCATATCATCACCCGATACAATCAGGCTTTCGTCGAGCCCGATACCGGCCTCCCCGAGGGCCCGTTTATACCCGTCAATACGGTATGAGACCGGGATGGAGGATGTTCGGCCCGAGATAAAAGCGATCTTTCGATGCCCTTTTCGGATCAGATAGCCGGTAGCCATAAAACCGCCTTCGTCGTTGTTAAAACTCACAGAATCGTACAGCGGGGAGTAATCATCAAGCAGGCTGATCGGTACGTTGAAGCGTTGCAGGCTCTCAAGTTCGTTCTCCGGAAGATGAAGGGATGCCAGCAGGTATCCATCGGCAAAGCGCCGTTTCAGAATCTGGCTCACCTGCTGAAAAGCACCCAGCTCCTGATTGATATTAAAAATGGTGAGTTCCGTATCGCTGTCGGAGAGAGTCTGCTGTGCCCCCATCAGGATTTCGGTAAAAAAGTAGTTCGACATCATGGGCACCAGCATCAGGATGGTATTCTTGCGCTTGCTGGCGAGGCCCTGTGCATAGGCATGAGGATGAAACCCCATCTTTTCGGCGATGGTGAGCACCCGTTCCCGCGTGGTGCTGCGCACGGTGCCGGAGTTGTTAAACACCCTGGAGACGGTAGCGATGCTCACGTTGGCGGCTTTGGCGATATCGTAGATGGTGCTTGGCAAGGTAGTCAGGATATAAAGGCAGTGGCCGGGATTCAACTGCCGGTTCCCTCAAGCAGAGAACTGAATACCGGCTTTAAAAAAACGGAGTGGCAGTCACGCGACTCCGAATAAAAAACCCGCTCACCGGACAGAGCAAGCGGGTTTGTTAATAGGTTGTTTTAACTTCAACAACATTTCTGCGGTCGGGATGGAATCCGAAGATGCCATCCCTTTTCTATGAACACG
>REDA01000050.1 GCA_007693745.1 Balneolaceae bacterium
TCCGAGCTGAGGTAGCGGTCGCCGCGGTCGCAGGTGATGCAGACAATGAGTCCCTCCTCAAGTTCGGAGGCGATTTTCAGCGCGGCCGTCAGGGCTCCGCCGCTGCTCATGCCGGCCAGAATACCCTCCTCCTTCGCCATTCGGCGGGTCATGGCCGTGGCCTCAGCCTGGCTCACATCCACAACACGATCTACCCGGCGGGGTTCAAAAATAGCGGGCAGAAATTCGGGCGACCATCGCCTTATTCCGGGGATCGAGGAGCCGTCGGTGGGCTGGGTTCCAACAATCTGCACGGACGGATTCCGGCTCTTGAGATAGCGTGAGACTCCCATGATCGTGCCCGTTGTTCCCATCGCTGAGACAAAGTGGGTGATCATTCCGCCGGTATCGCGCCAGATTTCGGGACCGGTTGTGCGTTCGTGCATCCTGTAGTTATCGGGATTCCCAAACTGGTTCAGCTGAAAATAGCCCTCTTCATCGGCCATTTTTTGCGCAAGCTCTCTGGAATATTCGATCGTTTTTTCCGCAGGGGTCAGAATCACTTCCGATCCATAGGCACGCATCGATTTGATCCGTTCGGCGGTTGAATTTTCCGGCATGATCAGCGTCAGATGCAGCCCTTTCATCGCGGCAATCATGGCCAGGGCTATCCCGGTGTTGCCGCTGGTTGCTTCCACCAGCCGGTCGCCGGCCCTGATATCACCCCGTTCAAGAGCACCGGTAATCATGCCCAGCGCCGCGCGGTCCTTCACGCTTCCACCGGGATTCTGTCCCTCCAGCTTGCAGAAGATCTTCACCTGTTTGTTGACGGGAATGGTCTGGAGTTCAGCAAGGGGGGTGTTACCGATCAGCTCTTCTATCTTCATACTGTAAAAGGTTTTTGGTTCTATAAATACACGGCCTGCAGGTGATCACTGCTATTTAATAATAATGGTGTCTGTATCGCCGTCGCTGCCGCTCATTTTCGCCTGATAGTAGATCCTGGAGCCGGCCGGTACGCTGCGTGTCAGCCACACATTTCCACCGATAATACTGTCTTCACCCACAACGGTCTCCCCGCCCAGGATTGTTGCACCGGCATAGAGAACCACACGGTCTCCGATGGTGGGATGTCGTTTGGTTTTGGCGTCTTCCTTCCGGACACTCAGTGCTCCCAGGGTGACGCCCTGATAGATCTTAACGTGAGATCCGATGCGGGTCGTTTCGCCGATCACAATGCCGGTGCCGTGATCGATACAAAAGTGTGATCCGATGGTTGCGCCGGGATGGATGTCGATCCCTGTACGGCGATGGGCGTTTTCAGAGAGAATACGGGGGATGAGCATGATCCCCATCTTCATCAGAGAATGGGCAAACCGGTGTGCTGCAATTGCGTAAAATCCCGGGTAGCTCCGGATCACTTCAGAGGTGCTGTTGGCGGCGGGATCACCGGCGCAGATCGCATCAATATCCAGCAGCAGCTGCCTGCGCATGGGTTCGAGCCCCCGCATCATACGCTGTTCAATGCCCGGTTCCCGGCTGCGCAGACACTCCACATTCAGATCCAGGATGGTGCGCAGTTCGGCGGTGAGACGGTTCAGCTGCCCGGTAAGCTCATCTTCGCTTTTAAAACGCCTGGCGGCAAATTCCGGAAACAGCAGGCCCAGCATGCGGTCAAAAAAATCGACCACCCGATCCGGGGGCGGGCACTTCGAAGCGTCGGTATGAGCTTTGAGGAGGTAGCGGATAAAATCGGGGGTAGACATTGAAAAAAGGGGATATCAGTTACAGGTTTCCAGGAACAAAGATAACGTTTTTGTTGCTGGTTTCTGATTTTTCCTGCCTGTTCCTTTGCGGCAAATTCCCGGGGCGAGACCACACTGCACCAAACCGGTTTTGAAGAGAGCAGTTCGTGAACACAACTCCCGGCACAACAACAAACTCAAAACAAAAACCCGAAACCCGAAAAAATCCCTATATTCCTCATCAACCCTTTAAAACGACGATCAAACCGACTTTTATGAACTCAGGAATCCGCTTTCTACTGCCTTTCTGGCTGGTTACACTGCTTCTTTCATCCTCTCCCGCAGCTGCTCAGGACACCAACCTCGAAGCGTTCGAACGAGCCGAACAGATGCTTAGCTGGAACCTTGCCGGCACCGTGTTTAACAACCGGATCAGCCCCGTTCAGATCGATGACACCCATTTCTGGTACGTCCTGAACAGCCGTTCCGGGGATGAGTACCGCCTGGTGAATACCGCTGAAGCCGATGTGCGCACCGCTTTCGACCATCAGCGTCTTGCCGTGGCGATCGATGCCCTGGCCGACCAGCCCTCCGACCCCGCCTCCCTCGGGCTGCAAAATCTGCGTTTTATTGATTCCCTCTCCGGTATCACATTTAATAAATTCAACAGCCACTGGCAGTGTGATCTGGTCACTTACGAGTGTGAAATCACCGGCAAGGTAGACTACCCGCCGCCTTTTTCTTTTCTCTCGCCCGACGGTACCAAGGCCGTCTATACGAAAGAGTTCAATCTCTGGCTCTATGACCTGATCAGCGGCGAACGCACTCAGCTCACCTTCGACGGGATCGAACACCTGAGCTACGGCACCAACAACCACGGCTGGAGCCGCTCCGACCGGCCGATCCTCACCTGGTCCGGCGACTCCCGCAGTATCGCCACTTTCCGGCTGGATGAGCGCGACGTGGGGATGATGACCCTCTGGCGTACGCAGGAGGGCCGCCCTGAAGCAGATGTCTGGCCCTATGCGCTCCCCGGCGACTCCATCGTGCCGATGCTCGAGCGTATTATCATCGATACGGAAACCGGCGAAACCATCTGGCTCGACACCCCGGCCGACCATCAGCGTACCTCCAACTGCTGCGGACTGATCCGCCAGGGCAACTGGGCCGACACCGAGTGGAATGCCGACGCCTCCAAACTTGCTTTTGTCTCTACTTCCCGCGACTACAAGGATGTCACCCTCCGCGTTGCGGATGCTGCCACCGGTGAGGTAACCACCCTCTACCACGAGCATGATGAGATCTTTTTTGAATCAAACCTGACGTCCCGCGGACTGCCAAACTGGAGAGTGCTGCACGATTCAGGCGAATTTATCTGGTTTACCCGCAAGAGCAACTGGGGGCACCTCTATCTGCACGACATGGCCACCGGTGAGCTGAAAAACCCGATTACTTCCGGGAACTGGAATGTGATCGATATACTGCATGTGGATGAATCTTCCCGGGAGATCTTCTTTACGGGCATGGGGCGTGAAGAGGGGCGGGATCCCTATTTTGAGCACCTCTACCGCGTCGGTTTCGACGGTTCGGGCCTCACCCTCCTCACTCCGGAGGATGCGAATCATATCGTTACCCTCAGCAGCGATGCCGCCTGGTTTACCGACACCTTCTCTACCTTCGATACCCCTCAGAAAACTGTGGTTCGCGACCGCAACGGTGCTCTGATTATGGAACTGGAGGAAGCCGATATCACCGACCTTCTCGCTACCGGATGGCGTACACCGCTACCCTTTTCCGTGAAAGCCCGCGATGGCGAAACGGATCTCTACGGTCTGATGATCCTCCCCTCCGATTTTGACGAATCCGAAAGTTATCCCATTATCAATATGATCTATCCGGGTCCGCAGGGAGGGAGCCTTGGCGATCGCGTCTTTACAGCAGGCCAGCGCGGACAGATGCAGGCGCTTGCCCAGCTCGGTTTTGTTGTTGTGGCGATCGACGCGCTCGGCAGCAGCCCTCTTCGCTCGCGGGAATTTCATACCTATTATTACGGAGATATGATGGACAACGGTCTGCCCGACCAGATCACCGGGATGCAGCAGCTCGCGGAACGCTATCCCTTTATTGATATCGAACGGGCCGGTATCTACGGCCATTCCGGCGGCGGTTTTGCCACCTCATCTGCCCTGTTTCAATATCCTGAGTTCTTTAAAGTGGGCGTTTCCAGCGCCGGTAATCACGACAACCGCGGCTACACCTACTACTGGGGTGAAAAATATCAGGGACTGCTGGAAGGAGATAACTACGAAAACCAGGCCGTTCACAAGCTGGCCGGAAATCTGGAAGGCCATCTGCTCATCAGCTACGGAACCATGGATACCAACGTCCATCCTTCCATGACCCTCCTTGTGGTGAATGAGCTGATCCGCCACAATAAAGATTTTGAGCTGATTGTGATGCCAAACCGGGGTCACGGTTATTTCAACGACCCCTACCATCTGCGACGCTCCTGGGAGTTCTTCTACCGCCACCTGGCCGGCAAGACACCCCCGTCAGGCTTCCGGATTGG
>REDA01000013.1 GCA_007693745.1 Balneolaceae bacterium
CGACGCCATTTCATCATGATTTAACGTTTGTAATTTTTCCATAACTGTAAGTGTTTTGTTTTCGGTTTGGGTTCCAAGCCATTGTTTCTGGCTTCAATCATAAACTACAACCCGATACTGAACAAATAGATACAGTGAAAATAATTTTTCTTAATTTTTTTAAAATTTTTCAGATTGTCAACCCGAATTTGCCTTCCGCCACTCACTTTTCTGAGTTTCATCTCGTCCAGTTCCCGTGTAAATCCGATCAGCACCTTCCCGGGCTCTTCATATACATAGCTCCGCCTGCGCCGGTCGTACCGAATGGGGCATTCCAGATCCACCCGTAGCTCATCGAGCAGCGCATAGAGCCATCTTTCCGATATGTTCAGTTTCTCAGCGAGCTCTTTCGGCGTACCCGTTCGCTTCTGCCGGATGAGCAGATCCAGCTGCCTGATTCTGTTTACATAACTGTATAGTGCCATTTCTTCCTCTGTTTTATCTTTGACTGGGTTATCTCTGTTCGAAGCGGTTTCTGTATTGTGCCGCATGATCTCCCACTCTGATGCTTCTTACGGCCTTCTTTTTTGCCAAATTCAGCAGATCAATCATGGGGAGCTGCTCTGTTGGAATCCGCCGCTGCCAGTGTGCTGCCAATGGAGGCCACACTACCTCTTTGGCCAGCATCACCATCCATATCCATTCCGTGATCATGCACTGACCTCAGCTTTTAGCACCTCATCTAACTCCCCATTCAAAAACGGAAACTGCTTTTTCCAGAGGCGATAGTAGCCCGCTTTACGGCGCATCAGCTCTTCATGGCTGCCTTCTTCCGTCAATTTTCCGTTTTCGAGCACGCAGATCTTGTCTGCCATGAACACCGTGCTCAGCCTGTGGGCAATCAGGATCACGGTCTTGCCCCGGCTTTTCATCCAGCTCACCGCATCCTGCACATACTGCTCGGATGCGGAGTCGAGCGACGAGGTGGCTTCATCCAGTATCAGCACTTCCGGATCCCGGTAGAGAGCACGGGCAATCGCAATCCGCTGTTTTTGTCCGCCGGATAACACCGCTCCGTTCTCCCCAAGCCAGCTTCCGAAGCCCCCGGGCAGCTCTTCGATGAACTTCAGGATCCCCAGCCGCCGGCAGATCGTGATCACTTTCTCCATATCGGGTTCTGTTTCACCGACTGCAATATTTTCGATCACATTCCCCGAAAAGAGGTCTGTTTTTTGAGGGACTGTGCCCGTGAGACGCCGAAGGCTGCCGGTTTCTATGTGCGCGAGATTGAGCTCTCCGATGGTGATGGTTCCCGATTCAACCGGATAGAGTTTTTGCAAAATATTGACCAGTGTGGTTTTCCCGGATCCGCTTTCGCCAACAAAGGCAGTCACCTTTCCGGCGGGTATCACCAGATTGAGTCCCTCAAATACATCGGCTCTTGAACCGTACCGGAAGTGCACATCCCGAAATTGAATATCACCAATATGCTCTTTTTTCAGTTCCACCCTGCGTCCCTCTTCTTCCTGATCGAGATCCATGATTTCAAAGAGCCTGTCGGCGGCAATCAGGGCATCCTGTATGGTCCGGTTCATCTCCACCAGTTCACTGACCGGGCCGGTGAAGTAACCGAGGATGGCGTAGAAGGAGAGCAGCTCGCCGGGCGTCAGATGCCCCTGCAGTACAAAGGCCGATCCGCTCCAGAGAAGAATGATGGTGAACATCCGCGAAGTAAACATCGACGCATTGCCGGAAAAGAGCGCATTTAATCCCGATCGGTACACCGTTTTGAGCAGCGCAATGAATCGGGTCTCGGTCTTGATGTTGGCAAACTCTTCCAGCCCAAACTGCTTGATGGTGGAGACCGAATTGAGCGACTCAACCAGCTGCGACTCCAGGTCTGCCGCCTGCTCCATCAGGCGCCGCTGTGTCTTTTTGTTGATCTGATTGGTGATGAGATAGACCAGCGTATAGACCGGAAGAATGGCCAGCATGATGAGCCCCAGCTTCCAGTAGTAGGTAAACATCAGCCCGAATGAAAAAAGCACGATGAAGAGGTTTACCACGATGTTGATCGCCACATCGTTGATAAAGGCGCGGATTTTGACTGCATCGTTGATCCGGGAGATGATTTCACCTACCCGCATGGTGTCGAAAAACTGCTGCGGCAGTTTCAGCAGATGTTTGTAGTAACCGAGTATCAGCCGCGCATCGATCAGCTGCCCCGTCTTGAGGGTGAAGATGGTTTTGGTCACCCCGATGACGATCTGGAAAAGCAGGATGGCAATCATCCCGATTCCCAGCAGATTGAGCAGACTGCGGTTGCCCTCTGCCAGCACGTGATCCACAATGAACTGCACATAGAGCGCACCCGACAGGCCCAGAAGGGTATAGACCGCCGCCCCGGCAAGAGCCTGCAGCAGTACCTTTCGGTGGGGTTTCAGCAGAAACCAGAGTCGCGCGGCAAGCGACACTTTCTCATTGCCGGGACGAAAGGAGGGGTCTGGCATCAGGAGAATCAGCACACCGGTCCACTGCTCCCGGAACTCCTCATGCGGAACCTTGCGAAGCTTGCCATCCATGGGATCCATTACAGTTACGAACTGCTTGTCTACTTCATAGATGACGACAAAATGGTGCAGTACTTCTTTCACGACAACATGGGCGATGGCCGGCCGGGGGATTTCATAGAGAGCCTCATACTCGCCCCGGACACCCCGTGCGGAGAGGCCCACTTTTTCGGCCGCTTCGATCATCCCCAGAATATTGGTTCCTTTCTGATCTGTGGAGGCGTACTGCCTGATTCTGGAGATGGGCAGTTCCAGCCCGAAGTGGGCGGCGGCTGAGGCGAGGCATGCGGCTCCGCAGTCGGTGATGTCGTGTTGTCGGATTTCAATCTTCCTGCGTCTCATGAGTCGGTTTTTTTAGTTTGATTCCCTTGGTTGCAGTGGGGCGGGAGTCTCTGATGAAGCGGGATTGAGCCAGTTGTCGGCACGGTCGCGGATCAGCTGCAGGAGGGAGCGCCTTGCCACCAGAAAGCGGACCTGAAAGGTCATGCCGCGGCGCAGTTCCCCCCGGAAGCCGTTCGGGAGTTCGAGGTAGTCGCGGTCCAGCTCACACCGCACCCGGAAGAGCGGCTGGCTGTCCACCAGGGTCACATCACCCGGGATCGCTGTAATGCGTCCGCTTAGCGAGCCCCAATCGGTATGGTTGAAGGCGTCGATCTGAAAGCGGCCGGCCATCCCTTCCCGCAGCAGACCGATATCTTTGGGATGAATATAGACTTCAGCCACAAGGATTGTGTCGGGAGATAGTTCAGCGAGCGGCTGGTTTGCAAAGACAAAACTGCCCGGAGCATGGGCGGAGCGGTTCAGGATCGTTCCGCTGACCGGTGCCAGGAGCTGATGGCGTGCGATTTCATCCTGCAGCTGCCCCTCCTGCTGCTGAAGCTCCAGCAGTTCCCGCTGATGGTCGTCCCGGGCCATGACCCAGCGGTTC
The DNA here is from genome assembly GCA_007693745.1 of Balneolaceae bacterium. GTDB lineage: Bacteria > Bacteroidota > Rhodothermia > Balneolales > Balneolaceae > Rhodohalobacter. The sequence continues at coordinate 3,478 of REDA01000013.1, forward strand.
CGCTGCTGTTCGGTGGCAAGGGCGATACGCGCTTCGGCCTCTCTCACAAGAAACCGGCGCTCTTCGAGAGCCTGAAAAGAGACCGCATCCACAGCGTAGAGGGTGGAATCGCGCTTCAGGGCGGTATGAAGGCGGTCGAGTTCAGCATAGAGTCCGCGGATCTGCTGCTGAAATTCCGCATACCCTGCTCTGTACCGCTCAGTGATGAGAGGGTCGCCCTGCGGCGGGAGCTCTGAAACACCGGCAGGAGCCAGCAGCTGCTGCAGATCGAGAAGTGAATGCTGCAACAGCCGCTGGCGCTCCCGGTTGTCATTCAGACGCAACTCAAGCAGGGAGTGGTCGATGGCTGCAACAGGGTCGCCTGCTGCCACGCGGCTGTGATCGTTTGCCTCAAAGGAGGTGATCCGGCCGCTGACCGGTGCGGCCAGGGTGATCACTTCGGTGGCGGGACGGATCATTCCGCTGCCCCTCACTCCCACATCCACATGGATGACCGGCAGGAGCAGAATCAGAGTGATCAGGAAGGTGAGGATCAGCATGTACACCACCTGAGACCTCACGCTGTGGCGCGAAAAATTGTTTTCCTGCGAATTTTCAATTATCTCTTTCGGGAACAGCTGTTTCATATCGGCTTGCTCATTCCTGCCGGCATGGTTAAAAAACGAATGGCCATCAGCCGGCAGAGGGGTTCAGAATTCAATCACTGATTCTATGAGCCGGGGAGGGTGTGCTCCTTACAAAAAAAGGCGGATAAAATCCCTGCAGCCGTTTTACCGCCACTCAAAACACCGCAAAGAGTGATCAGATTATTT
>REDA01000020.1 GCA_007693745.1 Balneolaceae bacterium
TCGCGCGTTTCTGGTTTCCCGTTTCCTGTTTCACTTCGTGAGAATCGCCTTCGGCTCGGAGCACTGCGTGAGAATCGCCTTCGGCTCGGAGCACTTCGTGATATAAAAGAGGAGCGCTTACCCGGTCCTGAAAGGGCCGCATAAATAGACCTCGGAGACATCCTCTATCCCTTGCTCTGAAAGAGCAGTATTATGATCCCCCTCCCATCCTTTTCAGGTCATCCGGAATCAGATAGATTTCATCGCGCAGCAGCTCCATCTCGCTGCTGTCGAAAAACGGAACCGGAAGTTCCGGCAGCAGCTCAGCGGCTTTGGCCGGGAAACCCTCTCCGCGGATATGATCCAGCGCGACTCTGAGAAGCGGCTCCTCCGGATCGCCCAGCTGCGGTAAGTTCTGCAGATAACGGGTCTCCCGGATCGAAAAATCAGGTGCGAACCCGTTGGGATAATCGCCCCCTGCGCTATTCACAATTTTGAATACGATGGGTTGCATGGCCCTCTTGTGAGAGGGGTTGATCTGAGCCCTTTGCTGGGGGTTGCTTCCAGGCGAATAACGTACCGAGGGAGCATCATATACTGTGATCGACCCCTCATCCTTGCCCGCGGTCACATCCCCGATCAGGATGACCTCGATTCCGTAGGGCAGCAGCCCGTTGACGATGGTTTCGCTTGCAGAGGCCGTACGGCTGCTGGTGAGCACATAGAGCCGGGTTAAGTTAAGCGTGTTCATGGGAACCTCATCGTCAACCAGAGAGCCGGAATTGTCATAGACAAGAACCTCATCAAAAAAAGGGTAAACAACATTAGACGAACTTCTCTTCTGGTTATAGGTAAGGGTCGAAAATACCTCATCGGAACCCAAACCCGAAATCATACTCGCCAGAAGAGCACTGGTGATGAGTGTTCCGCCGCCGTTGTAACGCAGATCGAGAACAAGTTCACTCACACCCGCGTTGCGGAATTCCCCGAACCGGTTATTCAGATCGTCGTGAAAATTAAACCGGAAGGCGTTATACATCAGATAGCCCACCCGCAGAGAGCCGACCTCGATCACCGAGGCCATGTGCACCGGATTCTCCTGCAGGGTAACTGCCGTCACGGAAACGGTTTGATCCAGCGGTTCCAGGGTCACACCCCCATTTTCCGCAACCTCCGTGATCCGGGCAAGGGTGAGTTCATAGTTGTCAGATGCCAGCAAATCCTGATAATTGCGGTCGGTCAAAAGCTGCCCGTTCACCCCGTTAAACAGGTCCCCTCGTACCAGTCCGGCCTGATCTGCCGGTGAATCGGGCACCACATACATCACATAACCGAAAATACGGTTGTCGTTGGGTGCAGGTGTCTGGTAGAGCAGACCAAACCGAAACCCGAACGATTTGGAGGTGCCAAGTCGTGCGGCTTCATGCACTTCATAATCATCAATAAACCATGAAAAATCATCTTCCCGGTAGAGCAGGTGATTAAAGAGATCCCTTTCCGTCTCAAACCCGTTTAAAAACCCGGAAAAAACAGCACTATTCTCCTTTTTACTGTCAGCCAGATCGGGCACCTGCTGCTGCCAGTAGTACCAGTAGTTTAGCCCGCCCCACACGAAAACCTTCTCATCGGAGGCGTCCACGCCCGGCTTGTCACTTGTGAGAATATCGCATGCCTGGAAGAGTAAAAGTGCCCCCAGAAGCGAAGAGAGAAGCGTGTATTTAATCAGTGGATTCACGGTAGGTGTCATCAGCAGAATCGTTGGTTTGGCAAGACGAGCGAACCCGCAGGTTCAGGCTCTTTTGGATGCAGCTCTCCTGATGGAGAACTGTGTAGTTCTATTACTCATTTACCGGACTTAAAAGTTCCACATGCAGGCGGAATTTTTCGCCTTCCAGGCTCATTTCATCATAGATCTCCCGAATGAGGTCAAAAACAACCTGAGGATCTCCCTTCACACTCGTGGAAAGATAATTAACGTCCACTTCCACATCGTGTTGTGCCACAAATTCAATGATATCTTCCACTTTCTCCTTGGGATGGTCTGTATAGAGAGGAATATAGGTGAGCTGAGCAATTGTTTTCATGTAAAATACCCGTGTTATGTTTCTGTGGAGCTTGTTTCTATGGAGTGATACGGAACGGTTTTACGAACAGCACCTCCATCGAATGATAATGAAATAGTGCATTTATTTTGAAAATAAATCTGCATCTCTTTTCAGTAATTGGATCCTGATCTGAAGAATGTTGACAGTTGAACTCCGGCGGATTCCTGCTGTCCGGAGTGCAGCGAAATAGGACTCTTCCGGCAACCGGGCTGAAAAAGCCATGTGGTAAAACAGCGTTAAATTCCCTATTTTTCCATCTATGAAATTCACTTTACATCTTACCGGCTACAGCCTGTATCATCATTGCTATCCGCACGGCTTTCACGGGCATATCAGGCAGTAATTTCTCCTTTCCATCCCGTTTCTCTTCTCACTATTTTCAACACTTAACAGATTTTATTTTCATGAGAACCTCAGATTCTGATACTTCCCTGCGTATTGCCGTTCAAAAAGGCGGCAGGCTCACAGAAAAAACACTAAAACTGCTCGACGGAATCGGGCTGAAATTTGACGATTACAAGCGCAGCCTGGTCGTTAAATGTCTCAATTTTGATGTGGAACTGCTCCTGATCCGCGACGATGATATCCCCGAGTATGTGGAGGATGGAGTGTGTGACCTGGGTTTTGTGGGAGCGAATGTCGTTGCCGAGGATGATGCGGATGTGACAATCCTTCGGGGACTCAACTATGGGGTTTGCCGGCTCTCCCTCGCGGGAAAAAAAGAAGACAAACTTCGCAGGGCAGAGGATTTCGCAGGGAAACGGATTGCTACCAGCTACCCCGGTATCACAGGCCGTTTTTTCCGGGATCGGGGTATCGGTGTGGAGATCATCACCCTTTCCGGTTCCGTTGAAATTGCACCCCGGCTTGAAATTGCCGATGCCATCAGTGATCTGGTTTCGACTGGCGGCACCCTGAGAGCCAACGGTCTGGAAGAAGTAGTTTCTATTTTCGAATCGGAAACACAGCTGATTCAAACCAAAAAGCCACTCTCAAGCGGCAAAAAGGAGCTCACAGAGCGGATACTGCAGCGGATTGATGGCTATCAGCTGGCAGCCCGCAGCCGTTATATCATGATGAATGCACCGGCAGAATCCGTTCCGGAAATCAAGGAGATCATCCCCTCCCTGAAGAGTCCAACCGTGATGCCTCTTGCAGATAATGGAATGGTGGCGATCCATACAGTTGTTCCTTTGTCAACATTCTGGGATGTCATGGAAAAACTCAAAGAGGCCGGGGCAACAGGAATTGTCATGCTCCCGATCGAGAGCATGATCGCCTGATCCCGGCAGCAGCTAAATATTGTGGCTAACAGCGACTCTTTAACTATGAAAACATACGATCTCAATCAGCTGAGTGACGAAGAGACAGAATCTCTCTGCAGGCGGCCAAAAATGGATTTTCAGGCAGTGTTTTCCCTCGTGGAACCGATCATCCGGGATGTGGAGTCGGAGGGAGACGAGGCTATCGGGCGCTTTACAAAGCAGTTTGACGGTGCCTGTCCCGATCCGCTTGTGATCCGGCCCGAAGAGTTACATGCAGAACTCAGTGATCCGGTCAGATCTGCAATCGATACAGCCTATCAGAATATCTGCCGGTTTCATGAAGCTCAGCAGGCACCCGATTTAACAGTCGAAACCATGGAGGGTGTTGTATGCGAACGGGTGACCCGTCCCATCGAAAGAGTGGGTCTCTATATCCCCGGCGGAACCGCACCTCTTCCCTCTACGGCTCTGATGCTCGGAATACCGGCGATGCTTGCCGGATGCAGCACCATCGTGCTTGCAACTCCGCCCGACAGCAATGGATCCATTCCCGATTCGGTTCTCTACGTGGCGCAAAAGATAAAAGCGACTCATATTGTGAGAGCAGGCGGGGCTCAGGCCATTGCCGGTCTCGCCTTCGGCACCGCAACAATTCCTAAAGTGGATAAGATTTTTGGTCCGGGTAATCAGTACGTGACCGCAGCCAAAATGCTCCTGCAAAACAGCGACGCCATGGTATCGATCGACATGCCTGCCGGACCCTCGGAAGTACTTGTGATCGCTGATGGCACTGCCGACCCCGCATTTGTTGCCGCCGACCTGCTTTCACAGGCCGAACACGGCTCCGATAGTCAGGCGGTTCTGGTGGTCACCCGGGAGACCGATCTGCACGCTGTACTGCATGAACTTCAAAAGCAGCTGGAGCAGCTTCCCCGGAAAGCATTTGCGGGCGAAGCCCTGGCTAAAAGCTTTATCGTAGTCGCGGAAACCAGTCAGGAAGCGATGGCATTTTCAAACCGCTATGCCCCCGAACATCTGATCATCAACAGTGCGGATGCAGATCAGCTGGCCGGCAAGGTAGTTAATGCAGGATCTGTATTTATCGGACCGTGGACACCCGAAAGTATGGGAGACTACGCCTCCGGCACCAATCATACCCTGCCAACCTACGGATATGCCAAAATGTACAGCGGTGTATCATTACAAAGCTTTCAAAAATTCATTACTATGCAGAAAATGAGTCCGGAAGGACTGCTGGAGCTCGGGCCTGTTGTGGAGACCCTCGCAGAGCTTGAGGGTCTTGAGGCGCACAGGAATGCAGTTTCACTGCGTCTGCAGAAACTCAGCCGGGGGAAGTTCTGAGTGGTAAGGTACCATCAGCTGTTCAGCTTTTACACCCGGATCTCCAAAAGGACCCGCTCTGCCTGTTTTAACCATTGAGGCAGCTGCCTCCACGGCTCAACCGATTCACTTATTATTCCCCTATTACTAATTTCATGGCTGCTATCGACATCAACTCACTGATCCGGGAAAACATCCGGAAGCTTACGCCCTACCGAAGTGCCCGGGACGACTTTCAGGACGGACTCCTTCTGGATGCCAATGAAAATTCACTCGGGTCACCCGTGCGCAGTCCGCTGGATCTCCACAGGTATCCGCCAACCCTCCATGAGGGGGTGAGAAAAAAAATTGCTCAGTGGCGGCATGTGGATCCGGATAACATCTTTCTCGGAGTGGGCAGTGACGAACCGATCGACCTGTTGATGCGAATTTTCTGCGAACCGGGCCGGGATTCCATCATCATCACTCCGCCAACCTACGGCATGTATGAAGTATCCGCCCACATCAACAATCTGGGCGTAAAAAAAGTGTTACTGACCGGCAATTTCCAGCTCGATACAGAGGAAATATTCAGGGCGGCAGAAGGCCCGGACAAACTCCTCTTTCTCTGTTCACCCAACAACCCGACCTCCAACTCCATGAAACGGACAGAGATGCTGAAGCTGATCAGCCGCTTCCCCGGCATCGTTGTTGTGGATGAGGCTTACATCGATTTCAGCCGGGACGAAACCCTGGCAAGTGCCGTGCAGCAGTATCCCAACCTGGTGGTTTTGCAAACCTTCTCCAAATCGATGGGGCTTGCCGGAATCCGTCTTGGTATCGCCATCGCCCAACCCGAAATCATTGAGGTGATGGTGAAGGTGAAAGCGCCCTACAATATAAACAGGCTCACCGCAGATGTGGCAATGAAAGCGTTCGAAAACCGGGAGCTGATAAAATTTAATATCGAAAAAATCAAGGAAGAGCGGGAGTGGGTTGCGGAGCAGCTTTCCATGGCTCCGGGAGTGGAAAAGGTCTATCCTTCGGATGCCAACTTCATCCTTTTCAAAATCAGAAACGCCCTCACCGTGTATAAAAAACTGGCTGAAAAAGGTGTGATTGTGCGCTACCGGGGTAATGAACCTCTCTGTGAAGAGTGCCTGAGGGTCACCATTGGCATGCCGGATGAAAATATCCGCTTTCTGAAAACACTTAAAGAGGTCCTCTCATGAATCTGCAAATAGAATGGTCTGCCCTGCGAACAGATGATCCGGAACTGCTCCCGGAAGGAGCCCTCTATGCACTGAGAACAGTGCAGGAAGCCGGTTGGAGGCTCTACTCAGATTCACCCGAATTAAGTGCCCGGCAAAACAAGCTTCTGATCAATGAAGGCATTGAGTTAAATACTCCCGGTACCGAAGAGACCGTTACCCTCATCCGAAGAGAGATAAAACTGCAGCTGCTGCACAACGGCTCGCTGGAAGCGGAGGCCGATACCTGGCCCGATCTCTGCAGGAAAATCCTGTTTCCGGAAAGAAGAGCGCAAATCCACCGTAAAACCGGGGAGACCGATATTGTGTTATCACTCAACCTGGACGGAACCGGAAACTCATCCATTGCAACCGGTCTCCGTTTTTTCGATCATATGCTCGATCAGATTGCCCGGCACGGTCTGATCGACCTGGAACTCAGCTGTAAAGGGGATCTTGATGTAGATGAACATCACACCATTGAGGACTGCGGTATTGCACTCGGCCAGGCGATCCGGAAAGCCATCTCTGAAAACAAAGCGGGGATACAGCGATACGGGTTTGTACTTCCGATGGATGAAGCGCAGGCAACCGTGGCCATCGACCTCTCCGACCGGCCGCATCTGCGCTGGGAAGTGGATCTGAAGCGGGAGTATGTCGGCGATTTCCCCACCGAAATGCTGAAGCACTTTTTTTATACCGTTGCGATGAACGCAGGGGCAACGCTCTATGTTAAAGCCGACGGAGAAAATGAGCATCATATTACAGAGGCCGTTTTCAAAGGCTTTGCGAAAGCGCTCAGGTTCTCCGTAAGCCGTAATGAACGCATCCGGGGAATACTGCCCACAACCAAAGGGTTGATCTGATCCCGTATATACAGCTGTTCATGATTAAATTGAATGGATGGATCTGCTCACAGAGCAATACATAATCTCATGAAACCGGAGACTCCGCTCCGGAACAAACGTTTTTGAATGTAACATCAGCTATGATTGGAATTATAAAATACAGAGCCGGAAACCTTGCTTCCGTATCCAATGCACTGGAACGGCTGGGCGCGGCTTATTTTATTTCCGATGACCCGGAGGAGCTGGAAAAGGCAGATGCCGTGATTTTTCCCGGCGTGGGTCATGCAGCCGCGGCTATGGACGACCTGAGAGCCAAAGATCTGGATGTGTGGCTCAAAAACACATCAAAACCGGTACTGGGGATCTGTCTGGGCATGCAGTTACTCTTTGAGACTTCCGAAGAAGGAGATTGCAAAACGCTGGGTATTATCCCCGGGAGATTGAAAAAATTTGATTCATCGCAGGATAAAGTGCCTCACATGGGATGGAATCAGTTCAAAGTAGTAAAAGAGCATCCCCTGATTAAAGGCATAGACAACAAGCAGTTTCTCTATTACGTACACGGCTATTATGCCCCCACCAATGACTATACCCTCGCCTCCTGCAGTTACATTGAGGATTTTTCGGCCGTAGTCTCCAAAGAGAACTTCATGGGCGTGCAGTTTCATCCGGAAAAATCGGGCAATGCCGGATCACACATCCTTCAGAATTTCCTGGATCTTGTAAAAGAAGGCCGGTAATCCCCAAAACAGCTCTTCCTCCCCACTCTATCACACTTTCATTCCTGAGTTGTCGATAACCGGAATAGAACTTCACTGTTTTTTTTCCGAAAATGAGTCCTCAAAGCGGTATTTTCAATCCTGTTGAAACACCAAATGAACAACTCAGGATTCTACTATGAAAATCATACCGGCTATTGATCTGCTCGACGGAGAGGCCGTTCGCCTGCAAAAAGGAGACTACACAAAAAAAACAGTCTATAATCCTGATCCTTTGGAAGAAGCGGCGGCTTTCCGGGATGCCGGTTTTAGCCATATCCATGTGGTGGACCTCAATGGAGCCAAAAGCGGAGAATTTGAGAATCTGCCCATCATACGGGCGATGATCGATGAGCTGGGTCTGTCCGTTCAGACTGGCGGGGGCGTGCGCAGGAGAAGAGATATCGAAAAACTGATGGATGCCGGACTCAGCGGTGTGATCTGCTCTTCCATGGCTGTGAAAGAGCCTGCAGAGTGGATGGGAGCGATCAGGGAATTTCCGGAACATATGATTCTGGGGCTGGATCTGAAAGAGGGGAAGATGGCCTATGGCGGCTGGCTGAAAACCACCGATGAGCCGATCGAGGCGTTCTTGAATCCGATGATTGAAGCCGGACTTAAGAAGGTGCTGAGTACGGATATATCGAGAGACGGAATGCTGAGCGGGCCGAATATACCGATGTATGAAGACCTTCAAAAGCGATTTCCGGGGGTGGACTGGATCGCTTCGGGGGGTGTTTCCGGGCTGGGAGACCTGCTGGCGCTCCGGGAAAAAGAGCTGTACGGTGTGGTTGTAGGCAAGGCTTATTATGAGGGGCTCATCTCTCTGGAACAGATGGCGGGTTTGGGGAATAGTGATTCTTCCGGTTTGCCGGATTCGCTCTGATTAAATAGTCCGGTTTTTTTGAAAAATTATGTAAGTTGATCTAAATTCAGGAATATAACTAACGATAGAGAATAACCTGGGGGACTACTGCATGAGCAGCGCGGAAGAAAGGCCAAATGAGAACTCTCTGCAAGAAAAATCAGAGGATGGGAATTATCAATTTTCAACCAATGATTCCGACATTACCTCTCATTTAAATTCAGAAGCACTTTACAGCATTCTCAGCCACATCTCGGAGAGTGACAGCACCATGGTTCTTGTAACCGACTGCAATCGCCTTACCATTTGGGCCAACAAAACATTCTGGAAGATTACCGGCTATCGTAAAGAAGAGATTATAGGCAGAAACCCCGGTGAGATTCTTCAGGGACCGAATCCTGATCCCGAACTCAAAAAGCGTATGAGTGCAGCTTTTGATGCCGGAGAACCGTTCCAGTGTGAGATCCTGAATTACACCAAACAGAATACCCCCTACTGGATACATATGGACATCCAGCCTGTGCGTGATTCAGGCGGTACCCTGACGCATTTCGTAGCTGTTCAGTATGACATTACCGAAAGGAAAAGAAATAGTGAACAATTTCGAAGTTCAGAAAATAAACTCCGGGCCATACTCAACAGCACACAGGAAGGAAATCTGTTAATCAGTCCGGATTACAAAATCTTGTCGTTAAATGAGGCTGCAATAAATAATGTCAAATTGGTTTTCGGCAGATCGATAAGTGAAAATGACTCCATCCTTGATTTTTTACTCCCTGAAACCGAGAAATTTTTCTTCCTTGACACCAAGAAAGCACTGACAGGTGAAATCGTTAAAAGAGAGTTGATTGTGAACGGGTTTTGGTTTGAGTTTAACTATTACCCTGTATTTGATGATGAGTCGGTAATCGGTTTTTCGATGAACGGTACAAACATCCACTCCCGAAAACTGGCCGAGCTATCTCTGCAAAAAGAAATAGAGTCAAGGTCTCTTTTACTCGACAATATCGAAACTCAGGTATGGTATCTCACGGACCCATCCACCTATGGTATAGTAAATCCGGCTCATGCAGCATTCAAGGGGTTTAAACCTGAGGAGTTATCCGGCAAGAGTTTTTATGAGCTCTACTCAAAAGAAATAGCCGATGAATGGAAAGAGGCGAATGAGAAGGTTTTCAAAGAGAAGCAACCGGTTCGAATTGAAAAGTGGAGGCCGGACACCGATGGCAGGCTCCGATACATTTTGCTGACCAAAACGCCTAAGTTAAATGAGGATGGCAGGGTTGAGTATCTGGTTTGTACAGCATATGACCAAACAGAACAGAAGAGAGCCGAAGAGCAACTTGAGCGAATGAAAAACCTGCTCAATGATATTGAAGAGATCAGTAAAACAGGGGGGTGGGAATACACGGTTGAACCGCAGGAGATGTTCTGGACCGATGAGCTCTTCCGGATTCATGAAATTGAGAAAAATACTAAATTCGACCAGATTAACGACAGTATCGAATGCTACATGCCGGAAGACCGGGATACCATACGGGAAGCATTTGAGAAATGTCTTGGGGAAGGTGTCGGATACGATCTGGAGTTTCCGTTCCGAACCCTGAAAGGCAACCAGCGTTGGATTCGAACCAAAACCGAACCTGTCATTGAAAATGGCAAGGTGGTAAAAGTGATTGGTTCGGTAATCGATATTACGGAACAAAAAAAAGCAGAGAAAGAGCGGAATGAACTGCTTCATCGGTTTGAGCAGATTGGAAAAACCATCCCCGGTTTTCTTTACCAGTTCCGCATGAAACCGGACGGCACTTCCTGCATCGAATATGCGAGCCCTAGTATCGCCAATCTGATCGGAGTAAAGCCAGAGGAGGCTATGAAAGATATCTCTTCTCTCTTCTCACTGATTCATTCTGAAGATTATGAAGAGGTAATGGCCGGAATCATTTCCGGAAATCAAACCCTGGAAAACTGGCATGCTATTTTTAGAGTGAACTTGTCCGGCGGATCAACCATTTGGGTCGAAGGCAATGCAACACCGGTGCAGGACAACGATGGAAGTGTTTTGTGGACCGGTTATATGAATGATGTCTCGAAAAAAGTTGAAGCAGAACAAAAACTAAAGGAAGCCAAAAATGAGGCAGAAGCAGCCAGCCGGGCCAAGAGTGAGTTTTTGGCCGTGATGAGTCATGAGTTGCGCACCCCCCTCAACGGAGTGATTGGTTTTTCGGAACTGCTTAACAACACCTCCCTCTCAGCGGGACAGCATCAGTATGTTAATCACATCAATGTATCGGGTAATAACCTTCTGCAGATCATCAATAACATCCTGGATCTCTCAAAGATCGAGGCCGGTATGCTGGAGCTAACTTCCGAACGCACAGATATCATTGAACTGATCTATAACTCTCTGGATATCGTTAAAATAGCCGCACTGAAAAAAAACCTTGAACTGCTGCTGAATGTGGATCCTGTTCTGCCGCAATATGTCCGGACAGACCCGGTTCGGCTTACGCAGATTCTGACCAACCTGCTGAGTAATGCCATAAAGTTTACAGAATCCGGTGAAGTGGAGCTTTCTGCCGGCTGTCGTACCCTCGGGAATGGAAACACCTCCATCCTCTTTTCGGTTCGCGACACCGGCATCGGCATAACAGAAGAACAGAAAGAAAAACTCTTCAAAGCTTTTTCGCAGGCCGACAGCTCCACTACCCGGAAATTCGGAGGTACCGGACTTGGCCTGGTAATCTCGCAAACAATTGCCCGGAAAATGGGTGGTCAAATTGACTATGAGAGTATCCCGAACAAGGGAAGCCGGTTCTATTTTGAGATTGAAGTTGAGGGCGCTGAGCCGATTGTACAGCAGGTAAATCTCCCGGTAAGCCGCTGCCTGGTTGTAGATGATCACCCCGGAAGCCGCAGGATTTTAAAAGGAATGCTTACTCACCGGGGTGTAGAAGTGGTGGAGTGCGGGAACGGGTTGGAGGCACTGAAGGCGCTGGAGCATGACCGGAATTTCAATCTGCTGATTTGTGATCAGCAGATGCCTTACATGAACGGTGAGGAGACACTGCAGCTGATCCGTGAAAAAATGGGAAGTGCAGTGGCTGACATACATGTGATCATGCTGGGATTTACTGACGACGAAAATCAATTCAGCTGTAATCCTGAGGAGAAACGTTGCTTTATAAACAAACCGGTAAAGGCTGCCAGTCTCTTTGCTTGTATCAACCGGATTCATCTTCCCGCAGAGGCAGATGCAAATGGAAAACCGCGCTCTTCAGCCGGACGTAGAGAGCAGGATGATTTATTGCCACATCACAAGGCTTCGATTCTGATTGCCGAGGATGTGCCCCTGAATATGAATCTGATCTGCGCTCTGCTGGGTGCGATTCTGCCTGATGCTGAACTGCTGAAGGCAGAAGATGGGATACAGGCAATGAACCTCTGGAAGAACCATAAACCCGACCTGGTGCTGATGGATCTGCAGATGCCGCAAATGGACGGGCTGGAAGCCACCCGCAAGATCCGGAAACTCGAAGAGCAGGACGGAGGTGTAACCCGTACGCCGGTCATCGCCCTCACAGCCGCTGCATTGAGAGAAGACCGGGATCAATGTCTGGCAGCCGGTATGGATGATGTGCTGACCAAACCGATCGACACGGCCAGGTTGAGGCTCATACTCACAGATTACTGCAAAAAATAGACCGGGACAATAAAATCGCTGGTCCCGCTTCGATCCCCGGGAATTCAGAGTTTCTTACCGACTGATCCGGCAGGGACAAGCACGTATTGAAACGGGATTCTGCTTCAGGAGCTTATTTGACGGCAATACGGATATTCTGAGGCTTCCCTTTTTCATTTCCGAGCCCTGATCTCAATCAAAAAACAGACGAAAGAGCTTCACTTGCAGTAAATAAAAACCTTGTTTACTTTGAATCTGATTAAGCTCATATCAGACGACAATTAAACTATCGAAGGGACAGATTATCATTACGTTCATGAATTGGTGTACACCTTTTATCCAATACAGGCATCATGAAATCGGGCGAGTCCCGTCGCAGGGGTTGTTGTCACGCAGTCAGAGTCATCTGAATATACCTGCTCCGTTTCCATCTGCAGTCTCTGAATTGAATATTCGTCCTCTAATCAAGTGGATCGATGAATAGCGGTAACTCTTCCCTTTGCAATACAAGCGGGTTACCCATTGTTGAATTGCCCGGTTTTTCGGATGTGGAGCTTGGGGCAGGTTATCACACTTCCCTGAAGAAGATCGGTGATTCCATTGTTCTGATTCAAAGCAGGGGAAACCTCACGAACCATGACGCAGATATTTTTTACTCAAAAGTCGATGCCTTTTGCAGTGCCGCCGGAGTCCGGGATCCCTATGTTCAGATCAGGGATTTTACCTACCTGGAGGGACGGGCCTCACTGGGTGCACTAAAAAAGCAGCTTCGACGGCTTTATCAGCAAAGAAACCGGATGATAGGCCTGGTGATGATCAACAAACCCTCCTGGGTTAAATCTTTCATTACACGCTGGCTGCGTTTTTTTGAAACCAGATGGAAGTAATCTCCGTAAACAGTTATGAGGATGCCATCCGGTCGGCACAAACTATCCTTGCACAAAAACGAACGACCCCTCATAAACGCCTTCGTTCAAGGTTTTCTTTTCCAGATATTCAATTCAAACCGGAATGGGAGTATCACGGTATCGAACCCGGGTTTACATTCCGGATCGGCTGTATTCCCGGCCACCTTCTTTACACCTCAATCCATGGCACTCCTACTGAAACAGAGAGTGTCACTGAATCCTGTTTACTGCTCGAAAGAGTCATGAGAGAAAATCAGCTCATCAATATTCCCTACATGATCGCGGATTATACCGATGCCGGAGAAACATCCATTTTGATCAGGCGGTCCTATGCAAAAGAAATCAGGCGAATTACCCTTGAAACGGAAAATAACGATGTAACGCAGTTCATCATCAATGCCAGCACATTCAATAAGATCGCTATCCGGATCTTTTCTGCATTTGTGAGGCGGAATATCGAATTTGTTGACTCGTCAGATGAAGCCTTCGGACGAATGAGCGAGCTCTCTCCCATTCGCAGGGATCAATCGGATGAAATAACAGTAAAAGCTGAGGATATAGAAGAAATCAGCCGGGTGTTCGGGCGGCTTCTTCTGGATCGGGATTACTCAGCAGAGGATGAAATTGTATCTCGCGACAATCCTCTGGCATACTTTGCAGAGTCTCTGGAGCTGATAAAATCTGACCTGGATGAACTGAAAGTCAATGAAAAACGAATTCAGCAGCAACGTCTTGAAGAGTCGGAAGCATCCAGGCAGAAGCTGCTCGTTGCTGTTGAAGAGTCGAAGAAAACAAGTGCCGCTCTTAAAGCAAGTGAAAAAAGATACGCCTTGCTGGCTCAATCTGCCACAGAGCTGATCCGTCTCTCTTCAAGTGAGGAAATTTACAGATACGCAGCCGGAAAATTATATGAAGTGCTGGATCAACAGTGCATCGTGATTATCGTTAAATATGATGAATCCGGTAAGCGGTGGTCCATGCAGAATATTGAAGGAATCGGGGATAAAAGCAGACAGGTTTCCAGATTATTCGGCTATGATCTGGAAAAACTTGAGGGCGATACAGATCCGGAATATCATGACGCGTTACTGAGCGGGAATTTGATTGAGATTGAGATGAATTTCCGCAAATTTTTTGACTACAATATCTCCGAAACCGTCGAAAATGCTATAAAGAAACTTCTTTCCGTCGAAAAAATCTACACTGTTGCACTTCAGAAAGATCAGCGGATCTACGGTAACATCACCATTATTTCCAATGGCAAGGCTTCTATCAACCACTCACTGATCGAGGCATTTGTAGCGCAAACCAGTGCTTTTTTAAACAAACTGAAAGCTGAGGAAGCCCTGAAAGAGGCCAAGCAGCAGGCCGAAGAGGCGAGCCGGGCCAAAAGTGAATTTCTGGCTAATATGAGCCATGAGTTGCGTACCCCCCTCAACGGAGTGATCGGTTTTACCGAGATGCTCAACACCACCACGCTGTCACCCGAACAGCGCCAGTATGTAAATCACGCCAATGTATCCGGGCACAATTTGCTTCGAATCATTAACGATATACTCGACCTCTCGAAGGTTGAGGCCGGTATGCTGGAACTGGACACAACCCGCACAAACATTAAGGAACTGATCCGGCAGAGTATCGACATTGTGAAGCCGGGTGCTGAAAAAAAAGAACTCCGTCTACTGCTCGACATGGATGCATCTCTTCCCGAGTATGTGATGACCGATTCCATACGGCTGACTCAAATACTTTCCAACCTGTTAAGTAATGCCATTAAATTCACCGAAAAAGGGGTGGTGGAACTCAAAGTACTGCATCAAGTCATCGATCAGGAAAAGTCTCTGTTTACATTCGCTGTTCGTGATACCGGTATAGGTATCTCAGAGGAACAGCGAACCAAGCTTTTTAAAGTCTTTTCTCAGGCAGATACATCTACCACCCGGAGATTCGGGGGCACCGGACTCGGCCTGGTAATCTCGCAGCGAATTGCGGAGCAGATGGGGAGCCGAATTGACTTTGAAAGTGAACCCGGCCAGGGGAGCCGGTTTTTCTTTGAACTGGAGTTGCCCGTAGTTTCTGAACAGCAAATGGAAACGATTCGCCTCTCTGCAGCAGAGCCGGAGATAATTGAGTTGACAAAACGGCGGAAGAGCGCAAAAAAGAGCCTCTCAATTCTGGTCGCTGAAGATGTGGGGCTGAACATGAAACTCACCTGCTCTTTACTGGAGTCGATCCTTCCCGGGGTCCATATTCTAAAAGCAGAGAATGGCTATGACGCTCTTCAGCTATGGCAACATGAACGACCTGATCTGATCTTAATGGATCTGCAGATGCCGGTGATGGATGGTCTG
Organism: Balneolaceae bacterium; assembly: GCA_007693745.1. Lineage (GTDB taxonomy): Bacteria > Bacteroidota > Rhodothermia > Balneolales > Balneolaceae > Rhodohalobacter. The sequence continues at coordinate 15,332 of REDA01000020.1, forward strand.
GAGGCGACCCGCCAGATACGAAGTCTGGAGTCTGAGCAGAATATCTCCAGTCCTGTACCCATCGTAGCCCTTACGGCTGCTGCCCTGAAGGAAGATCAGGAAAAATGCCATGAATCCGGAATGAATGATGTCATTACCAAACCCATCTCCATGAAAAAGATCCGGGAACTGCTTTCGACACTCGTCCCGACAGATTAACTTTAACCGGCTAAACATCAGTGAAATCGCCGGCATCTGCGCCGGCTGGTGAGTGATGGTTCCTCTCCCGGCGATTAACTAAAGACTAACTTTCGCAACATCTCTCAGTACTGCATACATACCTGAAAACCGACGGGGATTTTTAATTACTGAGACGGATCCATCACCCGGCCCATAAACAGATTGGCTCCGCTTTCTCTTTCGTAGATGATAAACACAAAAGGCCGATCGGCAACGATCATCGGGGGCATGGAGGTTGGCATCATACCGACACTGGTGGCAGCTGCAGCTTCTGTCCCCTTCTCATCCACACGAATAAAGGTTTTATGCATCACTTCATCGATAAAGATGTTTCTCTGGCCCGCTTCACTTAATCCGGAAAAATCGGCGCTGAACTCGTCAAAAGCAATCTCCATCCCCATCGCTTTCAGCACCTCATTCAGTTCAATATCGTACTCAAATTCAAAGCTGGGGAGATGGATGGTCGATTCACGCATATCTACAGAAAGAGAGTTTCGCCAGCTGCGCAGATTCTCCTCCTTCACCTGAGCATCAATAAACTGATTCAGCGGCAGGGCAGGATCGGCAGGCAACAGGAGTGTCATGGTAAAAAGGCTGTCTCCGTAAGGCAGTTCAATCATCTGCACATGTTCATTAAAATAGGTAGCAAAAAGGCCTTTTTGGGTCATCATATCTACTTCTGCAGTGGTATTGTCTTCCCTCCTGAACCGGGCTGTGTAGGTCTCCTCCGGATCAAACTCCCGGAGCCAGTCGCCCATAAAATAGAGAGCATTCACAAGAAACATGATCTGATCGGGATCGATCTCCTCTACCAGTTCATCAATCCGGCCGTTGGTCTTCTGCTCCACCCAGTTGTTAATTACGCCGCGGGAAGCAGCATCTTCAAAATTCAGGCCGGTAACCTCAGCATCGTAAAACGTGGTAATTCTCTCCCTGAACCCTGGATTGACGGCAAAGTGATCGGCATGCCAGATCGAGTTGGCGATGATCATCTCAATGCCGGAATCGGCGGTAAGCAGCAGTTCTCTGAGGCTTTGAAACGAACTGTTGATCTCTTCCAGATCCAAACCTGCCAGAAACAGAGCTTCCCGCATCGCATCATAGGTCTCCCCCTCTGCTCCGTTCAGTGTCATGGCAAGTGCCATGGAGATACTGAGCGGGGAGATCATCAGGTTCTCCTGTTCAGACTCCTGCTGAGTAATACGGCTGAAGAGTTCATAGCTAAATTTCTGATCCGCTTCCACGAGCAATTTCTCTGTGGGTGTGAGTTCGCGCGGCAGTTCACCTGATGGGGGTTCAGGGCCCACAGCGGTTTCACTGCATGAAAATGCAGAACCAAGAAGAAAAACAGGCAGCAGGAGTACAAGAGCAGTTGAAAAGAGTTTCATGGCAAATGTTAGAATTCATTAAAAAATAAAACAGCTCGCAGAGTCAGCGGATCCTGGTTTGTGTGCCACTTTCCGATATCGGCCCCCTGTAATTCACATAGAGGGGCGCTTTGAAAGAAAAAAAGTCCCGGATCGATGCAGAAGCAAATATAATACCGCAGTGTATTGACGATACATTCTGATTTTAAATCTGCGACTACGAAGATACCGGTCAAATGAACCGTATTGTAAAGTTTCCTTAACATACTACAGAGCAATATGTTATACTATATACGAATATGCATCGGTTTTGTTTTATCATGGAGATCCGGAATCATCTGAATTTTTTTTTGAATTTCGACCGATATGGTTTTAAACATGGATCATATCTTCTTTTCCAACAATTTACATGGTGCTCTATAAAGAAGGGAGGCTGATATGCAAGGAGTTTTGCACAAGATCAGAGAGGAAGCAAATTTTTAAACCGCATCCTGTTTGCCATACGTTAGAACTTTAGCTTTACAAAAACGAAGATATTGGCTGATGAAAAGTTTTTGAAAGCCCCCAAAGAGTATATTTGAAAAGAGGACACAACATATGAAGAGAAAGAGAGTGCATTTCACTTTACAAATATTCCCTTATATTTAGGCACGAAAGATGTTGACAAAAAGAATCATACCCTGTCTCGATATCAAGGATGGCCGTACCGTCAAGGGGATAAACTTTGTCGGGCTCAGGGATGCCGGCGACCCGGTCGAGCTTGCACGGCGTTATACCAATGAGGGGGCAGATGAACTTGTTTTCCTGGATATTACCGCTACAAATGAGAAGCGTAAGACGCTGGTCAATCTGGTTACGGAGATCGCGAGGGAGATCAGTATTCCCTTTACGGTGGGCGGAGGAATCCGGGAAGTGGATGAAATTGAAGCGATTTTGAAGGCAGGAGCGGATAAAGTATCCCTCAACAGTTCGATTGTCCGCAATCCCGAACTGCTTTCACTGGCATCGGCCGCATTCGGCTCTCAGGCCATTGTAGCGGCTGTGGATGCCAAGAGAAGCAATGGTTCCTGGGAGGTATATGTAAAAGGCGGATCGGAACCCACCGGCATTGATGCACTGGAGTGGATGCTCAGAACGGAGCAGATGGGAGCCGGTGAAATCCTGCTTACGAGTATGGATCGCGATGGGACAAAGGCAGGGTTCGACCTGGAGCTGCTGGCGGCAGTAAACAGCATCCTGACGATTCCGGTGATTGCCAGTGGCGGTGCCGGAACGATTCAGCACTGTTGTGACGCTGTAATCAAAGGACATGCGGATGCAGTTCTTGCGGCGAGTATCTTTCACTTCAGGGAGATTGAGATTCTGGACCTGAAAGAGGAGATGAAACGGCAGGGAATCAGTGTAAGAATATTAAATTAATAAAATGTTACAATGGCCAAAGAAGAAATAGAATTTATTTACGATCTGGAACGGTTGCTGATCAGCAGGCGAATTGACAAACCCAAAGGCTCCTACTCAACCAAACTTTTTAAAAAAGGCATTGATAAAATCGCCCAAAAACTGGGCGAAGAGGCGGTTGAAACGATCATTGCCTCAAAGAATAAAAAAAATGCAGAGCTCATCGGTGAATCTGCCGATCTGCTTTACCATCTGCTGGTACTGCTCGTGGAAAAAGAGATACCCTTCGATACCGTCATCCAGGAGATGATGCTCAGGAGTAAGAAGTAAGTTTGGTTTTTTTAGGTTGATTATCTCATCCCAGATATTACTGCTTGTCACAGAGAGGGGTTACATCAAAAATCCCCAAATCTCTGTTCTCTTTGTTATGTTTGCCTTGATGATGGGGGTGAGGTATAATAGAGATTCTTTCCTTCTTACTTTTGCCTTGATGCAAAAGTAAGCAAAAGATCAAGGCTGTGAATCGAAGGAAAAACACAAGTGCCTTTAGGCGCGCAGTCTTTTTCCGTAG
>REDA01000093.1 GCA_007693745.1 Balneolaceae bacterium
TTTTTCATATCGCAAAGGGAGTGCCCCTCTTTTACATTACGAAGCGATAGCGAAGAGAAAAAATTGAAAACGCCCCGACAGGTTTGTCGGGACTGCGAACTGCACGCAGCAAAAGGGAAAACGCAAAAGGCAAAACGCAAAACGCAAAACGCAAAAGTGTCCTGTTCCTCATTGCGCTCGACATGCCGGGCAACCCTCAACCTTAGCCTTAACCTTAGCCTCAAATACCCCGGCCTTGAACAGTCTGGCGGGTGCATTGAGTGAAGGGAGCATCCGCGTCCGCAGCCATTTCTACCGGCTCGTCCTGCGTGCTGGGGCTGCCCGGTATGGACCTTAAATGGGTGCAGCGGCTGCTCCCGGAACGGCCCGCCAGAGTGTTCTAAGCCTTGATCTTTTGGTTACTTTTGCATCAAGGCAAAAGTAACAAGGAAAAAACCTGATTCAACCCCACAAGAAACCAGAAACCAGAAACCAAAACGAAGAAACAAAAATCCCTGTTTCAATTTTACCTCCAGTAAAGTATATTCCAACGCGCTTTGCTGATTCTCTGCCAAAACATCCTCTTTCTGCCGTTATATTTGTTGATTTATGGGTCACCGTATCACCGCAAAACATCTGCCGGAACTCTATTCCGAAGCCGCCCGAAGGTTTGGTTCGCTGCCCGCTTTTGCAACCCGGAAAAAAGAGATGGAATGGGAACCGGTATCCTACGAAGAGCTCTATCAGCAGGGGTTAAATCTGGCTGCTTCGCTGATGGATCTGGGGGTGGATGCGCGTGAACATGTGGGCCTTTTTGCAGACAACCGTTATGAATGGATCCTTGCCGATTACGGTGTTCAGCTCTGCGGCGCTGTGGATGTACCGCGGGGCCGTGACATCACCGAAGCCGAGCTGATCTATATCATCAATCACGCCGGCATAAAAGTCGCATTCGCCGAGACCAAAGCACTGCTCCGAAAGATCGAATCGGTCCGCGCGGATACGCCAAAGCTGAAGGAGATCATCCTGATGGATCCCGAAGCAGAAGCACCGGAAGGAATTCATCACATCCACGATCTGGTAAAAAAAGGGGGTGCACGCAGAAAAGAGGATCCCGCTGTGGAAGCGTCGCTGAAAACCCGGGTGGATGCCATTCGTCCCGACGATCTTTTTACCCTGATCTACACCTCCGGCACTACCGGCAAGCCGAAAGGGGTGATGCTCACACACGGAAATATCACCTCACAGGTGGCAGTGATCCCGGTGGATCTCGACTGCACCGACCGGGTTCTCTCCATTCTTCCGGTCTGGCATATTTTTGAACGGGTATTTGAAGTGTTTACCATCGCCTGCGGTGTCTGTACCTACTATACCAATATCCGCTACCTCGGGGATGACCTGCGCGATGTGGAACCCACCTTCATGGGTTCGGCACCCCGGCTCTGGGAAAGCCTGCACGAACGGATCCTCAAGCGGGTTCGGGAAGCGCACTGGATGCGCAGGCTGCTCTTTCATACGGGCTATTTTTTGAGTATTCAGTATAACAACTCACTCTATTTTCTGTTCGGGCGGGAGCTGCATCTGAAACCCGCCTCACTGCTCAGGCGTATTCTGCTCACGCCGCTGCACGCCCTGCGCTGGCTCATCGTGGTTCCCTTTTACGGGTTTTTCAATGTGGCCGTACTCGAGCCGATCCGGCTGAGTGCCGGGGGATCCCTGAAAGCCACCATCTCGGGTGGGGGAGCCCTGCCGGCGGAGATCGACCGTTTCTTCAACTACATCGGAATTCCTGTGCTGGAAGGGTATGGCATGACCGAAACGGCGCCCGTAATTGCGGTTCGTCTGGAGGATCATCTGGTGATCGGTACGGTGGGTCCGCCCATCGAACATACCGAGGTGCGCATCGTGGATCTGGAGAGCGGGGAAGTGATCTACCCCAATGAGGCGAGGCCCCACCAGGGACGCGGCATCCGCGGAGAGATCTGCGTAAAGGGTCCGCAGGTGATGAAAGGGTACTATCGCGACGAAGAGCAGACCGCGGCCACCATACAGGACGGCTGGCTTCGCACGGGTGATCTGGGAATGATCACCTTCAACGACTGCCTGAAAATTCTGGGCCGCTCCAAAGCGACCATCGTACTGCTGAGCGGTGAAAACCTGGAACCGGCACCCATCGAGATGAGGCTCACCCAAAGCCTGCTGATCGAGCACTGTATGGTGGTGGGTCAGGATAAAAAGCATGTGGGTCTGCTTGTGGTTCCCAGCCTGGAAGGATTCAGGGAAAAAGGGTTTGAAGAGACCACACTCAAAGAGCTGGTTGCCAACCCCGATGTCAAAAAGATGATTCGGGCAGAAATCAAGAAGATGATTACGGTTGCCGGTGGATTCAAACCCTTTGAGCTGGTCAAAGATTTCCGGCTGCTGGACAGAGGATTCAAGGTGGGAGAGGAGCTGACCAGCCTGCAGAAGATGAAGCGGCATGTGATTACGGACAAGTATGAGGCGCTGATCGAAGAGATGTACGAAAACGACTCATCCAAAGGAGGCTAACCATGGAATTTACAACACAGCTGCTCTATCCCATCGATGAAATTCTGCTCGCTCTGATGATCTTTTCGATCATGTTCGGGATGGGAGCGAGTCTGACGATCGACGATTTCAAGACGGTGATGCGCTATCCGAGGGGGATTCTGATCGGGTTTCTCTCACAATTCGGCCTGATGCCCTTCTTCGCCTACAGCCTGGCCCTGTTTTTAAATCTGGATCCCGCCTTTGCGATTGCCATTATCCTGATCGGGTGCCTGCCCGGCGGAACCACCTCCAATATGTTTGCCTACTTTGCGAGAGGGTCGGTGGCACTGAGTATCGCCATGACAACCGCATCCACCACTGTTGCGATTTTGATGATGCCGATTCTGCTGGAATTCTACACAACCGACTTCACAGCGGTGATCAGTGCGCAGATGCAGGCCGAAGGAGCGGCAGCCGAATTTGTGATTCCCACATTCAATATTGTCGCCTCGCTGATCCTGGTCCTGGTGCCGGTGATTTTGGGGATGATCCTGCGCGCCAAATCACCCTTATGGGCGAAAACAGCCGAAGACACGGCAGGCTTTATGGGGATTATTGTGATCATCTTTCTGATCGGAACCGTCTTCATCCGGCAAACGCAGCTGCTGCTGGCTACACCGGCAACGATCTATCTGGCGGCCATCAGCGTGGGGCTGCTCGGATTTCTCTTTGGCTTCTGGATGTCGCGTCTCTTTCGGCTTCCGCCCATCTTTCAGCGGGCGATATCGCTGGAAACGGGGATACAGAACGGCCCGATCGCCTTTGCCATTATCCTGCTCAGTTTTTCAGAGCCCTATCAGAGTCAGATGCTCTGGCTGGCGATACTCTACTCCACCTTTATTGTGATCAGTTCCTCCTTCATCACGCTCTTCTACCGCAAGGTGGGTAAATTTGATTATGAGGTGTACAAAAACACCACCATCCACAACAAACTCTTTGGGGAGAGCTACAAAACCAACTACCCGGAAGGCTACCTGCCCCCCCGCATCCAGGGAGACCCCAGCCAGGGTTCGTATCCGGCGCAGAAAAGGGAAAAGTGAAAACGCAAAACGCAAAACGCAAAAGTGTCCTGTTCCTCATATAGCTTCTAAACCTTGGCCTGAGAAAAGCCGGCCTTGAATAGTCTGGCGAGATAAAAGCGGAGCACATCGGTGTGAATCTTTAGATAGTTTATGCGTTTATAAGTTTATCCGTTTATGGGAGATACCCATAGAAAAAGCATCCCCTCCGGCCTTGAATAGTCTGGCGGGTGTTTTTAGTGGAGGGAGCATCCGCGTCCGCAGCCATTTCTACCGTACCTATTGATGTCGCCCCGTTGGGGCAATAGAATAAGAGGAACAATCTCAGTTCAACATCCCTCCCGGCCTTGAACCGTGGGGCGGGTGCTTTGAGCGTTCCGCCTGAACACGGCCCGCAACGCAGTTCGCTCGCTATGCTCACGATCTACGGAAAAAGACTGCGCGCCTAAAGGCACTTGTGTTTTTCCTTCGATTCACAGCCTTGATTTTTTGGTTACTTTTGCAT
>REDA01000100.1 GCA_007693745.1 Balneolaceae bacterium
TCGATTTCGATGGTGATAGTATCTGCGTTGGATTTGGTTCGCACCTTTAGTTTGGGATTGTACGTCTCCCGGGTCATCGCTTCCCCGTCTCCCGTCAGCTTGCTCCTCATGGCGTCAAACGCATTATTGCACAAATTCAGAATCACACGGGAAAAATCCTCTGCGATCATTGGGATTTCACCAATGGAATCATCAAGCTCATACTGCATATCCACATTTATTGGATTCTTGGACGCCCGCATACCGTGGAAAGCTAAGCTCACATATTCTTTCACCAAACCGTTCAAATCCACAGGCTCCATACTGCCGGATCCCCCCCGGCTGTGCAATAACATCGATTGAACAATACCGTTTGCACGCGAACCATGCTCGTGGATTTTGCGGAGGTTGGCTTCGATGTCGTCAAGGATTTCGAGGATGAGATCGCTTTGATGAGCCCCATCGGACACACCCCCGGCATCGCCTTCGGCTCGGGGCACTTCCCGGTTCTCCACTTCGTTCCGAATCACTTTTGCTGCGTGCTTTTCGCAGTCCCGATCCCTCGGAGCCTTTTCGCTCTCGCGGGAATCGCTATCGCTCTGAGCACTCAAAACCTCCTCCCGTACTTCCTCAATCAATTCCAAACTCACCTCCGAAAAATTATTCACGAAATTGAGTGGGTTCTTGATCTCGTGGGCGATACCGGCTGTCAGCTGACCAAGAGAGGCGAGTTTTTCCTGCTGCACAAGCTGGTCCTGGGCTGCTTTGAGATTTTGATGGGCATTCTCGAGATTCTTGTAAGCTTTTTCGATCTCACGGGCGTGTGCCAGTTCCTTGTCTCGCTCCCTTTCAATTGCCTTTGCCAAAAGCCGCCTTCTCTGAAGGCGGTCTGCAGCCAATACTCCCATCAGAAACAGAAGCAGATACATTCCATAAGCCCACCAGGTTCTCCACCAGGGCGGGGCTATACTAAAGGAGAACTCCGATGGGTCTGACTCCAGCGTTCCGGGTCCGACACTTCGCACCTTAAAGGTATAATTTCCGGGTGGAAGATCTCTGAATTCAATAAAATTGGTCTCAGAAGGCGAAGACCACTCACTACTAATGCCTTCAAGTATATGTGAGAATTTCACATCATCCGGTCTGGAAAAATTGAGAGTGCTAAACCGGAAATAGAGATTATTCTGACTGTGTGCCAGGCGCGGATTTTGGGATTCGTAATAACGCTCGTCATCAGCCATTATGGTTGATATCCGAACCGGATGACGGATCGTATCCATCTGCGTTACCGTAATACCCTGATCCAGATGGGCGATCAGAATATTTCCGTTTTTATCACGTGCAATACCTCTTGCCGACAGACCGCTTATGGCATCATCACGAACAGATGTAAATTCTTTTCCACTGAAAATGATACCCCCTGTGGGTGTGGTAAATAAAAGATCATCGTTTCGGTCTCTGTGCGGATAGCTTATGCGAAGACTTGGAAGTCCATCCCTGCGGTCGAGATAGGTCAGGTTAGTTCCATCAAAAACAGCCAGTCCCATGTCACGAAAACGGACATAGAGATGGTTATCCGTTTCGATATTAAAAAATATACCGGAAGTGTTTACCCGCTGCAACAGCCGGAAATTTGCCGTTGTATTGGTGCTGTCTGAAAGATCAACAAATTGCTGTCTGTCGAAATCAAACTTTACGAAACCACCTTCTTTCAAATAGTAACGCCCATTGTAGAGTTCACCCACGAAAAAAAGCCGTGAGTCAGGCACATCCCACTCCTCCGGCGGAACGATCCAGCTGTCATTTTCCAGTACGCGATGGTATGTTTTGGCAAGGAAAAGTGCATCACCTGAAACAGGTGCAAACTGAGCTGTCAGCCACATTCGGTTTTCGCGATCTGCTGTTAATTCGTAATCCTGGTAAGGAAGTGCCATCAGGCTGTCGGGAAACGGGGATTCAAATCGTACAAAGGAATCCCCTTCAAGCCTGCCAAGGAAGAAGGGCTGTTCAGGCACAACTTCTGAAGCGGGCGCAACATAATTGTTATATGCAAAGATTTCACCATTGTCGCGTTCAACCACTTTCCTTGAAAAAAAGGACACCCCTTCAGAGTCTGTATAGGTAGTGATTCTGATTTCATCACCTTCCCAGACCAGACGGTTAACCCCGCTATCGGAGGGAAACCACAAAACACCGTCGGATGACTGGTTTGCAAAAAAGAGATTGTTGCTGGAGAAGCCCTCCTCCTTTGATAAGTTAACAAACCGCTCTCCATCCCAATAAGACGTTCCAAACGCATGATATGAATCAGTTTCCGGGTCGTAATTATTCATGTAGTTAATCCAGACATTCCCGTCCCTGTCGGTAAAAAACCGCTGCCTGTAGTAACTTCCACCTGTCGTCGATTCCTGCGGAACTCTAAGTAAACCATGCTCTTCTGTAAGCAGACGGGAATATGGTGGTGTGTAGATGCCAATCACATCGGGTTCCCCCTGCGCGGTTAGAAAAACATCACCCGATAGGTTAATGATAAAAAAGCCGCTTGTGCTATCAACCCACTCCCAGTAGCCGTTATTTTTTCTAAAGACGATACTTATTAAATCGTTTGTGCCGGATTCGGCAGACTGAAGTGCTGCCAGAATCTGGCCGCCTGTACTGCGAAGCAGATGAAAACCATTATAGCTGCCATTGCTGTTCAATTTTTCGTTTTGAAGCTGTAAATCTTCCCAGGATATTATTTCTTCAGTACTCCATTCCCCATCACGATAAATAAACAAATGACTGTGGAATGTTTCTTCGGTAAAACCGTTTTGGGGCGAATGCGCAAGGTAGATTTGATCTTCGGCATCATCATAGAGCAGAAGCATAACGCCCGGGCTTGATGCCAGATATTCGTTTATGTAGTCAACCGGTTCAAAACTCCCGTCAGTAAATCGAAATAGCCCGTTATGTCGGCGTTGCCTTGATGATGAATCGAATAAACCGTTACAAAAAAACCAAAGATTGCCGCTGTTATCTTCAGTGATACTGATAGAAAAACCTTCAGGATTTCTGAAAACGGTCATAATGTTGGAACAGCCGGTTTGCTCATCAAAAATTTCAAACTCATTGTTATAGAACCGGGCAAAGTGGGCTTGATTTTGGAAAACGCCATCCGAGCTATAACCGACTGAACTAAACCAGATGGAACCGTCTGAAGCCTCAAATGCACCGGATATATTGTGAAGGGGAAGCTCCTCAAAGGAAAACGTTTTGAATTTTCCATTTTCAAAAAGCACAAGCCCACCATTTTGAGGGCTGTCGAGCGGCATGGTATAGGACCCAATCCAGAGACGGCCTTCACTGTCTGCAAGCACAGGCCTCACCTCTTTCCTGCCGCCGCCAGGAGGATCAAAACCATCCTCAAACCCATAAACCGAAACCGTTTGGCCATCGAAACCCGCAAGGGTTACAGGGTCACTAAACCACATTACATCCCGGGTTCGGTCGTAGTAGATATTCTGCATCATATTGAGGCCGTACTCTGCCCCAAAATCTTCAATCTCGTTGCCCGATATTCTTACCGTTCCACCAGTTGTACTCAGCCACAAATACCCATCTTCCGATAAGATGGCGTTGGTTGGAGAGTGGCTCGGTATTCCATCTTCAGGTGAGTAGATTCTGAGTGTGGCTCCGGCTTCGGTGATGAGAGCTCGTTGTGCCTCCGACGGATTAATAAAGGTTATTGCCAGAAAAAACCCTGCAAAGCAAAAAAGGGTTTTTCGCAGTGATAAAAAAACTGCAGACTTCGCTGATATTGGTTTTTTCACTTTTCCCTGTGTTTGTTTTGTATTTGGAAAAGCGATCCTGAACTTCGTACTCATTAGCGGATTGCTCTTCAAAAATAATTCACCACCGTGAGCTTTCACAATATGATCTATTGTCTGAATCACGGATTTACACAAATCAATGGATGATATGGATGAATATATTTTATTTTTAACTGAAATTTCTTGATTTAAGATACACAAAGAAATAATCTGATCACTCTTTGCGGTGTTTTGAGTGGCGGTAAAACGGCTGCAGGG
>REDA01000091.1 GCA_007693745.1 Balneolaceae bacterium
ATGTCGCAGCGCTACAACTCCATCGGTATTACTCAGTCATCCCTGAGTGTACGTGAGTCCACCTTGTCACAGTCCATCAGCGCCAACACCTCCGCCGTAAGCCGGATCATGGATGCTGACTTTGCCAAGGAGCAGGCCGAATCCGTAAGGCTTCAGATTCTGCAGCAGACTGCAACCTCCGCGCTGGCACAGGCGAACTTCAGTCCGCAGTCGGTCTTAGGCTTTCTCGGCTAATGAGATCATAACGCCAACCCGGCCGCTCAGCGGCTGGAATGGCGCAACGGGCGAAACCCGGCAGAACGGGGAGGGAAATAAAAGCCCTCCCGAATCTGGCGAACAGAACCCGGACAGAATCAACCACAGGCCCCCCGGCAACACCGGGGGGCCTTTTCTTTGTTGTGAACCGGCATGCAGCTTTGTCGTGAATGTTCACCTCCGCGGTTTATGACCGCCCCCTTTTACCTGAATCCGGCCCATTCTATTCCAGGCGTAAGCTGCCCTCATAAAAGAATCATTTCCAGGCATAATCCCTACATCCGAATCAGATCAGAGGTTAAGAACTTCCCCTTTTGTGCCGATACTAAAAGGGAGTCGCTGTTTGCTGCAGAGGTATTTCAGACAAGGATATCTGCAAGATCTTTTTGGCTGAAAGATCCATTACAACGAAAGTAAACAGAGGCAGGCTTCTTCGGCATGAGGAGGTCATTTCACGATAACACGAAACAGGTGAGATGAGTCAGTTTCCATACAGCGCTTTCTTCCACAACAGTCAGGACCTGCTGGCCATTCTGCGGCTGAACGGAGAGATTGTGAAGCTGAACCGGGCCTGGAAAAACCGACTCAGCCTGGATCCGGCCTCACTGGAGGGCAGCAGCCTGCTGAAATGGATTCATGAGGAGGATCTGGACCGGACACTCACTCTTCTTGGCCGGCTCAAAAAAGGAAAGCCGGTCGCTTCCCTGTTGAACCGGGTTCACACTGAGCAGAGTGAATACAGAGAGGTGGAATGGTCGATGCAGCCGGAAGGCGATTTTATTCTCGCCACCGCCCGGGAAGTGAATAGAGTACAGCGTAAAGAGAAAAAGGAGAAGCACTTTGAACAGGAGTATTTCCGCCAGATCACCGAAAATATGGGTGAGGTTTTCTGGCTGCGCGACGCCGGCAATGACCAGATGATCTATATCAGCCCTGCCTACGAGACGATCTGGGGCCGATCGGTTGCCAGCCTCTACGAAAACCCCATGAACTTTCTGCGCAGCATCCACAACGAGGACAGGGAGAGGGTCATACAGGAGTATGAGGAGTACAAAAAGAGTGAACGGCTTATCTCCGAATACAGAATCGTGCGCCCGGATGGCGGGATCCGCTGGGTGCAGGCAAAGAGTTTTCCGGTAAAGAACGACAAGGGTAAAATTATCCGGCATACCGGCATCGCGGTGGATATCACAGAGAGAAAACAGGCAGAAGAAGAACTTCTGAAAGCCAAATCGGAAGCGGAAAAGGCCAATCAGACAAAAGCCCAGTTTCTGGCAAACCTGAGCCACGAAATCAGAACCCCTCTCAACGGAGTACTCGGTTTTGCAGAACTGCTGGAAAAAACCGAACTCGATTCGCTCCAGAAACAGTACGTGGATAATACCATCACATCCGCCAACACACTGCTCTCCATTATCAATGATATTCTTACCTACTCGAAGATCAACTCAGGTGAAATCAACATAGAGAAGGACAGCACCGATATCCGCGAGATGATCGAAAGCACCCTGAATGTGATACGGGATCTGGCACATGAAAAAGAGCTGGAGCTGCTTCTCAATATCGAAGCCAACGTCCCGAAATATGTGGAAATCGATCCGGTCAGGGTACGGCAAATATTGATCAACATGCTCAATAATGCCATCAAATTTACTCCAAAGGGAGAAGTGGAGCTGAAGGTCTGCTTTACCGCAATAAGCCGTAAATATGGCCGTCTCCATCTGTCGGTGAGGGATACCGGCGTGGGAATTTCGGAAACGGACAAGGAGAAAATTTTTAAGGCGTTTTCACAGGCCGATAACTCCAATACCCGAAAGTTTGGCGGCGCAGGACTCGGCCTCATCATCTCCAATCTGCTTGCCAGGGGGATGGGAAGCGAGATAGTGTTTGAAAGTGAACTGGGCAGCGGATCGCTCTTTACACTGAGTCTCGATACCCGCTATGAGGGCTCGGTTGCGATTACCCACTGTTCCCAAATCAGGCAGGTGATGGTGATTGATGATAACGCGGCAAGCCGAATTATTCTGGAGAATATGCTGCTGGAACGGGAACTGGAATGCAGTCTGTTCAATCACGGTTCCGCCGCTCTGGGTCATCTGCAGAATTTCGACGGATACGACATGGTCTTCGTGGATTATGACATGCCGGGCATGAATGGAGTGGAGGTAGTGAAGAAAATCAGAGCCGTTGGCCATCGGCTCGAAACACCGGTCACAGTGGTGGTGATGCACAGCAACGACGATTCTCAGATCCATGAACTCTTCTCGGGCCTCTCAGTCTCACACTATCTTCATAAACCGGTATTTGATCATAAGCTGGATCGTGTGCTCAGGGAGATCAATGAAAAGCGCAGTAAGCAGGAGGAGTTGACTGACCGGGACGATTTCACCGCAAGTAAACCGTCGGATACGGATGTGGCTGAATCGGTGATACTGATCGCAGAGGACAATAAGATGAATATGATGCTGAACAAAATCCTGGTTCAGAAACTGCTTCCGGGATGCCGCATTCTTGAGGCAGAAAATGGAAGGGAGGCCGTTGACTTACTGGAGATGGAACATGTGGATGTGGTATTGATGGATATACAGATGCCGGAAATGGACGGTCTGGAAGCCACGCGCGCGATCCGCATGCAGGAGAAATACACAGGTGAACATCTGCCTATTATTGCTGTTACCGCAGGAGCCCTTCAGGAAGAGAAGGAGAAGTGCTTCGATGCCGGAATGGATGAATTTATGACCAAACCGGTTGATGCCCAGCTGCTTCACAGCCTGCTGATCAAACATCTTCCGAGAACTGAAGTTGTGGCTATGTGAGTAAAAAGGGGATATTCAAAAACCGTTGAAGTACTGATCATCAGCCGGATGGGCTGAATGAATGTTCTCAGATCAGCAGGGAACGACCTTACCTGGAAATCGTGAAAATCAGGCACAAATATTCTGATTAAGGAGATGTTCTCTGAGAGTTCAGAAGTAATTGAGAAGAAAATGAAGTTACCGCTTGAATGGTACGATTTTTGACCGATAACCATAGACAGGGGATCATTGAACAGGCTCATCTCCGGGTCATGCAGAAGCGGAGAGAGGATCTTTCCACTGTAATGGCTGTAAATAGTGTAAAAGTGGCTTTTGATTGAACAAGCGAAAATCAAGTAAGGATAGAATAGACATAAATCGATCGTAAAAACTGATATTTGTTGAGGGACACATGAAAAAAATACCGACAGATCTGGAAATTCTGACCGTGATCTACAATCGCTATCACGATGCGTTTAAAGCGTATGCCCGTGAAGAACCAGATCGCATCACACGAATACGAGTGCCGATCGACATCAAAAAAGTTGCGAAGGAGTGCGGTGTGGAAGAAGATATGATCTTCGGAAGGCTCTATTACCATTTTAACAAAAAATACAGTTACCGGGATGAAAACGGGGATCGGATAACCTTCTTTACCTCCATGAAGTTTGAGGGGATGAGTGTCAATTTCCCGCTTGTGGCATCTGTGCTGGCCGACCTGGAACTTGAAAATAAAAATTTTAAAATCGCCCTGCTGATCTCACTCACAGCCCTGCTGATTGCAGTACTCTCACTTGGAATAACACTCGTGGTGTAAGGATTTCTGTTTAGGGATGGTTTAGTCGTTTATGGGTTGATTCGTTTATTCGTTTATGAGTTGATGCGTATCTTCTTGTTACTTTTG
>REDA01000058.1 GCA_007693745.1 Balneolaceae bacterium
GCAAAAGGCAAAAGTATCCGTCTCCTATCTGGCATCAACAACCTTAAACTCAAAAACTTCCCTTGATCCGCATAAACCTATAAACACATAAACTCCTAAAACTGGCCTAACCCCCTAAACACTAAACATTAAACACTAAACCCGTTCTTCACTCCCAGAGCGGTTCGACCAGTGCTGCCAGATCGTACCCGTTGTGGTTTGAAACAGCAGCGTACCAGGTGTTATCCCAAAGCCAGGATACCACATGATGGTCAAAAATCTCTGCAACATAAAAGTCGCTGTGCTTCAAACAGGTTTCGGCGGCGATCTCATGACGCACAAGCTGTTCATGCAGACTCATATGATCCATATCAAAAGCGAACAAGTAGATAATTTCCCCGATTTCATCCTGAGAGTACCCCAGCAGGGGTGTTTGAAATCCGGGAGTGAATTCAGCCATCACAATTCCTGAGAAATCGGCACCACTCACTGCAGGGATGGTAATATCCATCCCGAAGTGACTCCTCAGATACTCTTCTGCTTCCGATCTCTGATCCGTAGCAAAGTGTGGTTCAATGAAAGTACCGCTGTTGCCGATAAAATGCTCTGCGGCAATAAACTCAACTATCAACGGCCCGGCATCTGAACCATAATAGGTACTCTGATCAAGAAACTGTACAATGGAGAATGTCATGACCAATATTACAGCAGCAGCAAAGATAAATCTGTAATACAGACTCTTCTCCTTTCTGAAATGATCGGTAACGCGCAGTGATAAGAGTGACGCGGACCCTGAGGACTCTTCTTCGGCTCCAATTTTCCTGTCTAAATCCAGATTCCGGATGCACTGAAGTACATTTTCATGAAGATGGGGCGGAGCATCATACCTTGGCAGCCTGGAGGCTACAATCCGCTTGATTCGGATCGCATGTTCATACTCCTTTCTGACAAGCGGATTCTTTTCTATGAATGAAAAAAATTTCACTTTTTCCTGCTCAGTGGCTTCATTATCTACCACTGCGGGCAGAATGTGTAAGGCTTCTTTGTAATCTAATTCATCCATTCTAATCTCTTAACCCGGCACTCTTTTCTTATCAAAAAATCCTGCAAAGACATTCAAGGCAGGACGCAGGGAATACCCCTGTAACTATTTTAACAAGATTATCGAAACGAAAGTTAAGGTGTTCTGATCGTTTCTCGCGGTTGAGTTTTCGATATATATTTATAAATTATTGTTAATAATTAATTTAAATTCTTTTCTGCATCAAAATAGTTTCTCTTCAATTGCCACCAACAACTTTATTGCCACCTCCATTCAAATCGCGTCGGCTTCTGTAACCGTTCTTTTGCTTTTATGAAAATATGAAACAGCTCCTTCATCCTGCCTGTATTACAGTTGAGAAGAGATTCCATGGGTAGCGGTGTGGAGGCGTTGCAGTGATTTCCAGCCGCTGATCCAGAGTGGGATGGTCTGCCCGGATCCGGTAGGCAAATAGAGCAGGATCTCCACTTTGAGCTTTGCCATATTTGTGATCACCCCAGAGCGGATATCCGGCAGCCGAAAACTGTACACGGATCTGATGGGATCTTCCGGTTATCAGGTTAATCTCCACGAGTGAATACCCATCACTGCGCATGAGTGTCTGATAGCTCAGTTCAGCTTTTTTTGCCCCTTTATCTCCTGGGCCGGCGACATGCGATCTGTTTTTCTCCGGATCCTTTGTGAGATAATGGATCAGTTTTCCTTCCGGGGGAGCACTGCCTTTGACAACAGCAAGATAACTTTTCTCTACTGTTCTGCGTCGAATCTGATCGCTGATCCGGGAGGCTGCTTTCGATGTTTTGGCGAGCAGCATAACCCCGCTCACCGGCTTGTCGAGGCGGTGAACAAGCCCAAGAAACACATTTCCCGGCTTGTGATACTCCCGCTTCAGATACTCCTTGCAGAGCGTCAGTACATCAGGCCCCCCGCTGTAGTCTTCCTGCGACAGAACTCCCGCAGGTTTGCAAACCGCCAGCAGATGATTGTCCTCATATCGTATCTCCAGTTCCGGATCCGTACCGGTTGTTTTCATCTTGGCCGATAATGTGTAAGTTTTAACTGAATTGTTTTTATCCTGTAGTAATCAGTACCGGGTTTCAGATTTTTTGAATCGGTTTGAGTAATTAATAAATGAAGCCGGGTTTCCGGAATCCGTTTTTACTAAATACCGGCAGATCACTCCTGTGATTTCTGAAAATAGGAACTTTTCCGCTTTGCACAGCAACTTATGATTTTCTGATGTCCATTTCACTCGAAGAAAAAATTTCTAATCTTCCTCAGAGTCCGGGAGTGTACCAGTTCCGCGATGCCAGGGGACAGGTGCTCTATGTAGGCAAGGCAAAAAAACTCCGAAACCGGGTACGGTCCTATTTTCAGGAGTCCAAACCACATGAGATACGGATTCATGTGATGGCCCGGAAAATCTATGATCTGGAAGTTTTTGTGACCGATTCTGAGGCGGAAGCACTGATACTTGAGAATCATCTGATCAAGGAATATCAGCCGCGCTATAACATCATGTACAGAGACGACAAGTCCTACCCCTACATATGCGTTTCAGGGAATGGCCGGCCCAGGGTCTATCCGACCCGAACGGTTATCAATGATGGCAGCAGGTATTTCGGACCCTATGATCATGTGGGACATATGAAGCGAATGCTCGAAACGATCCGCAAGACGTTCGGGCTCTGTACCTGTGCTGTTTCGCCAAGAGTAATCGACAAAACCCGGGGAGTTCCGAAGTGGCACTCCTGTTTTGATGACTATCTGCAGAATTGTTCCGGCGACTGGAATGAAGAGGAGTACCGCTCTGTCATCGGAAAAGTGGAAAGACTTCTCTATGGAAAAACCGAAGGGCTGATGCGCGAGATTAAAGAGGAGATGGAGATCACTTCTGCTGCCCTCCGGTTTGAAGAAGCTGCAAAACTGCGCGACAGCCTTCTTTCACTTCAGAAGTATAATCAGAAAATGAAAATTGTGGACGGCAAGGGGATGGATCGCGATCTCTTTTCCCTGGATATTGATCATGATCTGGGTGAGGCTTGCGGCGTCTTTTTCAGAATCAGGGAGGGAAAACTGATCGGGAAATTTCACAGATTTTTGAAAAATATCGAAGGACTGGAACCGGGAAAACTGATGCAGTCGTTTGTGGAGGATTATTACACAGGCTCTCTCTTTACCGGTAGTGAGAATTCTCCGGACGAAGTCTGCCTGAGTCATGAAATGGAGGATGATGAGCCTCTCGCAGAATATCTCTGGGAACAGCACGGAAAAAAAGTACCGGTGATCGTGCCAAAAATAGGGGAGAAGAGGCAGCTTGTTGAGATGGCAATTTCCAATGCAAGACTGAAACTGAGTGAGAGACGGATTGAAGTGGAAAAAGCGGAACGCGACCGGATTCCGAAATCGATCCGGGATTTGAAGGAGTATCTTCGGCTGAGCAGATTGCCCCGGCGCATCGAGTGTTTTGATAACTCCAATACGATGGGTACCGATCCCGTTGCCTCCATGGTCAGCTTTGTGGATGCCAAGCCGCGAAAAAGTGAATACAAGCGTTTCAGGATTAAAACCGTGAAGGGACCGGACGACTACGGCTCCATGAAGGAGATCATCAAACGCCGCTACTCACGAGTAAAAAAGGAAAAACTGCAGCCGCCCGACCTGATTCTGGTGGATGGGGGACGCGGACAGCTGAATGCAGCACTGGAAGCCCTGGAAGAGATCGGTTTTTTGGGTGAGTGTGATGTGGCCGGCCTCGCAAAAAGACTGGAGGAGGTGTTTCTGCCGGATCAGGCCGAATCGGTAATGATCCCGAAAACCTCACCCGCACTGAAACTGATACAGAATGCCCGGGATGAAGCGCACCGCTTTGCCATCACGTTTCACCGGCAGGAACGAAAAAAAAGAACACTGGCCACCGAACTCACCGCTATTCCGGGAATCGGAGAGAAGACAGCCAGGCAGCTTCTCACTCAGTTTGGATCCGTTAAACAGATCAAAAAAGCAACGAAAGAGGAACTTGTGGACTCTCTCGGGAAAAAAAGAGGAGAAGAGGTATATCGCTACTTTGAGGGTTCAGACTCAGGTTAAGAATAACGTTCAGTCGTTTCGCCCGTTTGTTGATTCCGGGTACGCTCCGAATCATTTTTCACTTTTTTAGGTTCAAATCCTACAGCCTCCCGGCCTCACATTAAGATGTGATAGATTCGTTTCTTCAGAGTGGATACCTTGCCTGTAGAAACTGACCTGCGTGCTGAAACAGGATTATCTGCTCAGTGTTTTTTTCCGGCCGTGAACCGGCGGGATTCGTATGCCGAATCGTATTGGGAACATATGGATTGCAGATGAGTTACAGCATCCGGGATCTGCTGAATGGAGAGGCTGAAAATTCTGTTTTGCAGATATAAACGGTATTATTATACTTTAGATCCTTATGAGACTTCAGATATCAGACCATATACCCAAAAATTATGAAAAGATGCCAGATCAGGATCTGGTGCGTCTTTTTCAAAGGAAAGATGATCAGCTTGCTTTTCGTGAACTGATGAATCGTCATCAGGCGAAGGTCTATTCGTACATCTTCAGTATGATTCAAAATCGCGAAACAGCGAATGATATCTTTCAGGAGACCTTTACCAAGGTGATCACCAAGATGGATGATACCTACAATGAACAGGGAAAGTGGATTGCCTGGGTCATGAGAATCGCTCATAATGCAACAATTGACCATATCAGAAAACAAAAACGGTTTGTGGACGTTACAGGATCGTATGACGAGGAATCAAAAACCGACTTTTACGACAGATTACCGGACGAAGACGCTTTAGGCCAGCAGGATAAGCTAGAGCTTGAAGAATCCACATCCAGTTTAATGAAGCATATATCCAGCCTTCCGGAGGAGCAGAGAACGGTGGTTATGCTGCGTCACTATTACGAAATGCCGTTTAAGGAGATTGCAGAATTAACCAATGTATCCATCAATACAGCTCTTGGAAGAATGAGATATGCTTTGATTAATCTTCGTAAAATGTTCGATGAGGAACATGAGAAGGAATCAAAAAATCTATGAGCCATAAAAAAAACCGAACCATCTCCTATCTTTATCAGGAGATGGATCCCTCCGAAAGAATGGAGTTTGAGAGGGAGTTAAAACAGGATGAGAATTTACTGATTGAGGTGGAATCACTGAAATCTGTTCAGCGTAAACTTTCATCAGTCAATACGATAAACCCTCCGGCGCAGATGATTGAGGATCTTTGCCGGGATCTCAAACTTAAAAACAGAACAAGACGCAACATTCAAAGCAGAAATTTCATGCTGGCCGCTGTTGCTCTGTTTCTTGCAGTTTCTACAACGCTTGCCTATCTCTTTACAGACTCACCGGTTTATGAAACATCCGGTTCAGGAGCGAATCACGATGTGACACTTGGCGGACCCGGAGGGCTGTTGCAACCGGTAACCGCAGAACCAATGATCTTTTCCCGTGAAGAGACAACCACGGTTGAGCCCTGGGTTGACTCGAACGAGATTATCTATTTTACAGACAGGTTTCATCCCGGCCAGGCATCCGCACTGGATTCGGTCTATCATCAGAGTATGCAAAGACTGACACCGGTTGCAGTACCTTCGGAAAAGGCATCACCAGTGCGGCAGTTTCAGCTCACGGGCACCAGAAGATAACACGACAACTCTGCTGGTTTGAGGGCTTTCCTGAATGTTCCTCTTCAACGCTCTGTATCCACTTTTCCACGTACAAATGTGAATAACTTCTTTTGGTTCGGGTCAGGACGAGGGTTATATTCATCATATTCATAACCAACAGACAATATTCCTGAGAACCAATGGGAAAAGTGATATCCATAGCCAATCAAAAAGGCGGGGTTGGCAAGACAACCACTGCGATTAACCTGGCTTCGAGCCTTGCGGTGATAGAGCATCCAACACTGATTATCGATATCGATCCGCAGAGCAACAGCACGAGCGGACTAGGCATTGAGCCAAAAACCGTGACCAACTCTATCTATGAGGTGATGGTAGGCGGAGTGGATATTGAAAGTGCGATTCGGGAGACCGAAATGCCCTTTCTGGATCTTGTTCCGGCCCACATAAATCTGGTAGGTGCCGAAATCGAGATGGTTGACAGGAATGAGAGGGAGCGTATTCTTTTACGGGCGTTGGGGAACATATCCGAAAAATATGACTTTATTATCATCGATTGTCCGCCTTCTCTCGGGCTCCTGACAATCAATTCCCTCACCGCGTCCGACTCGGTTCTGATTCCCGTACAGTGTGAATATTATGCTCTGGAGGGGCTTGGACAGCTCCTGAATACCATAAAAATTGTAAGGCAGCATCTGAATCGTGATCTTGATATTGAAGGTGTGCTGCTCACCATGTATGATACCCGTACACGCCTCTCCAATCAGGTGGTTGATGAGGTGAAGCGCTATTTTGACGATCGTGTGTTTTCGACGATCATTGCAAGAAACATCCGGCTGGCAGAAGCGCCGAGCTTTGGCAAACCGGCCATACTTTACGACGCTTCCAGTATTGGATCCAAGAACTATCTTGCACTTGCAAAAGAGGTGATTACAAACAATAAGAAATTCCTGAAGAAGAGTCCGGCTCTTTCTGAACAGAAGAAGGGATAACCATGGCAAAAAAAGTATTGGGCAGAGGCTTGGGTGCTTTTTTCCCCGACTACGACAACGAGGAGAAGGGCAGTACGGGCCGTTCTGAGGGTCAGACGGCAGCTGAGTCGAAAAATGATCCATCCGGCAAGGTTAATATTGTTCTTGATATACCCATACGGGACATCCGGCCGAACCCGAACCAGCCCCGGAAGGATTTTAAGGACGAAGCGCTCGACGAACTTGCCGGCTCCATACGCAAACACGGGATTATTCAGCCTGTAACGGTTCGTTACATCGGTCAGAGACGCTTCGAACTGATCAGTGGGGAGAGAAGACTGCGCGCCTCGAAACTGGCCGGGAAGGAAGAGATACCGGCCTACATCCGGGAAGCAGATGATGAACAGGTGATCGCATTTGCCCTGATAGAAAATATCCAGCGGGAAGAACTGAATCCGCTTGAGATTGCTATGGGTTATCAGAGGCTGATGGATGAGTGCAGTTACACACAGACCGACGTTGCTGAACGTGTGGGGAAGAACCGCACTACCGTTACCAACACCCTGAGGCTGCTTCAGCTTCCCGACTTCATCCAGGCAGCACTTCGGGATGAGGAAATCTCCGGGGGCCACGCAAGAGCTCTTATCAACGTTAGAAGTGAATCCGAACAGATCTCTTTACTAAAAAAGATCGTCTCTTCCGGGCTCTCGGTACGCCAGACGGAAGAGATGGTTCGGAATCTTGAGAAAAAGAGGGATCAGGCACGCAAGCCCAAAGCAGTTCAGACCGGGAACCCGTTTCTTGAAAGTCTTGTGAACAGACTCAGAAAAAAACTGGGAACCAAAGTACTGATACAGGAGAAAGGAAATGGCGGAAGAATCACAATTGAGTACTATTCTGAGGAAGACCTGGAACGACTCATTCAGCATTTCGATGAGATGGCTTAGTCTTCTGTTCATGATTGTGCCGCTATCCGGCTCCCTGCAGGCACAAAATGAACTTATGCAGCCCGATTTTTCCCTGCTCGAATACAGAGTCCATACTTCTGCTGCACATACTGATTCAGTAAGCAGAGTTGAAACGAAAGAGGAATTTCCGACACCTAAATCCGTTCTCTACAAATCGATGATGATTCCGGGCTGGGGACAAATTGAGAACCGCCAGGCCTGGAAAGTACCCATCGTCTATGGTCTTTTTGCAGGTGTCGGATATTACACCTGGACTCTGAACAACCAATACAGCGACTACAGGGCGGCTTTCTATAATCAATCAAGAGGGGAGGAGAGTGATTTTCGTTTTGGCCCCACACCCGAACGATTACTGGGAATCAACCCGCAGCAACTGCAGAGTGCACGCGATAGTTTCAGGAATCAGAGAGATTTTATGTTTGTTGTGATGGCTTTAACCTATGGATTGAATATATTAGATGCTTATGTGTATGCGCATATGAGAAGTTTCGACGTATCGGACGACCTCTCCGCAACAACATACATTTCACCGGCATGGATTGCAGAAGGAGTACCCGGAATACGGGTTGGCATATCCTTCTCGGGAAAATAGACAACCTATGACAGCACCCAAATTTTTTACAGAATCAAATAAACCGGTAAACCAGTTTCCAACCGACAGTAACCGGGAGCTCTGGAGTATTTTTAAGGTTATGGGGGAGTTTGTGGATGGGTATGATTCACTTTTAAAAATCGGCCCCTGCATCTCCATATTCGGGTCGGCCAGACTGGAACCCGGAAGCAAATATTATGAGATGGCCGTAAAAACTGCACATTCCATCTCGGAAAACGGATTCGGTGTTATAACCGGAGGCGGACCCGGCATCATGGAAGCCGGGAACAAGGGGGCGTATGAGTATGGCGGTAAGTCGGTTGGATTGGGAATCGATTTGCCAAAGGAACAGGGTGTAAACCGATATGTATCGCCTGAATATGTAATTAATTTCAAATACTTTTTTGTCAGGAAAGTAATGTTTGTGAAGTACGCGCAGGGCTTTATCGTATTTCCCGGCGGATTTGGAACCCTGGATGAACTCTTTGAAACCCTGACACTGATCCAGACCGAAAAGATTGAGAAAATTCCCATTGTGATGGTTGGAATTGAGTATTGGAAAGGGCTTGTGGAATGGATTGAGGAGAAACTGGTCACAGACGGCTACATCAGCGAAAGCGATCTTTCACTTTTCTATCTCACCGATGATGCAGATGATGCCGTGAAATATGTATGTGATTTCTACAAAAACAGAAATCTGGAACCCAATTTTTCCTACTGAAGATGCAAGGGACACGTTTTTTTCTTCGGGAGTATATCTGTTTTGATCATCATAAAACGAATCCGGGGCAGGTAGCCGTAATATTTTGGCGGGAATTGCTTAATCAGGACTTATGTTGTGACTGATGCCCCCGGAACTAAAAAACTTTATTTATCTATAAATAGAAAACAATTGTGCTGATATTGTTTGTAAAATTTCATTAGATTAAGCACGTTTACTTCAGAAAGACTCAAAATAATATGATTCGTATGAAACCAATGAAAACAGTACCCGTGTATCTTCTCTCTTTTTTACTCTTTTTAGGAGTTACACAAACCTCATTTGCACAGGACGAAGCCAGAACACAGGCCGTTGAGCTGTTCAACGAAGCTCAGGAGCTGGCAGGTAGCAATCAGTTTCAGAGTGCCATTGACAAATACCGGGAGACACTGCAGGTGAGCCGCTCCAATAATATTACAGACATACAGGAGAGGGTAGAAGACCTCTTACCCAGGGTTTATGCTACCCGGGCTGCCTCTGCCTTCCGCGATTTTCAGAGCCAGAGGACCATGAGCTCACTGAACACTGCGATCGATTATTTTAAATCTTCTCAGGAAGCAGCACAGGAGTTTAATAATCAGCAGATTGCCCAGCAGGCTGCAAATGCTGTTCCACAGCTCTACTATCAGCGCTCAATCATGCATTTTCGTCAAAGCAATTACAGTGATGCAATGTCAGATCTCGATTCAGCCCTGGAACTGAATGCAAACTACGCAGTTGCTTACTACCAGAAAGGAATTGTTCAGAAACAGATCGCACCGAATGATGTGGATGCTTTCATGTACTGGTACGACATGGCAATTGATGTAGCCGAACGGGTAAACGATAACCGAACACTGAGCAATGCAAAGAGCAGTGCGCGGGATGAACTCATTTTCAGAGCTGTAAACCTTTCTGAACAGCGAAGATTCAATGATGCAGTGGAACTTCTCAACAGAGTGTCAGACTACGATCCGGCTGCCTATGAAACGTATTACCGCCTTTCTGAAATCGGTAATTTAAGAGGAAACTGGGGCAATGCTGAGAGCAGTGCCCGAAGAGCTCTTGAACTCCACACCGGCGGTGTTGCTGACAAGGCAAAAATTTACTTTGAACTGGGTACAGCACTCAAAGGGCAAGGTAACTTCCCCGCTGCCTGTTCTGCTTTCGAAAATGCCAGATATGGTTCTTTCACCAATCCGGCTAACCATGAGCTTCAGTTTGAACTTCGCTGCGAAGGGCACACAGCAAGTAACAGATAAATTATCTGAACAGTTTTTTAAAAAAAGCCACCTGATCATCAGGTGGCTTTTTTTTATCTTGTCGCTATAGTTGCAGTTCGGGATGGGGAACAACAGGGTCGGTAATTTCTGAATGGTCGCAGACAATGAAGAAAACAGAGGTGCAGGGCCATTACCTGAGATTGCCAATATTTCCTGAATCATTTTCACTCTTTTTTGGGAGCAGAGTTTAATTAAAAATTTGGTATTGGAATTCGCTATGATAAACAAAGAGCTTGGCCAAAAATGTGTCAACACAATCAGAGTTCTCTCTATGGATGCCGTTCAGGCCGCGAAGTCGGGTCATCCCGGTATGCCTATGGGGATGGCAGATGTTGCGTTTGTTCTCTGGTCCGAATTTTTGAAGCACAATCCCTCAAATCCGGAATGGTTTGACAGAGACCGCTTCATCCTCTCAGCGGGGCATGGTTCCATGTTGCTCTATTCTCTTCTGCACCTGTTTGGATATGATCTTTCTCTGGATGAGTTGAAAAACTTCAGACAGCTGGGCAGTAAAACTCCCGGTCATCCCGAGGTTGGCCTGACCCCCGGTGTTGAGACGACTACAGGTCCTCTGGGACAAGGTTTTTCCACAGGAGTGGGCATGGCGGTGGCAGAACAGTTTCTGGCATCTAAATTTAACCGGGATGGTTATCCGGTATCTGATCACTGTACCTATGCAATTGTAAGCGACGGTGATTTAATGGAGGGGGTTTCACATGAGGCTGCCTCTCTTGCCGGGCATCTCAAGCTCGGAAAACTGATCTACCTTTATGATTCGAACCGTATTACCATTGACGGGTCCACCGACCTCTCTTACAGTGAGGATACCGGAAAGAGGTTTGAGGCGTATGGCTGGCATGTGCAGCAGATTGACGGTCATGATCATGATGCGATTCGCAAAGCGATTCAGGCTGCCCGTGAATCGGAAAAACCAAGTCTGATTGAGTGTAAAACAGTGATCGGTTTCGGAAGCCCCAATAAAGAGGGAACCGCAGATTCACACGGTGCACCCCTGGGCGATGAGGAAATCAGGCTGACTAAAGAGAGACTGGGTATGAATCCGGATCTGACTTTTGAAGTGCCTGCTGAAGTGGTTGAAGAGCTTGGAAAAGCAGTGCAGAAAGGAGAGCAGATGCAGCGTCAGTGGGACTCCATGATGAAGGAGTACAGTCGAATCTATCCCAATGACGCAGTTCTTTTCAGGCAGTTCGTTTCCCGAAAGCTTCCGGGTGACTGGAGTGAAATATTACCGGAGTTTGATGCAGATCCGAAGGGAATGGCCACCAGGAAGGCTTCCGGCACAGTTCTGAATCAACTTTCAAAGCATATTCATAACCTGATCGGCGGGTCTGCAGATCTTACCGGAAGCAACAATACTGATTTTGAAGATTCAGGCATCTTCAGATCCGGCGAACGTGACGGACGTTACATTCACTATGGTGTCAGGGAACATGCGATGGCAGCGGCGATGAACGGAATGGCGCTTCATACAGGAGTGATTCCATACGGAGGTACATTCCTGGTCTTTGCTGATTACAACAAACCTTCTGTAAGGATTGCCGCGCTTTCGAAAATCCCCTCGATCTTTGTCTTTTCTCACGACAGTATCGGCCTGGGTGAAGATGGCCCTACACATCAGCCGATCGAACATCTTGCCTCTATGCGGGCCACTCCAAATGTCTGGGTCTTTCGGCCGGCCGATGCAAATGAGACCGCCTACTGCTGGAAGGCAGCCATTGAGCGAGACAACGGGCCCTCCCTGCTTGCGCTCACAAGACAATCTCTTCCTGTGCTGGATCGTGCCCTCTATGGGGATGCGGCAGGTACGGAGAAGGGGGGGTATGTCATAAAAATGGAAAGTGGAGAAGAAGCAGACCTGATCATGATCGCTACAGGTTCGGAAGTGCATCTATCCATTGAAGCAGCTGAGCTGCTGGAGAATGAGGGATATTCAGTGCGGGTGGTCAGCATGCCGTGTGTGGAACTTTTTGAGCAACAGGATCTGCAATACAGAGAAGCTGTACTTCCCGTTTCGGTAAAAAAACGGATATCGGCAGAAGCAGCCACCACGTTTGGCTGGCACAAGTGGGTCGGGGAACAGGGAATCGCCCTTGGAATCGACCAGTTCGGCATCTCTGCTCCTTATGAGCAGGTGTACGATTATTTCGGCCTGACCGGTGAAAAAATCGCTCAAAAAGGCAGAGATCTTCTCAGCTGACAGGATTATTACTTCCTGTATGATGAATTGTGGTGAATGTGATGTCGTCAAAAGGCTTCTCATCACCCATGTAGTTTTCTATGGATGACTGTATCTTGTTCGTGATCGTTTTGGCGTGAAGGGAGCCGTAAATGGAGAGGATTCCTTCCAGACGCTCCTCACCAAACTCTTCATTTTCTCTGTTTCTGGCTTCGATCAACCCATCAGTATAGAGAAGCAGGCTGTCTCCTGTTTCGAAGTTATATTTCTTCTCCTGCATCACTTTTTCCATGTTTTGGGTTGTTGTCATGCCAAGGGCATACCCATCCGTGTCAAGCCGGAATACAGCATCGTGTTTTTTGCTGTAGACGAGCGGCACATTGTGTCCTGCCCTTGCAAAAATGAAGTGCTCCTGATCATGAGGGAAATATGCAGCACAGGCAGTCACGAAAGTCTGACTTTTCCTGGATCCTTTTAAATAGGTGTTCAGTTCAAGAAAGAGTTCTTTTGGGGACGGTGAAGATTTTTTGATCAGAAGATGCACCATTGCCTGGATTCGAACCATGTACAGGGCTGCGCTCAAGCCCTTTCCGGATACGTCGGCAATGATCACATACGTTCCTTTTTTTGTGGATATCATGTCTACATAATCTCCCCCCACCTCATGGGCAGTTGCCGCGAAGGAGTACACCTCAAGTTTACCGGCTTCTATCCGTGAGGGAGGAAGAAGGCTCAGCTGAATATCCCGGGCAAAATCGAGCTCCTTCTGGACATCTGATTTTTCAAGGAGCTCCACAAGCAGTATTAAAAGCAATCCCGTATAAGACAGGGGTAAAATAAGCTGATAGAGAAGGTGTCCGCTTAAGCCGATAAGCCCATAAAAATAGTGGACAAAAAGCAGAACCAGGGATGCTCCGAAAATGAGCCGGCGAACCGGATTGAGTCTCCCCGTAAGGGAGGAAAGGAGACTGAGAAATTTTTGAAATGCAGGGATCTCTTTGGAGGGAAGACTCGGGTTTCGCTCCTGAATGGCTTCCTGGTAGAGTTTTTTAATGCGCTCGGAATCGGATTGAAATTCCCTGCCAAGCTGCCGGCTGTTCATACCGCTGACATACTCTTCATAGAATGCCTTGGTGTTGTAAGAAGATCTGGTTTCATTTTTAAGCGCCATAATCTCTGTCAGGTTCTTTTCGGTACGGGTTGATGCAATCAGAAAATTGTTTGATGATTGCGGGTAATTTGACAGGCCGCCCTCGTGAGCGGTTATGTCTCAGTTACATAGTTAAAAACTTCCATTCGTTTCACTCAGCAGGAGAATTACAGCTACTCCGGCATGATGTTCAGGGAAAATACGGTTCTTTCAAAGCCCCCTTAACGTCAGTTCGATATAAAAAATGAACTATATGACTGCATCCGTCACATAGAGCGCAATTCCGGGGAATGAAGTTGCTCATCTGCTGCATGCGAAGCGAACTATAAGTTTTCGACTTCGTCCCTCCTGAACTACGTCGGGACTGCGCTCAATGTGACGATTCTTTTTAATGTTATATCGAACTGACGTTATTTAACAAGGTTCTTACTAACGGTACGAAAAAGCATGGAAAAAGTTGAGGCAGCAACCCGAAAATGTGATTCAGAAAAACGTGCTGTTCAATTCTGCCATTTTACGGAGCAGTGGGGAAGGCCTGTACCGATCCTCACCATACTCAGACTGAAGCTGTTCCAGTTGTTTCAGGATGCGGGAAGGCCCCAGTTCATCAGCCCATTGAAGCAGTCCTTTCGGATAGTTGACGCCCAGGGTCATGGCCAGATCAATATCATCAGCAGAAGCGATATTCATGAAGAGGGCGTCGGCAGCTTCATTTATGAGCATGCAGAGAATCCGGTTGAAAATCAGGGTTTCCTTCCCTGCCGGTTCAACGGGGGCATCCGTTGCGGCCTTAGCATCATAGGTATAAAAGCCGGCTCCGCTTTTCCGACCGAGTCTTCCTGCTTCTACAAGGCGTTTTTGAGTAAATGAGGGGCGGTATCTCGGGTCGTAATAAAACTCCCGGAAGATGGTTTCTGTTACTGTATAGTTGATATCATTACCGATCAGATCCATCAGTTCAAAAGGACCCATCCTGAATCCGCCGGTTTCTTTCATCGCCCGGTCGATGGTAATAACATCCGCAATTCCTTCATCCAGAATCCGAAGGGCTTCACCGTAAAATGGCCTTGCCACACGATTGACGATGAAGCCGGGGGTGTCTTTGGCAAGAACGGTGGTTTTTCCCCAGGAGTGGATCAGGGCTCTGGCAGAACGTACCGTATCAGGATGAGTAAGCAGGCCCGGAATAACTTCCACCAGCTTCATCACTGCGGCCGGATTAAAAAAGTGAACACCCAGAAAACGCTCCGGTTTTTTCAGAGCGGATGAGATGGAGGCAATGGAGAGCGAAGAGGTATTGGTGGCAAGGATGCAGTGGGAGGGAACCATTGCTTCGATTCGGGCAAATTGATCTTTCTTTGTGTTCAGATCTTCGATGATGGCCTCAATCACAAAACCGCACTTCTTAAAATCTTTAATATGATCTGTAAAATGAATTCGGGTTATTACTGAGTCGGCTTCGCTGCTGTCGATTTTTCCCTTCTCTGAAAGTCTGTTCATGACTTTCTGAAGGGATGATTCAGCTATGAGAAGTTGTTCCGGATAAGGGTCGAACAGGAAAACCTCAAATCCGGCGGAGGCAGCTGTCTGAGCGATACCGGTCCCCATGGTTCCGGCTCCGACAATACCGATCTTGTTATTTGACATAGTAAAATTGGTTTGGTTTCAGGCAGACACCGAAAAACTTACTTCTTTCTCAGCTTTGGGGTCTGATGCAGATCTGAATCTGCTTTTAATGAATGATAAGTAAATATTCTGTTTCGTTACATCCTGTTATCATTCGGGCGGTTTCTGAGCTGAGCACTTAATCACCCTTGAATTGCGGAGTTCTTTTCTCCAGAAACGCTTTTACTCCTTCACGGAAATCGTTGCTATTTCCGGCTTCTGCCTGCAAACCGGCTTCCAGATGAAGTTGCTGCTCCAGAGAGTTGCTGAAGGAGTGATTCATTGCCTTTTTAAAAAGAGCAATACCTTTTGTAGGCATGGATGCAAGCTTCAAGGCTACCGCTGAGGTCTCCTGATCCAGCTGTTCAGGTTCTGTTGCTTTCCAGATCAACCCCATCTCCACAGCCTGCTGTGCACTGATCTTCTCATTGAGCAGATAGAGGGCATTGGCACGCCCGAATCCCGCCAGACGGGGCAGAAACCAGGTTCCGCCACTATCGGCAATAAGTCCGATCTGGCTGAAGGCCTGAACGAAGAGAGCACGGTTTGAAGCGATGACCAGGTCGCAGGCCAGGGCAAGATTGGCACCGGCACCGGCCGCAACTCCCTGTACCACGCAGATCACCGGTTTTGGAAGATTGCGGATCCGGAGAATCAACGGATTGTAACTTCTGTTTACAGTCTCTGCAAGGGTGTAATCCGGATCCTTACTCCGCTCCCTCACCTCATTCAGATCCTGTCCGCCGCAGAACGCCTTTCCGGCCGCTCTCAGTACCACACAGCGAACAGATTCTTTTTCAGCCTCTTTCAGTACTTCCTGCAACGCTATTGCCATCGGCTCTGTAAAACTATTGTACTGTTCCGGACGATTGAGCGTCACCGTGAGGATTCCTTTTTCGAGTGTGGAGAGTATGAGTGACATCTGTTGATTATTTTCTGTTTC
Source organism: Balneolaceae bacterium (assembly GCA_007693745.1). Taxonomy (GTDB): domain Bacteria; phylum Bacteroidota; class Rhodothermia; order Balneolales; family Balneolaceae; genus Rhodohalobacter. The sequence continues at coordinate 16,189 of REDA01000058.1, forward strand.
TGAATGGTATCTGAACAATCTTTATCGGATTCAGTTACTAAATTTTATTTTGATGAAGCCATCAAATAACAACCGGAATGAAAGACTATTTCCGCAGATTCTCAGATGCATTTAAAGTGTTCAAAGGGCTGGTCGCAACCGTTGCAGTAGTGCTGTGATTTGCAGGCTGTAGAGCCGAACTCACTTTGAAGAAACGTTTCGAGCGAGTCGCACCAGGGACAGGGAACAATCTTCTGACTGTTTTTAAGGCCGGTCAGAAAATCGTGATCCGTCTCTGATTTTCCCGGTGGAGCGATACCATACTCCTTCAGTTTTTGCCGGGCTTCGGAAGTCATCCAGTCGGTCGTCCAGGTTTCCGAAAAATCGGTGACCACATCGAATGTTTCAATTCCTTTTTCTGAGAGTGTCTTGTGAATGTCGTTTTCAATGACGTTCATTGCCGGACACCCGGAGTAGGTGGGGGTAATACGAATGGTAACCCGTTGATGTTGAATTCTGACTGAACGTACAATTCCCATCTCCACGATGTTGAGAACCGGAATTTCGGGATCGTTCACCTCCGAAAGTACTGACATGATGTATTCTTCAGTCATCCTATTGTGATCGTTTATCCGGCCCTGTTGTTCTGTTTCTTCGTTAAGAAGCATCTTTTTTATTGGGTTCAGATCCAGTCAGCTTCCGGGTGTGATCTTCTGAGAAACTGCATTTCTGCCAGCAGCCACCCAAGATGTTCGGTATGGCGACCACTCCGGGAGCCGGAAAACATGAACTGCTCATCAACCGGCAGTGTGAGTGTCGCCTCATCAAGCGTGCCGGTTACAATGTCAGCCCATTCAGCCTTCAGGCCCGAGACATCAGTAAACAACTGAAACTCTGTACAGGCCTGCTCAATCGGGTCGCTTTGAAAGAGTTCTCCCGTGTACATCCAGAGATCATCAAGAGCATTTTGTACCCGATTGTGACTCTCTTTTGTGCCATCCCCCAGGCGGATTACCCATTCCCGGCTGTGGCGGAGGTGGTATTTGATCTCCTTCATATGCTTGGTGAGCATACCCTTCAACTGGATATCCGTGATGGTTTTGGTCAATTCCCTGTAGAGCAGATAGCTCCAGACAGAAAAGAGAAAGAGCCTGGCGATTGAGTATGCAAAGTCTCCGTTCGGGAGTTCGGTGATTGCCGCGTTTTTAAAGTCGATATCATCCCGAAAATAGGCATGCCAGTCCTCCTCTTTCAAACCGTTTATTTTCGCCGCGTAGGTATAGAGTGCGGATGCGTGGCCAATCATGTCGAGGGCAATATTGGCAAGTGCGAGGTCTTCTTCAAGTTCCGGGGCGTGGCCTGCCCATTCCGAGAGGCGGTGACCCAGGATCAGGCGGTCGTCGGCCAGGCGAAGCAGGATCTCTGTCAGGGCCTGATCTCTGTTCTGCGGCAGGGTATCGAAAGTGCTCATAGAGGATTAAATTCTTTTTTTTACGGCTCTGGGTACAGAATAAAATTGCGGATGACGATAGGGCTTGTCATTTGCCGGGTCAAAAAATGAGGCCGATTCATCCGGTGAGGAGGCTGTGATCTGATCGGAGGGTACCACCCAGATAGCGATCCCTTCATTTCGCCTGGCGTAGGTATCGCGGGCGTTCTGCAGAGCCATCTCGGCATCCGGCGCATGAAGGCTGCCCGCATGCTCAAAAGGTTTTCCGTTCCCGGGCTGATAAAAGACCTCCCAAAGAGGCCATTCAGAACTGTTCATCTTTAGGTTTC
>REDA01000010.1 GCA_007693745.1 Balneolaceae bacterium
CCATCTCTGGTGAATCGGATTTCCAGCCCCGGATATGCACTGTTGGCATGAAACTCTCCCCCTTCCATCTTCACCCCCGGTGGTGGGATACGATATTGAATACCCGGGAAACTCTCGTCCAGCCGGCTCATCTCCATTTGACCAATCCGGTTGGCAAACTCATTCCATGCCACATCCCGCGCCTCCAGCATCTGCCGGTTATTACGGATTTCACTCCAGTCCGGATTTCCGGACCACGCTCTTTCAGCCAGGCCGAGGAGCCGTGGTAAAATCATGTACTCCATCCGGCTCTCACGATTCACCGTTTCAGTCCAGAGCTGTCCCTGAAGGCCAATGATATTCTCCCTGGCCGACGGCAACAGAGGGGTGGCCTCTGCATAGCGCTCCTCTTCAATCGGATTGCCGTAACTGTCTGTGATGGCATTGCGGTAGAGATCAAACGGAATAAACGAAAAAGGAGCTCTGGTATCAAACATCGCTGCCCAGTAGAATCCGGGCTCCTCCCAGTGATTGCTGTAAGCCAGATCAAAATAGAAATTGGATGCGTGCGACATTATCACCCGATATCCCATATTCGCCAGCTGGTAGGCGTACTCCTCGGTACCATAACCCCAGATATTGGACCAGACATGGGGGATTACATTTTCAGTGAACTGAGGATTGGGAGTGTGGCTGCCATCATCCGGATCCTGAAAGAAAACCACTTCCTCCCAGCCCGCCATCTGCAAATCCCTGTCGAGAAGCATCCGGTTCAGCCTGTCGAAAAAGTAAACCTGAAGATCCCGGACATTGCTGATTCCCTCCTGTTCCATCAGCGATGCACAGGCAGGCGATTTCTCCCAGACTCCCATGGCCACCTCATCACCCCCCACATGGATGGTATGAAGCGGTGCCCCGGCCTCCTCATGCATCTCAATCAGCTCGTCAAAAACCAGCTCCAGAAAATCGTAGGTGGATTCAATACAGACGTTGATGGTATTGTCATTGAAATTCTGAATAGAGAGGTATTCAGAGAGATCCCCCTCTTCATCCAGCCTGAATCTCTCTGCTGCCGCTTCTTCTCCGGCAGCACGCAAACGCTCCGTCCTTGCGCGCATCGCAACAATAGCCGCCCTGGCATGACCCGGTACATCAATTTCAGGAATCACTTCGATGTGACGATCCGTGGCATAGCGCAGCAGATCTATGTACTCATGTCTGGAATACCAGCCACTGCCAAAGGATGCTCCCGGTGTGGGGTCGGGCCCGGACCCGTAGGATGGAATCAGATACTCCCCTTCCGTCAGGGTATGGCCTCTTCTGGCACCCACCTGCACCAGTTCGGGAAGCGAATCGATCGCCAGCCGCCAGCCCTCGTCGTCGGTCAGATGAAAATGAAACCGGTTTAATTTGTACATCGCCATCAGATCCAGAAGCTGTTTCACACTCTCCGCCGGCTGAAAGTTCCTCGACACATCCAGATGCATCCCCCGGTACTCAAAAGCCGGTTCATCCTCAATACGGATATTGGAAATCCTCAATTCGTCACCCTCCCGGTTCGACAGGAGTGAACGCAGACTCTGAATTCCGTAAAAAACACCGGAAGCACTGCCCGAGGCAATCCGGACTTGTCCCCCCTCCGCAACCAGTGTGTAGGCTTCCTCCTCTCCAAAGGGTTCCCTCACGTTCTCCAGGACAATATCCGCCTGTTCCGTTCCTGCCCCGGCAAGAACCGTTCTGGATGAAACCTGATACAGAGAAAGAAGAAGTTCAGAAAGATACTCAGCCTCACGGTTCAACAGTGCGTCATGTTCAATAATTACAGTTGATGGAAGCAGAAATTCACCCGGAAGAAACTCCATATGAACCGGTGTGGGGGTAATCGGCGAAAGAGCAGAGCGATCCAGCAGGGTGAGCTTTTGGTTTTCCCCAAAAAGAAAACCGGTATCCGCTACAGGCAGCCGGTCTGATCCGCTTCTCATGGTTTGCTCCTCACGCGTAAAAGGAATCACGATGGTCTCTTCCACTGCCTCAATGGTTCCGTCACCCATCACAAAATAAAAACCGGACGGGGCATCCGACGCCTTGATGGAGAAGAAGGCAGCATTGTACTCAACGGTACGGCTCTCCCCCGGTTCCAGATCCCCGAAAGAGTCAGTCGGGGTGAGACTGAAAAAATCCCCGTTGATATGCACGGAGTTGAAGTAGGGCAGAAAACTGTCATGATTCAGCATTCGGATAGAATTGAAGTAGAGAACCCATCCACTGCCGGGAAATACCGAGTCACCACCATTATGAAATGTCAGTTCTGCAGTGAACTCCGAACCGCTATCCACATTGGTAAGAACCTCCCAGCTGATCTCAATGGATGAACTGCTGATCGATAAATCGTGATATACCGATCCTGTTTCATCACTCCTGCAACTGCTCATGACCACCAAGAGAGTCATCAATAATAAATATTTGAAATAGATACTAAAAATTCCTGTATTCATAATAATAACAATGGTTTAAAAATTTTGAATTATTTAGAAAAATCATACTCTCTGATTACAGTTACTCTTGATTTAAACCGCTGATTCAGGCTTTCAATTTTGCTTTTCTCTACTCCTTGACATGGTGAAATCCGGCATATTGCCGGTTTTTTTTAAAACCTGCCCTATCTTCTAAAATCCTCATAATTCAGGTAAAAGCAAATTTTTGTTGAGTGGTTCAATAATTTTTGATAGCGATTTTAAATCGTGATACATTTAAAATATGCACTGCTTACAGAAAAAAGCTCTGCTGATAACCATAACCATTCTGCAATACCAACCACGATGTAGAAGGAACCGAAACAGTGGGGTCTTTGAAGAGCCGGAGATCTGACTCAGTGTCAAGGCGGAAGCAAAATTCAAACCACAGCCTGCTTGCTGTATTGGATGATTTAAAATTTGCTGAAACGAAGATACGGGCCGAAGGAACAGTTTTTACAATGCCCTACAGAGAAGATTTCCTGTAAGGGGAAAATAGTAAACAGAGAATGTTCAGAGTCTGCAGAATAAATATAAAATCTACCGAAACAGCGTATGAAACGGATCGATGATGCCATTAAAAAAATTGTCAGGAGCAAAACGTACTTTGAAAAAATACCGACGGTTATCTACCCCGATAGCTCAGAAGCCTCTTCAGCCATTGCTGACAAGATCGCTGATCTGATCAGGGAAAAGGCGAAGAGCGGCCGGAATGCCGTTCTGGGCCTTGCCACAGGATCCACACCCGTGGCTGTCTATGACGAACTGATCCGGCTCCACGAAGAAGAGGGTCTGAGCTTCAAAAACGTGGTTACATTTAATCTGGATGAGTATTACCCGATCGATCCCGACTCCCTTCAAAGCTATGTCCGCTTTATGAAGGAGCATCTTTTTGATCACATCGACATACCGGCCGGCCAGATTCATATCCCGGATGGATCTGTATCCGAGGAGGATGTATTTGAATATTGTGAAAAATACGAAGAGCGTATACGCGAGGCAGGAGGCATCGATATACAGCTGCTGGGCATCGGCCGGACCGGGCACATCGGCTTCAACGAACCCGGCTCAAGACCCGATTCCGAGACAAGACTAATCACACTCGATAAAGTGACCCGAAAAGATGCCGCAAGCGACTTTTTTGGAGAGGAGTATGTCCCCCGAAGAGCCATCACCATGGGGGTCGGAACCATTCTCGAAGCAAGGCAGATCATTCTGATGGCCTGGGGCGAGGGGAAAGCTGCCATGATCCGGGAAGCAGTTGAGGGAGAAATTCGCGAAAGCATTCCTGCAACCTATCTTCAGAAGCATCATAACACTGTGGTGGTGATTGATGAGGCTGCTTCTGAAAAACTGATGCGGATTCATACACCCTGGCTTGTTGGCCGCTGTGAATGGACCCCAAAACAGGTTCGAAAAGCTGTAGTCTGGCTCTGTGACAAGGTGGATAAACCGATTCTTAAACTGACCGACGAAAACTACAACGAGCATGGGATGGCAGACCTGATTACCGAGCAGGGTCCGGCCTATAACATCAATATCCGTGTCTTTAACGAACTCCAGCACACCATTACAGGCTGGCCGGGTGGCAAGCCAGATTCAGACGACACCTATCGCCCGGAAAGAAAAGAACCTTTCCCGAAAAGGGCCATTATTTTCAGTCCGCACCCCGATGATGACGTGATCTCCATGGGAGGTACGCTGATCCGCCTGGTGGATCAGGGGCATGAAGTTCATATCGCCTATCAGACATCGGGAAACATCGCTGTATTTGATGACGATGTGGTCCGCTTCAGCGATTTTGTGATCGACTATTCAGAGGCCTTCGGGATGAAGGAACAGACCGCAGAGAAACTCTTCAGGAAGGTCAATCAGTTCCTGAAGGATAAACAACCGGGACAAATTGACTCGCCCGAAGTAAAAATGATCAAGGGCCTGATCCGCCGTGGTGAAGCCAAAGCAGGCGGGCGCTACTGCGGAGTGCCCGATGAGAATATGCATTTCATGGAGATGCCCTTTTATGAGACCGGCAAGGTGAAGAAAAATCCGCTCTCCGATGAGGACATCCGGATCACTGCCGAACTCCTTCGGAAGGTTAAACCGCAACAAGTATATGCCGCCGGCGACCTCTCCGATCCGCACGGTACACACAGGGTCTGCCTGAAGGCGATTTTTGAAGCCCTCGACGTGGTGAAAGATGACGACTGGGCCAAAGATTGCTGGGTATGGCTCTACAGAGGCGCCTGGCAGGAGTGGGATGTCAACGAGATTGAAATGGCCGTTCCCCTGAGCCCGCTCGAACTCAAGCGAAAACGGCGGGCGATCTTCAAGCATCAGTCGCAAAAAGACCGACCCCTTTTCCCGGGCACGGACGAGCGGGAGTTCTGGCAGCGCTCAGAAGACCGGAACCGGGGCACGGCAGAAACATACGACAAACTTGGCCTCGCCGAGTACGAGGCGATAGAGGGGTTTGTGAGATATCATTTTTGAGAACAGTGAAAGATCGGCAAAGAGACTTACTCCCCGCCGATCTTCTCATCCATCAGAACCGGATTCTCCGTCATCTCATCTTTGGGTTCCTTCACCAGAAACCAGCTGACGGCAGAGAGTGCGACTGTAACGGAGCAGATGATCAGCAGGATCGATTTGTCGGGCACATCCTGTACCACTTCTCCGATACCAAAACTGGATACCAGCTGCGGCAACACCACCGAAAGGTTAAACAGGCCCATATAAAGACCCATCTGGTTCTGTGCCACCTTCTGACTCATAATGGCAAACGGCAGACTGATGATGGATGCCCAGCCAATGCCCACAACCATCATCAGGATGTAGATCACATAGGGATGAGTGCCCATAAACACGATGGATGCATAGCCAATGGCCATGATCACGAGCGACCAGGCGTGGGTTCTGACCCGCCCGAAGCGGTTGGCCAGGGGCTCCAGAAGCAGCACCGGTATGATCGCGGCAATCAGGTTTAAAGAGAAAAAGCTCCAGTTCACAACCGTGCCGATCTCCTCTCCTGTGAGTTCAGGAATCTGAAACTCCACAAAAGCAAAGAAATAGATAAACATACTCTGCACCCCGATCCAGGAGAAAGAGTGGGCCGCCAGTATTTTCTGGAAACCGATTTTACCCGCCTCCTCTCTCGACTTACCCTCTTCTTTCTGAATTAAAGCATGGGCAACAAGGAGAACGGTAACAATCAGTGCAAAGAGCTCAAAATAGTATCCCGGGAACTCAAACCCGCTGAGCCTTTTTACGATAGCGTATATTCCATACATCAAAAAGCCCCATAACGGACGGATATTCAAAAATACTTCCAGGAATGACGCATATTTATGCGGAAGCGGATCCGATCCGGAGTCGGCAATCGACCGGGTGATATCATCCTCATCCTCTCCGTAGCGGCCCAGATATTTCGGCTCCTTGATGAAAAACGGAGGCAGTACTGAAAAGAGCAGTACCACTACTGCACCGCTGTAAATCAGAAAAATATTGCCCATCGTTGCACCCACAAAATAGGAGAGCACCCCAAAACTGCCCGATATGGTCTGCATCCAGGTGTACCCTTTGGTGCGTGCCCGCCCTTCCGGAGTCACATCCGCAATAATAGAGCGTGTCGGGTTAAACGAAACGTTAATGGAGAGATCCAGCACCATCGATATGACGATGGCAATCCCCAGGATGGCTTCTATACCCAGCCCGGCCTGAATAATCCCGATATTGGGCAGTGCCAGAAGCATGAGCGATGCCAGTACCCCGCCAATCAGTATGAATACTCTCCGCCGCCCGTTCATCACCCAAACATTATCGCTGATGATTCCGATAATCACCTGTCCCAGAATTCCCGCGATGGGTCCGGTAGCCCACACCAGCCCTATATCACTGATCGAGAGTCCGTACTGATAGGTGAGCAGCCAGCTAAGCGCCGCAATCTGAATGGAAAGGCCAAGACCCATTGCCGTTGCCGGAAGCGCAAGCAGCGCATAAAATGAGTTGGACAGACGTTTCTGAATTGTAAGCATGAAGAATAGTGGTTAAGTTTAGGTATGCCATCCGAAACAACACGTTTGCAATGTTAAGAAAACCTCTTTCAATTTCATAAACTGAAATATCTGAAATTGCAATTCTATTAAGTGTTCAATAGATTAACAAAAAACAAAGAGCTGAGCTGTTGAACCATCCGATACCCAAATATTATCAGATCTACGAAGAGTTGCTGAACGATATCACACAGGGGAAATACAAGGAAAACGACCTTTTTCCCAGTGATACCGAACTGGTCAAACGATTCAATTACAGCAGAGGTACTATCCGCGAAGCGATTAAACTCCTCTTTCAGCAAGGGTATCTGGTGCGAAAACAGGGCAAGGGCACCTATGTTACCTACAAGAAAATCAAACAGGATGCCGACCGTCTGATCGGTTTTACAGAGCTGATGCTGCAGCACGATCTCGAACCCTCGGCAAATGTACTGAAGAAGGAGTTTGTTGTTCCAAATGCAAATATCAGTTACCTGATGGAACTTGAGCCCGGAGAAAAGGTGGTTCGTCTGATCCGGCTACGCTATGGAAACCGGATGCCTCTCATCATTGAACGCTCTTTTTTCAATGCGGCTCTCTTCGAACCGATCTTCTCGATGGATCTTGAGACGAACTCCATCTACTCTCTTCTCTACAAACATACCGGAACACGGCTTGGAAAAGCTGACCAGCAAATTGAAGCCATCAGCGCAAGTTATGAAGAGAACAAATGGCTCGAAGTGGATCCCGGCACCCCTCTCCTTCTTATAAAAAGGCTTATAAAAACAACAGAAGGTACCATTTTCCAATACTCCGAAGATGTGTACAGAAGCGACAGGATCACATTTTCAACCCAAACCCTGCCCTATCAGACTGAAAACGAATCGCCGGACTTTACTCCTGACTGAGTTGGAATGTCATCCAACCAGATCCAGGCAATATCATCCGAATCCCTCAGCTGCCGAAGGCCAACATGATTCCATCTCATTCCCCCACCAGCAGCATCATTCAGCCTGCCGGTTAAATTTTCGCTTCATGAAGGGAACAAATGAAGGCCGGACACGCTCTTCTCCTTCAGTAACTACTCTCTTTTGCTGCGGTAATTGGACTTTTTTACAACTTTTGTGTTGTTTATTATGATAAATAGAGACAACTTGAATAGAGTTGTTTAGACAACTAAACAATAAAATCTGTCTGCCATGAGTGAAAAATTTATTCTCGCCCTCGATCAGGGTACCACAAGTTCCAGGGCTATCGTATTCAATAAGAACGGCGATATCGTCGGAACTGCCCAAAAGGAGTTTAAACAGATCTACCCAAAAGCCGGATGGGTGGAGCACGACGGCCAGGAGATCTGGTCCACACAGGCCGGTGTTGCCGCTGAGGCGATTACTTCGGCCGGACTCAACGGGCTGAATATCGCCGCGATCGGGATCACCAACCAGAGGGAAACAACTTTGATCTGGGATCGGAAAAGCGGAAAGCCGGTGCATAACGCTATCGTATGGCAGGACCGGAGGACGTCTGACTACTGTGACTCTCTGAAGAAGGAGAAGGGGATCAGCGAAATGATCCGTTCCAAAACCGGGCTCCTTCTGGATTCTTATTTCTCAGCTACCAAAATAAAATGGATCCTCGATCATGTTGAAGGGGTCAGGGAACGCGCTGAACGGGGTGAACTCGCATTCGGTACGATGGACTCCTGGATTATCTGGAATTTTACACGGGGCAATGTCCATGTTACCGATGTCACGAACGCTTCCAGAACGATGATCTACAATATTCACACACTGGAGTGGGATAAAGAGCTTCTGGATCTGTTCACGATCCCCGAAAGCCTGCTGCCCGAAGTACGCTCTTCCAGCGAGGTGTACGGAACTACCGAAACGACCATCTTTGCATCAAAGGTACCCATTGCAGGGATTGCCGGCGATCAGCAGTCAGCCTTGTTCGGCCAACGGTGCATCGAATCCGGAATGGTGAAAAATACCTACGGCACCGGTTGTTTTATGATGATGAATACCGGAGAAAAACCGATTGAATCGAAGAACAATCTGCTCACTACGATTGCCTGGCAGGTGAACGGCAAGGTGGAGTACGCTCTTGAAGGCAGTATTTTTATCGCCGGAGCGGTTGTCCAGTGGCTGCGAGACGAACTGGGGATCATCCGGAACTCCGGCGACGTGGAAAAACTGGCTCGTAGTGTGGATGATAATAACGGCGTCTATCTTGTGCCTGCTTTTGCAGGGCTGGGCGCACCACACTGGGATCAGCACGCCCGGGGTACAATTGTCGGTCTCACCAGAGGGGCTGGTGCAGGTCATATCGCCCGTGCAGCCCTGGAAGGGATCGCCTACCAGGCTATGGACGTTCTGAACTCCATGAAAGCCGATTCCGGAATCGATATCAAGGAGCTCAGAGTGGATGGCGGCGCCACCGCCAACGATCTTCTCATGCAGTTTCAGGCTGATGTGCTTCGGGCTCCTGTGATCCGTCCGAAAATCCTGGAAACCACTGCTCTCGGAGCAGCCTATCTTGCCGGACTTGCCGTCGGATTCTGGAAAGATCATGATGAGATTAACAAACAGTGGAAAGAGGACAACCGGTTTACCCCGGTCATGTCAGACACGGAGTCAGATCAGCTTAAAAAGGGCTGGAACAGGGCGCTGAAAGCGGCCAAAGCCTGGTCAGAAGATCATAACTGACCCTGCTGCATGATGCACTCCTGAAAACGGGATCCCGGGTTCCACCCTGAATCATACAGAATCGTCTTTTTGAAATCCGGGTTTTCGTTTTACCGAGATACTGCACGATCACCTGACCCTGAGCTTCGCATAACTGAATAAGGGGGCTCTGGAAAACCAGGGGCTTTGTGCAAGATCAAAGCGAAAGTAAATGTAAAATCGGATCTGTTTGCCATACGTGAGGATTAAAAATGTGCGAGTACGATGATATTGGGCAAAAGAACAGTTTTTAAAAGCCCACTATGGATTTATTCCTGCAAAATCGGATCTGTTTGACCAGATATTTTTAACCCATACCAAAAGAGATGAAACTACACAGAGAAACGATTCTTCAAACGGTCAAGGACAAAAAGGGATACTTCGATATCATCATCGTCGGTGGCGGGGCTACAGGCCTTGGTGCCGCAGTGGATGCCGCTACACGGGGGTACAGCACTCTTCTGCTCGAACAGCACGATTTTTCGAAGGGTACCTCCAGCCGCTCTACCAAACTTGTTCATGGCGGGGTTCGTTATCTTCAGCAGGGAAATGTTTCGCTGGTACTGGAGGCCCTGAGGGAGCGCGGCCTCATGATCCAGAATGCCCCGCATCTGGTTCGGAATCAATCTTTCATCGTGCCAAATTACGACTGGTGGGAAGGGCCTTTTTACGGCGTTGGGATGAAGGTGTACGACATGCTGGCGGGCAAACTGGGTCTGGGTCCCTCTAAACACCTCTCACTGGAAAATACCACCGAACGGCTCCCGACTCTGGAAACCAACGGCCTGAGAGGAGGAGTGATCTACTATGACGGGCAGTTCGACGACTCCAGACTTGCAGTCAATCTTGTCCAGACTGCCGCCGAAAACGGTGCACACATGCTTAATTATACCAGGGTTGCCGGATTAACCAAATCCAACAACATGACTGATGGAGTGAAGGTGGTGGACGAACTCAGTGGCGACACCTTCGAAGTCAGTGGCAGATGCGTGATCAATGCCACCGGTGTATTTACTGATCAGGTCCTCAAAATGGACGATCCGGAAGCCGAAAGTATTATCTCTCCCAGCCAGGGCGTACACCTGGTCATCGACAAGGAGTTCTCTCCCGGAGATTCTGCGATCATGGTTCCTCATACGGACGATGGACGGGTTCTTTTTGCCGTTCCATGGAATGGAAAGATTGTACTCGGTACTACTGACACCCCGGTCGATTCGGTAGATCTCGAGCCCGTTGCCTTTGAGGAAGAGATCGAATTTATTCTGAAACATGCCGCACAGTATCTTTCCAAGGATCCTAAACGGGAGGACGTACGCAGTGTTTTTGCCGGACTCCGTCCACTCGTAACTTCCGGCGACAGCAAGAGCACCGCTTCCCTCTCAAGAGATCATACCCTGATGGTTTCCGACTCCGGACTGGTCACCATCACCGGAGGAAAGTGGACAACCTACCGGAAGATGGCTCAGGATACCATCGATCAGGCGGCGATGGTGGCCGGACTCAATATGAAGGAGTGCGTCACCGAAAATCTGAGGATACATGGCTGGCTCAAAAATGTGGATAAAAGTGACCCGCTGCATCCATACGGGTCTGACCGCGTTGCCATCAGAAAAATCATCAGTGCGCAGCCTGAACTTGGCGAACCTCTCCATGAAAGGCTCCCTTATCTTAAAGCAGAAGTGGTCTGGGCCGTGCGTGAAGAGATGGCTATGACCGTTGAAGATGTGCTCTCGAGAAGAACCCGGGCACTCCTTCTGGATGCAAAAGCCAGTGTTGAAATGGCTCCGGAAGTGGCCGCTCTCATGGCGGGTGAAAACGGCCGTGACAAAACCTGGCAGGAGCAGCAGGTGGCCGAGTATGAGAAAATTGCGGCCAGCTACATCCTCTGAGAACGAATCGAAACAGGGTGAATGACAATTTAGTAACTCATCACCTCTTCGACTTTTTGAAGTATATCATTTTTGTCCGGTAATAAATGATTCATAAGGCCCACATTATAGGTCAGCGGTACATCTGCCGTGGCAAGCCGCAATACCGGTGCATCCAGTTCATAGAAAAGCTCCTCTGTTATTGCTGAAACAATCTCCGAACCAAATCCGGCAGTGATCATATCCTCATGGACAACCAGACACCGGCTGGTCTTTTTCACCGAGCTGAAAACCATTTCCCGGTCCCATGGCATCACAGTGCGCAGATCAATCACCTCCACTGAATATGGGCTTAACCCGGCGGCTTCCTCACACCTCTCACACATGGCTCCCCAGGTCACAATCGTCACCTGACTCCCCTCAGTGAGCCGGTTAGCCTTCCCAAACGGCACCACATAATTGTCACCCGGATATGGCCTTCTCGCGACCCTCGAATCGAGAAGATTGCGATGTTCAAAAAATATGACCGGATCATTGCCTCTCATTGCACTTCGGAGGAGTCCGGCAGCATCCTCTGCATTGGATGGGTAGGCCACCTTCCAGCCGGGCATTCTTGCAAAAAAGACTTCATTGGATTCACTATGCCAGGGATCTCCGCATTTAGCGAAACCGCCCGGCATTCGCACAACCATTGGCGCTGCATATTTATTGGCTGTTCTCCAGCGCAGTGTTCCGGCATTCTTCAACTGTTCCGTAGCCGGATCCGCATATTTTCTGAACTGAATCTCCGCAACCGGCATAAATCCACCGTAAGCCAGTCCCAGCGACCGGCCTATGATCCCCTCCTCAGATAAACTCGTGTCGAAAACACGGTGGCCGCCAAACTGACTCTGAAGCCCCATCGTAGCCGCATGAACCCCGCCCTTCATTCCCACATCTTCACCGAATACAAGCAGCCGGTCATTCAATCTGAGCTCATTTTCGAGAGTTCTGCGAACTGCTTCCACAATATTGATTCGCTGTGTTTCCGGCTGTTTCTCCTCTGTCCCTTCAGGAAGTGTTATCTTCTCAGCCGCCAACCCGCCAATGAGCTGTGATTCGGGATATTGGCCGGAGTAAACACTGTAGAGTGTATCCACCCCGGGTTCATCACGCTCTGATGCTCTCTCCGCATCCTTTCTTACACGCTCATTCACTGCCAGCACTTTCTCGTCCCAGTCATCCGTACTCATAATCTCAGGGATTAAAAGGTTTTTAAGCTTCATTAGCGGATCTCTGTGCTGCTCCGCTTCAAGAAGCTGATCATCTTTATAAGCCTGATTATCCTGAAAAGAGTGGCCGTTCAGTCTTGGCACATGAACCCGCAGCAATGCCGGACCCTGTTTACTTCGGACATAGGCAGTAGCTTCAGAGATCAGCTGCAGGGCTTCTTCGGGTTCCGTTCCGTCTCCGTCATAAACTTTCAGATTTTGAAAAGATTTCAGGTTTTCGGCGATATTCCCACCGGGTGTCTGGAGTTTACCGGAAACCGAGATCCCGTAATCATTATCTTCTATTATGAAAAGAACCGGGAGCTTCAATGTTGTTGCCATCGTCAGAGCCGACCAGAATCCACTGGTTGCAACCGAGCCATCTCCTCCAAAAATGACGGATATGGAATGATCATATTTTTTATCGTTAAAAAAAGTTCTTCGGTGTTCAATCGCCTGAGCATACCCTGTGGCGGGTGTGTACTGGGATCCTACATCTCCTGCCATTGGCAGTACTTTGGGGATACCTACCCCCGGCAGATTGCAGACAACCCCGATATCTCTGCCGTCGCTGTATCCGCCGCTCCTGGCCATGTCGGAAGCAATCGCATCCTCAACAGACAATCCAAGTGTGAGAAGCAGCGGCCTTGACCGGTAGTATGCACTGGCTGCATCGTTGGGGTCGGTAAGATGCATTCCAACAAGAATTTGTACCAGTTCATGTCCCCGTGCTGAAAATTGATAGAAGATCTTTTTTTGTGGCACCAGTTCCCTTTCCTCAAGGTCATCGATGGCTCTCGATATCAGCAGCAGTTCCACTACCTTTACCCAATCAATCGCAAGGCTGGCTTTTTTTTTCTTCTTTCCCATAATACTATAGTCAATCTGCGTTAGAGTCTCTTCACAAAATCTGTCATCATCATTTTTTCAAATAGTCCATCTCTTCATCTCTGCCAGTGGTAGTACGTAAACATCTCGGTAAACCAAACAACTGCACCCAGCCCGGTATCACTCTCATTTTTAACATCTCAACGGTTAAGGTTTCAGTCTTCTCAACAGAGTGCAAATGGATCCATACCGAATTTGAAATGGAAGGGGATATAGATAATATCCCAGCCATGTAAAAAGAATACAATTTTTCACGCTCAGTTGTAACAATATCTGAGCTTTTACTGAGAAAATCCTGTTCCACCAAAGCTGCAGGAGATGCTGGCTGTGACACAAATTCAGACATTCATATTTTTTAATCCATTTCAGGGGGGCTTTGGAAAATTGTTCTTTTGCCAATTATATTCGTTTTCACAACGTTAAAGACCTCAGAGTTGGCAAACAGGCTGCGGTTTTAAAGTTGCAAAAGCCTTGATCTTGTACAAAACTCCTGGTTTTTCAAAGCCCCCTCAGGAAATATGCCTTCAAGCTGAAATCAGATTTTTGAATGGAGAATTATGCCCTTATTTTTACAGGATAAACGTTAAATACACTCTTGAACCCTTTATTTGTACACCGTAACAGCACTGTTGCAAATGTATAGAAGTCTAAAAAGTTATTGAATACTCTTTAATGTATGTTCCAGTGCACAGCTTATTCAAAATCAGGTTTTTCAGAAGGTCATAAAATATCATTCAGGAAAAAATCAGCATGGGCAAACAGATAGTAATCACAGGTGCCAGCCGGGGAATTGGATTCGAAACAGCCAGAATTCTCGCTGATCTTGGCCATTCAGTAATAGCAGTATCCAGATCAGAAGATGGGTTGAAAAAGCTTCAGAGTACTTCTGCCGGGAGAATCATTCCTCTCTCTCTTGATCTGACCAGACCCGATTCTGTTCAACGAATTATAGATCTGATTCTGAAAGAAACAGGAGGAGTGGACGCGCTGATACACAATGCCGGGCTACTGATCAACAAACCATTTCCGGAACTCACGGATAGTGACTGGATGGATCAATGGCAGCTGAATGTGATGATTCCCGTCCGCCTCACACGTGAGCTTCTTCCTTATTTGAATCCGGAAGCACATATCGTAAATATCGGGAGCATGGGGGGATTTCAGGGCAGCTCCAAATTCCCCGGACTCAGCGCATACAGTGTTACCAAGGGCGCACTTTCCATCCTCACAGAGTGCCTTTCCGCTGAACTTGCATCACAGAAGGTATCGGTGAATTGCCTCTGTTTGGGAGCTGTTCAGACTGAAATGCTTGAACAGGCATTCCCCGGTTATCAGGCACCACTGAATCCCGGGGAAATGGGAGAATTTATTGCTAATTTCACACTCAACGGTCATCAATTCATCAATGGCAAAATTTTGCCAGTTGCACTTAATAATCCCGGTTAAAATAATCGCTATGAAATCGAAATTAAGACTGCTGGTTCTGCCGGCTCTGTTCTGTTTTATTTTTTTCAATACAAGTTCGGCACAGTCGATTGAACTATTTGGTTCCAATATTGTAAACGGAGCCGTTACTGGAACAGCTGTGGGAGCTGCTGTTATGGGGCTTAAAAATGATCGGGATATAACGCCGTTGAGGATTGGCCTTGGAACCGGTATTCTGGCCGGAACAGCCATAGCCATTTATGATCTTGCGATCCTGCCGCAAGGGCAATCCTTCTTTATTTCCGGGGTTTTCAATGATGGTGAGAACTCTTCTATCATAATCCTTCTCGATACGTTTTACGGGGCACTGGCAGGGGTTGGAATCGGGTCAGCCATTGTTTTGATAAACAACAGCTCATTTTTGAAAGGCATACAGTACGGAGCATCAGCGGGCGCACTTGGCGGATTGGCATTTGGAATTGCGGACAGTTTTTTTATTGCTGAAAAAAACAGGGACTTTATTGCGCAATCCAGGCAAATAAATTCCTCTTTCATCAATCTGGATTACGGGCATACTCAAATAGGCCTGCTGAGACCGGGGTTGCACCAGATACCTGATCTCTCCGGAAACAGTTTCGGATCTGCTGTGGAGCCCGTTCTGAACCTTGTTACATTCCGCAGCCGGTTTTAGGGGGCTATGAAAAAGCAGGAGTTTTGCTCAAGATTAAGGCGGAAGCAACTTTTAAACCGCTGCCTGTTTGTCAACTCTGAGGACTTTAACGTTGCGACAACGAAGATAGTGGGCAAAACAACAGTTTTTCAAATCCTCCTTTTAATCCTGCATGCTTCGGTTTAGCGTACAATCTACAGTACTACAGTGCGGGTTCATAAATGTTTACGAATGATTGTTTAGAAGCTTTCCGGCCAGTTCAGGCAAACCGGATGCGGCAGTATCGATTATGTGATCCCATTCATCATCCAGATAGATTTCCGGTTTCTTCGGATCAACGATATATTTGGGTATCCCCTCTTTTGCGAAGTGGATGAGTCCGGCAGCCGGATAGACGGCCAGGGATGTACCTGTTACGATAAACAGGTCGGCCTCAGATACAATTTTTGCTGCTGTTTCCATCATCGGCACGGCCTCTCCAAACCATACAATGTTGGGTCTCAGGCGGGATCCGTCTGCTGCCTTATCCCCGGTTAAGATAGGAGCGTCACCTATATCAGTGATCAGATCCGGATCTGATTCACTTCGGGCTTGCCGTAACATTCCGTGGAGATGAATCACATTGGAAGATCCCGCCTTTTCATGAAGATCATCAACATTTTGGGTGATGATTATCACATTAAAAAAAGATTCAAGCTCCTTGAGAGCCAGGTGTCCGGCATTGGGTATGGAATTTGCCGCTTCTGCACGCCGGAAGTTATAAAATTCATTCACCCGTTCCGGATTGGCGTACCAGGCATCGATGGTTGCCACCTCCTCAATGCTGAATCCTTCCCACAACCCACCGGAATCACGAAAGGTCTTTAATCCGCTTTCAGCGCTGATACCAGCTCCGGTCAGAACAACCAGCTTTTTCATCACCCGGATGTTATTGTACAAGTTTGAGCCAGGAGCTATGATCTTCAAAATCCTCTACAACGAGGGCTTCCTCATTGTAGCTGTATCCTGAAATCAGAGACTGGATTTCAGTTCTTAACACCTTCAGACTGTTTGCGATCATATCACTGTTATAACCGGATTCACCCATCTTTATCGTCATCTCCATTGAAACCATACGACCGATTGCCCTGCCGAGCTGAACCAGTTTTCTCTGTGCCATTTTAGGATCGATGGTAAAATCCAGACTCGATTTAAAGAATTCCGCTGAGTTTTCCGTGAGAGAATAACTGCTCAGAAACTGATAGAGGTTCATCACTTTGGCCTTTCTCATCATTTTAAGAATTGATTCTGTAATCTGCTGATATAGGATGTCGTTCGATCCCTCAAATATCTGAAAAGGACGGCTGTCCACCATAGACCTGCCGGCGATGTGATCGAGTCGATACCCTTTTGCCCCTACAAGCTGCAGAAGTGATTGCGAAGCTTCGTGCATGTAATCGGTTACCACGCTCTTGATTGAGTTGGCAGCAACATCCATACGGGAAGTATCCTGTTTCAGGGGAACATGGGTACTGGTAAAGAAGCTCATTGCAGAACTAACGGTAAAATACGTCTGCAGCCTGGCGATACGTTCAACAACCTGGTCATAATTAAAGAGGCTCATACCGCCGACAAAACGTTCTCTGCAGTGGTTGACGGCTTCATCCATCATTCGTCTCAGATGACCTGTACTCATTCCCGGAAACTGTAACCGGCTGCGGTGCAGAATATCCAGCATCATGGTTACACCGGTGGTCTTTGGTTCAAGCCTGTATGCAGCAGGAACCTCAATATTGACCTTGTTTTTTCCGTAGGGAAGCATATACAGGCCCAGATTTTTATAATACTCAAGAACTTCAATTCCACCGTTGGTACTGTCATGGACAAAAAAGCCTATATCCCTGCCCAGGTCGCCATTCTCCTGATACCCTCTTGCTGTGATAAGCCAGAAATCGGCCCACCCAGTTAAACCAGCCCAATGCTTCAATCCATTGATGTTATAGCTTCCTGTTTCTTCAGAATAATTAAATCCTGTCTGCATATGGAGGGCATCTGAACCATAATCCGGTTCGGTGATCATCAGGCCACCCATATTCTTTTTCTTTAAAAACCGGTTAAATACCGTCTCTTTTGCTTCCTGATGGCCATAGTTGGCGAGTGGCTGCAGAAAGAGTGCACCATTAATTCCCATCATTAATGATAGGGGGAGTGACTGATACGAAGATGCCTCCAGCATGGAAAGGGCTTCTGAAGTAACCGCTCCGCGACCTTGAAATTCGGTAGGAATAAATGTAGACAGAGGATTGCACTCTAATACCTCGCGCATGATATAGGGTGGCAGGCCTCTGTCAGAAAGAAGTTCGTCTTCGTTATTTCTTTCCATAAAGAGCTCATGAAGCTTTTCCTTATATGCTGCAATAAAAGAATTAATATCTGCAGGTGTCTTCACTGATTTTGTAATATCCACTGATTTTAATTTGGTTCTGGTTTGTGATAGAATGTAACGAAAATAGCTTTATAATTCATTCCTTCAGCATTGATCTATATCATTTTTACGATTTTCATTCTGTAATGGATCGGTTCAGATTCCATGAGATT
>REDA01000026.1 GCA_007693745.1 Balneolaceae bacterium
CTTCGCTCGTTGCGCTTCGCGGTTCTCCGCATTCGCTCCGAATCCCTTCTCACTTTTGCGTTTTGCCTTTTGCCTTTTGCCTTTTGCTGCGTGCAGTTCGCAGTCCCGAACCCTCGGGGCGTTTTGCCTGACAAAAACCGGAAACCGGAAACCTCACCCCCCTCTGTCAGGGCCCGACGATGTAGTAGGTTGGCGCTTCCGGTCCCACGGGCATCCCCAGGCCAAAGACCCAGAAGTAGAAGAGAAGGATCCAGCCAATCAGAAAGAAGATACTGTAGGGCAGCATCATGGAGATAATGGTGCCGATCCCGAGATCCTTGTCATACTTATTGGCGAACGCGAGGATCAGTCCGAAGTAGCTCATCATGGGCGTGATGATGTTTGTAACTGAGTCGCCGATCCTGTAGGCGGCCTGGATCACTTCCGGACTATACCCTACAAGCATCAGCATAGGGACAAATATGGGTGCTGTCACAGCCCACTGTGCTGACGCCGATCCAAGCATCAGGTTTACTGAGCCTGATATAAAAATGAAACCCACAAAAATAATCGGGCCGGTCATCCCCATATCCTGCAAAAACTGCGCTCCCTTTACCGCAAAAATCTGCCCCAGATTACTCCATCCGAAATAGGCCACAAACTGGGCGGCAAAAAAGACAATCACGATGTAGAGGCCAAGTGTTGACATCGCACCGGCCATGCCTTTGATCACATCCCTGTCGTTCTTCATGGATCCGGTGAGCCGGCCATAGACAAACCCGGGTATCAGAAAACAGATAAAGATAAAAGTGACAATACCTCTCAGGAACGGGGAGTTTAGCATCTCCCCTGTTTCGGGATTCCGAAGCACCCCATTTTCGGGTATAATGGTCATGGCCAGCAGACCGAACATCAGCAATACGGAGACACCGGTCCATTTCAGCGCCCGGACTTCCTTATCTGAAAGCGGATCCATCGACACATCCTTCGAGAGATCCTCCATCGCCATGCTCTCATCAAATTTCCCGAGTTTAGGCTCTACAATTTTCAGGGTTACAAAGCTTCCAAGAATGGTGATCAGGAAGGTGCTGATAAACATGAAATAGTAATTTACAGCGGCATGCACCTCATAGTTCGGATCGATCAGATTGGCAGCTTCCTGGGTGAGTCCGGCCAGCAGCGGATCGATGGTTCCGATCAGTAAATTGGCACTGTACCCTCCCGAAACACAGGCAAACGCGCAGGCCAGGCCCGCAAGCGGGTGCCTTCCCATGGAGTGGAAGATGACTGCCGCGAGAGGAACAAGTACCACATACCCCATCTCGGAAGCTGTATTGGAGACCACTGCAGAAAAACAGATGGCTATGGTCACCAGGTTTTTCGGGGTCAGTACAAAATTAAAAACCGGGATCAGCAGATAGCCAATCCAGTAGATCAAAAACCGAAACGGAAGAAAAAGCAGTGAATAGACTCTGAGAATAAGATCTGCAAAACGGTTGGTTTTGCTCTGTCGGATCACCTCAAAGGATTTCCTTCTCTCCATCGGCTTGTAGGAAGCCGCCTTCAGCACAATGCCCCTGACCACCGCGCTGATCAGTCCGGAATGCTCAGCCACACCCACTCCAAGCAGCGCCACCAGAACAACTCCCAGCGGAGCAAAACCGGTAAAATTGCGAACCATATTTTCCACAATCATCCGCAGGCCGTCGCCCGTCATAAGACTAACTGGTTCAATAATTCCACCGGGAGCGCGTCCTGCTGCACCCTCAGGTCGCGGATCGGGAGCCGACCAGCCCAGCCAGTCAGCTACCCCGCTCAGCAGAATAACCCCCAGGGCAAAGAGTGCAAAGAGAGTTACCGGATGCGGAAGCAGGTTACCCAGCCACTCCACAAAATCGAGAAAGCGGGTGAAAAGGGTTTTCTGCTGCGCGCCAGTCTCAGGCAGCTTAGGATCATCGGTCTTTGGATATTCACTCATCAGATCATATTGATTGTGTCCTGTTTATCCGGTAAAAGATGCCTTAATCATCACCGGATAATCCGTCAGATTTCTGTAAACTCACTTTAAAATAGAATCCCGTTAACGCTGCGAATCCACCGGGAAGGGCTGCAATCATAAATGTAATCAACAAGATAGCCCATGCTGCTCCCAGGCCGGTCATTTCCGCAATCCGTCCGGTCAGAATCCCTCCACTGGCAAGATGGATATAGAGAGCCTGCAGAAACCATGCGAGGCCGGCTGCAAAAAAACCGGACAGAAATGCAGAAATACTGCCACGGGTGAGCCAGGCACCAAACAACAGGGCAGGAAACAGAACAGACCACCAGGGCAAAAACAGGCTCAGAACCCACACGGTTACAAATATTGGAAAAAAAGCTTTCATTAAACTGATGATTTAAAAATGGTGACTTTATCCGGGCTTCAGAGTAAAAACTACCACGATTTACAACTCATACAACCCAAAAAAATGAGAACCGGGTCCGTTGCAAAACAGTATATGGGTTTGAGATTAAATCTCAAATAACATTTCCATTGCCCTTTCGTAAATACTCTCATCATTTTGAAGTGAGGGCGATTATTATGATCTTTAAGAATTCCCTCAGAATGATCGAAACCTACGAATTGAATACTCATATAAGAATAAAGACACCATGGCTAAGGTTGAAGTAGTTATGCCCCAGATGGGCGAATCGGTGATGGAAGGAACCGTTATCGAATGGGCAAAAAAGGTTGGTGATACTGTGGAAGCAGATGAAACACTGCTCGAAATTGCCACCGATAAGGTGGATACGGAAGTTCCCTCTCCCGAATCGGGAGTACTTGTTGAAATCCTTGTGGCTGAAGACGAAACCGTGGAGGTAGGACAAACCATAGCCATTATCGAAACCGATGCGAATGCGGCTGCCACCGTAATCGGGAATGCACCCTCTGCGGGCAAAGCCGAAGAGTCACCGGAGAAAGAAGAGGCGAAAGAGGTCCCGCAGAATGAGTCGCCCGCCCCGAAACAGGAAGAGTCAGGCTCAGGGGAGCGGGTGGAAGTGGTGATGCCTCAGATGGGTGAGTCGGTAATGGAAGGCACCGTGATTGAGTGGAAAAAGAAAATTGGCGACTCCGTGGAAGCAGATGAAACACTGCTCGAAATTGCCACCGATAAGGTGGATACAGAAGTCCCCTCTCCCGGTTCAGGTACTCTCATTGAAATTCTTGCGGAAGAAGGAGCCACCATCGAAGTGGGACAGGTGATTGCCATTATTGCAACCGGGAAACCGGCTGCCACCGGAACAGCGGGCACCGGGGAAACCGAAAACAAATCCGCTGATTCCTCAAAGGAGGCCTCTTCAGATACAGACATGCCCTCATCTGCGAGTATTGACAGCAAACCGCAGCGTATCGGGTCAGACGGCCGTTTCTACTCGCCGCTGGTACGTTCCATTGCCAAAGAAGAGGGACTCAGCCAGAGTGAGCTCGAATCCATAGAGGGAAGCGGCAAGGATGGCCGGGTTTCTAAAAAAGATATTCTCAGCTATCTGGAAAACCGCAATTCAGGAAAAGCATCACCACCGAAACCACAGGAGAGCAGACCAGTTTCATCCGCTCCTGTCCTGCAGAAACCGGGCGCATCCTCCGAATCCGGATCAAGCGAGAAGATTTCTGCCGGTGAACTGAATGTTTCACGTCCGCATGAGAATGTTGAAATCGTGAAAATGGATCGCATGCGCAAGATGATCGCTGAGCACATGGTGCGATCCAAGCAGACCTCTGCCCATGTCACAACCTTCAGTGAAGTGGATGTGACCAATATTGTAAAATGGCGTGATGCCAACAAGAATAAGTTTTATGAGCAGACCGGCATCAGGCTCACCTTCACACCGATCTTCATTGAAGCATTCATTCAGGCTATCGGGGAGTTTCCTCTGATCAACAGCTCGGTGGATGAAGATGAGATCCATCTGAAAAAAGATATTAATTTTGGCATCGCTGTGGCTCTGGGTGAAGGAGGTAAAGGTGGATTGATTGTGCCTGTAATCAAACAGGCACAGGATAAAAACCTGATCGGACTGGCCAAAGCCGTAGCCGATCTTGCCAGAAAAGCGAGAAACAAGGAACTGAGTCCGGATGACCTCTTCGGAGGCACCATTACCCTGACTAATTACGGCAGTGTCGGGAACCTGATGGGAACTCCAATCATCAATCAGCCGCAGGTGGCGATTCTGGGAACAGGTGTCATTGAAAAACGGCCCGTGGTACTTGAGACTCCTCAGGGAGATCTGATCGGAATCCGTCATATGATGTTCCTCTCGATGAGTTATGATCACAGGATTATAGACGGAGCACACGGAGGTGCTTTCACAAGTCGCGTCAAACAGCTGCTGGAAGAGTTTGATCCAAACCGGGCATTCTGATGCCGGTTTTCTGCTTTGGTTTTAAGCGGCTTTTTATTTCGCTTCTTTTATCAAATGAGATGTTACTGTCCTCCAGTTTTTACATGTACAGCCGATGAAAATCTGCACCTCTATACCTGAAACCCGAAAAGAACTTGAAAAGCTCCGCTCCGACGGCAGCCGGATCGCACTGGTTCCCACCATGGGTGCCCTTCACGATGGCCACCTGGAATTAATACGCGAAGCCTACAGCCATGCCGACAAGGTCGTCGTTTCCATTTTTGTAAATCCGGTCCAGTTTGGGCCAAACGAAGATTATGAAACCTATCCGCGTGAAACGGACAGAGATTCGGGGAAGTGCCGTTCTGAAGGGGTTTCGCTGATTTTTTCACCGGATGCTTCTGAAATGTACAGCGACAAGAAGCTCTCCATCGAGATCGACGAGCTCAACCGGCATATGTGCGGCGCCAGCAGGCCCGGTTTTTTTGAGGGGGTACTTCTTGTGGTAAATAAACTTTTTAATATCGTTCGACCCGATGTTGCCCTGTTCGGCCAGAAGGATATTCAACAGTTTCAGCTGATCCGTAAAATGGCTGAGGAGTTCAACCATGATATCGAACTTGTTATGGTTCCGGTAGTGCGGGCAAATGACGGGCTCGCACTCAGCAGCCGAAACGCCTATCTGTCTGAAGAAGAGAGACTTGCAGCACCCTTACTCTACCGCTCCCTTCTCTATATTGAGAAACAGATTTCGGGGGGTGTGAACAGCCCAAAAATGCTGCTTTCGCATCAGAGAAGTGAGCTCGAGGCAAAAGGTTTCAAAATTGATTATCTTAATCTGTTTGACCTGCAAACGCTGCAACCGGTAGAAAGGTTATCAAGCAGGCAAAAAGCAGTAATTGCCGGGGCCGCGTGGATGGGCAAAACGAGGCTGATCGACAACATTTTGATTGAATTTTAAGACGATTGTTATGGAACTGACGATGTTTAAATCGAAACTGCACCAGATGAGGGTTACCGAGGCGAACCTGATGTATGAAGGGAGCATCACCATTGATCAGGAATTGCTCGAACTCGCAGACCTGCTTCCCTATGAAAAGGTAAGTGTGGTAAACATCACCAACGGATCCCGTCTCGAAACCTACACCATCCCCGGGGAACGCGGAAGCCGCGTCTGCTGCATGAATGGTGCCGCTGCCCGGTTAACCCAGGTTGACGATCGTATCATCGTGATCTCTTACGCCCGGATGAGCCGGGAAGAAGCAGAAGCGCACAAACCCGTGGTGGTTGTGGTAGATGAGAACAACAATCCCAGAAATGTGATCCGGGAACCTGCGCATGGCCAGTCCTTCGGGCTCGAAAACGGGCTTATTGAAAATAAAAACTGACGCTTAGCCTGTTAGCCGGTAAAATCGTTCAGCACTTCCAAAAACTTCGCAGAGGTTTTGATACCACGGTGAAAATCTTTCAGAGAGAAGCTTTCATTGGGTGAATGGAGAGCATCCCGGGTAATACCAAAGCCCATCAAAATGGAGTTCACTCCCAGTACCTTCTTGAAATCAGCTACAATCGGGATGGAGCCTCCTTCCCTTGTAAACAGTACCTCTTTGTCATAGATCTGTCTGAACGCTTCAGCGGCGGCTTTCAGTCCGTAAAAATCGAGGTCGATCACTACCGGCCAGCCTCCGTGATGAGCTTTCACCTCTACCTCCACCGTATCGGGTGCGAGTGACTTCACATGTTTTGCAAACAGCCCGGCAATCTTGTCCGGTTCCTGATCCGGAACCAGGCGCATACTCACCTTCGCGCTTGCCTTCGCCGGCAGCACTGTCTTGGCGCCTTCACCCTGATATCCGCTCCAAAGACCGTTTACATCCAGCGTGGGACGCGCTGAGGCACGCTCCAGTGTGCTGTACCCCTTTTCACCATGCAGCGCTTTCAGGTCCAGGCTCTCCTTGTACTCTTCTTCATCAAACGGAAGGATACTGTACGCTTCTCTCATTTCGGGAGTGAGGGAAGCCACATCATCATAAAACCCTTCCACCTGAACCACTCCATTGTCATCTTTCAGTTTAGAGATAATTTCACACAGTACATTGGCCGGATTATCAACAGCCCCTCCGTAGATGCCGGAATGGAGATCACGGTTCGGCCCTGTTACGTGTACCTCCATATAGGCCAGCCCCCTGAGGCCATAGGTAATGGAAGGCTGGTCTTCACCAAACATCGCCGTATCCGAGATCAGAACCATATCACAGGAGAGCAGCTCTTGATTCTCTTTGATAAACGGAACCAGATTTGGAGAACCGATCTCCTCCTCCCCTTCCAGGATAAATTTTACATTCACAGGAAGTTCTGTATCACTGTGAAGATAGGCCTGAACCGCCTTGAGATGTGTAAAAGACTGCCCTTTGTCATCACTGGCTCCTCTTGCATACACCCGTCCGTCGATCACTGTGGGTTCGAATGGCGGTGTTTTCCAGAGATCGTCCGGATCAGAGGGCTGTACATCATAGTGCCCGTAAATCAGAACGGTGGGCTTGTCAGAATGAGTTATTTTTTCCGCTGTGATGATCGGATGGCCTTTCGTCTCGTGCAGTGTTACGTTATCCAGACCGATCTCCTTTAGCTGACTGATCAGAAAATCTGCTGCTTTTTTTACATCCTCTTTATGACCGGAATCGGTGCTCACGCTTGGGATGCGAAGCAGATCAAAGAGTTCATTTTCAAACGTGGAAATGTTGTTGTCGATAAAGTTTTGTACTCTGCTCATATAGTATTTGGTTCTGAAATGATAGTATCAAGCCTTTAAGATAGAGTTTCCCGTTACAGGGGGCAACCGTTGGCTGTGAACTTCCGTAAGATCTTCCCCGTCCTGAAATTTGTAACAAGCCGGTTTATACGATTTCTGCCTGCTCTGTGAGTATTTCTCAGATCTCGATTCCCGTCCAGCCTACCGGGCGTTTTTCGCCGGCCGTGACTGCTGCATCAAGCCTGTTTTGCGGTGGCGGAAGCTGGCAGGTGGTGTACACATTAAACGCGCAGGGCGGATTGTAGGTCTTGTTAAAGTCGATCACCGTTCGGCTGCTCCCCTCCTCAGGATAATCCACATATAAAAAACGGCCCGCCTGATATGTTTCGGTTCGGTTGGTCTGATCGCCCAGTATGATAAACATTCGTTCCGTCCCCTCCAGCGCATCCAGTGAATAGGATTTTCCATCAACCGTGAAATGGAGGGTTCCCGGTGAAGCAACACGGTCGGTCTGACCCAGCACATTCACAATTTCAATCACAGCGCCCTCCGGGCTGGGTTCGAAAATTGCTTCCCGCACCCAGGAAGGGTCTTCCGGATAGGCCGGAAACCCGTCAAAAGCATCTGCTTTTTCATTTTCCTTGTTATAGAGGCGAATGGCGATCAGATCCTGTCTTACGATCACAAACCATTCCAGAGAGTCGTACGTGACCGAAGGTGTTGACTCTCCATCATATAAAATAATCTCTGCAACCATTTTTTCACCGGCACCCGCCTGCAGTCCCTCTGCCATTTTCATCGTTACAATATTTTCCTCCAGAAAAATATACCCGGCATGATCCGGTAATGATCCGGTCGGAAACCGTAAATCCTGGCCTTCACCCGAACCAAAGCTGTTGCTCCCTTCCCGGATCTCAAACATCCCGGCGAGCCTTAACCAGCCTGCAGGCTGCTTCAACGATTCGATGCGGTTCTGCTTCCACTCTGTCAGATCTTCCTGCCAGTTTTCGGGCAGTTCAGCCTGTCCCAAATGCTCCCTCTCACAAGCAGCAAACATGAGCAGAAGAAGAAGAAAAAATCGAACGAAAGTCATAATGATCACTCCCTGAAGGAATTCAGAAACGATTTCACTGAGTTGATCTGAGTTTGGAACTTATGCGGTTAACCGGAACCCGGCAGGCTCCTGTTCCGTCAGACTCACAAGCAATAAGCAGTCACAAATGGAAGCCTTGAAAAAAGACAGGAATTTTGGACAAGATCGAGGCGGAAGAAAATTTAAAACCAAAGCATATTCCCGATACGAGTGGATTTAAATATGCCTCAACAATGATCTTGGTCAAAAGAACCGTTTTCCAAAGTCTCCATTATTTAATATCAAAAGATAAAATAGATGAAAAGGGGCAAATTTCGAAATCATTTCTTGCATATATCACCGCAGATGCGTTCGGCGCCGCAGAGGATTCAATTTTCCTGTTCACATGCTCAGCAGAATAGATCTCAACGTATAAGTTATCAGTTCATGGAAGGTTCGGGTAAAAGATCGACCTTCACATTTGATTTTCTCCTGGTCTGATGGGGTTTGTCATGAATGCGATATGACCCGTTTCTTTTTGGGTAATCCTCCCGGATCTGAACTAATTAAGCCTCAATGACTTAAAAAATATTCTGCTGTTTTTACTTTGTGATTTTCAGGGGAAGTACCGGCTTCTGAGGAAGAAAGGAGCTGAATAGTCTACGTGTCTAATTCGGGATATAAAGGAAGGCGGACAGTAAATACGGCTCCTCCTTTGCTGGAATTGTTCACACTGATTGTGCCTCCGTGCCTTTCCACGATGTCCCTGGAAATGGAAAGGCCCAGCCCGAGCCCGAATTTTTTATCTGATTTTTTCGTGGAAAAATTTGAGTCAAAAATCTTCTCCTTGATCTCTTCAGAAATACCCGGACCGGAATCCTGAATGGAGACCCAGAGATGCGTTTCATCATAATTACACCAGATGTTGAGAGAACCGTTCTTCCCCATCACATCGGATGCATTCAGGATGATATTGGTCCATACCTGATTCAGTGCTGCCGGATTGACCCGGATCCTCGGCACATCCGGCAAGTCGAGATCCACCTGATAATATTTGATCCTGTTACTGGTAAGCTGAAGCGTATCATGTATCCCCTCCCGAATATCAATCTCTTCCCACTGCCGGTCGGAATCACTCCGGCTGTAACTCTTCAGGCTAAGCACCAGGCCAGAGATCCGGTTGCCTGCCGAGGTGATATTCTGAAACATCTTACCCAGTTCAAAGTGGTTGAGATGAAAATTCAGGGTCTCAGGATCCGTGACACGAGCATTGCTGAGCTCTTCGATCAACTCGTCCGGCAGCTGGGCCATCATCCGAAGCTGAGCCGGACTCGCTTTTTTGAATACCTTTTTCAGTTCTTTTGATTTCTCTCTGATGGTGGATGTATCCGGATATCCCGCCTTTTTACCACTCTCGTAAAGTTTTGTAAGCAGGTCTTGATCATCATCATCCTTAAACCGATCCATCAGATCGGATATTCTCTGTTCCAGTGTTTCTGTTGACCGAAGCAGAGAGGCCGTTGGATTATTGACTTCGTGGGCAAAACCTGCCACAAGCTGACCCAGCGTTGCCATTTTTTCCTGATAGATCAGCTGCTCCTGAGCTTCCTTGAGCTCTCTGAAGGCTCGCTGCGACTCATTTCTCTCTTCACGAAGCTTGTTATTCACTGAATCAAGTTTCATCTGCAGAATTATCGTATTTCGAAACCGCTCGAGCAGATTGGCCAGAATCAACTCATCCATGTAGTCCTGGAACCGCTTATTCTTTTTCAGCAGCCCCCTGACATCCTTATCAGGGATTCGCAAGACCGTGGCATCTTCATGTACAATCGAGGTAGTCAGGGAAGGTTCGCCGGTAATAAAAGCAACTATCCCGATAAAAGAACCGGGCTTCAGGCGAATGATGGGATAATTGGTATCGGTATCCGGTTTGCGCTTGCAGAGTTCAACGGAACCATCCAGCAGGATGTAAATATCTCTGAGTTCATCACCTTCTTCCAGGAGAACGGATCCTTTTTCATACTTCTTCAGGTACTTAGCCGATTGCTCATCATCATCAAATAATCTTTGAATCAGATCGGTCACATGTTCCCTGTTTTCAATCCACTGTTTCCCCAGTTTGAAGTCCATCATAAGATCAGTTATCCGTTAAACCGCCTCCTTTTCTGATGAATTCAGCAATCCGTTCACCATCCAGTATCTGCATAAACCTGAGCGGTTGCCTCACGTTTTCAAGAACGTAATCTGTAAGCATTTCAGTTACAATACTGATCAGCTCTTCCTTTTCCCACGGTTTAGCGATGTAGTGTCTGAGTTCAGCCTCATTCACAGCGCGTACCGTCTCCTTGAGACCGGCCTGTCCGGTAATCAGAACTTTTCTGGTTTTGCGGGTTTCCTCGCTTTTCTGCATCTCTACAAGCAATTCAACACCATTGTCGCCGGGCAAGACATGATCGCACAGAATCAGTCCCACCTGATCATCCCTGTCCAGAATCTCCCTGATCAGCTCCCTCGCTTCCTCGGCCGTATCTGCCATCTCAATAGGAAAAAAAGCTTCGAAATCAGAAATATCCCTCATAATTGAATCCAGCACTTCCGGTTCGTCTTCTACAACAAGAATAAAAATTTTCTTTTCCATAATTACTTGAAATTAAATAATGTAAGGCCAATAAAATATAGCCATAAGAAGGATCAGGATCAGGCCTGTCACTCCAATAATCATCCCGGAAGAGATCATGTTTTTCGTTTTTACCATACCGGTACTCACCGCGATGGCATTTGGTGGAGTGGAAATAGGAAGCACCATTGCAAAACTTGCTGCAAGGGCAATCACCAATCCGATCATCATCATTCCGAACACCCCTTCCAGAATTCCGGATGTAGCGAGTGAGATAGCCAGCGGAATCAGCAGGGAGGCGGTGACGGTGTTGGAGAGAAAATTGGACATGATCAGCGCAACTGCACCAAAAACGGCCAGCAGCAGCAGATAGCTGAATTTCTCCCAGGAAATGGCAGCCACCATCCACTCAGCCAGTCCGGTCTCTTTCATGGAAATACCCAGCGCGATACCACCGGCTATCAGCCAGAGAACTTCCCAGGGCAACTTGCGAATATCCTGCTTCTCAAAAGCGGAGGTGAGGGTAAGTACGGCAACCGGAATCAGTGCCACAATGGCCGAGCGGATTCCGTGTAACCCTTCTGTAACCCATAAGATCACTGTCAAAGCAAATGTTACGTAGAGAATGATGGCATTCCGGGATTTCTTCAGTTTCCCATCCAGTTTCAGGGGGATATTGGCCACTGCCGGCGGATAGAGCCTGAGCAGAACCTGCCATGCAAAAAAGAGCATTATAATTGCCAGGGGTGTTGCATACAGCATCCAGCTGCTGAAGGCAACATCCACTCCCTGCTGGTTAAGAGCCGCGATCACCACTGCGTTGGGCGGAGTGCCAATCGGGGTTGCTATGCCACCGATGTTGGCAGCAAACGGGATTGAGAGCGCCATGCCGATCCGCGCCGGATCTCCCGGTTCCATCTTTGCAACGATGGGTAAAATCACCGTAATCATCATCGCTGTGGTCGCTGTGTTGCTCATAAAGGCAGACAGAAATGCGGTTACTGTCATCAGTCCCAATATCATATAGCGTGGCTGCGTTCCGAACGGACTCAGCAGCAGACGGGTCATGCTCTTGTCAAAATCGTATTTCACCGAAGCATCTGCCAGAACAAACCCCCCCAGAAACAGAATAATGATCGGATCGGCCAGGGTTGCAATAAAACGGGTGTAAGGCAGCGGGCTGTAATCCCCGCCACTGTAGGTGATAAAGCCTTCCGTACTGAGGAGAATCACCTGGAAAAAAATCACCAGTATGGACGTTGAATAGATGGGTATCGTCTCAAACATCCAGAAAACAGCGGCCATCAGGAAAATACTCATAGCCAGGTGCCCGGCAAGGGATAGTCCGGGAAAATTTACAACCAGCGGCATCAGGAATCCTGCTATTCCCAGAATCAGCCCGGCTAATTTCGATTTAGACATCTCTTTCTTTCCTCTTTATACTGAGCCCGACCTAACCGCTATCGTCTTCTTCACGATTTGATATGTTCCCGTTCACCACCTCAGAGAGGCCGTTATCGGATCGATTATGTTTCAGCCCGGATTAAATACTCCTGACAAGCCATAAAGTTAATTAAAAGATCGAATAGTTAATACTGTTTTTTCTGATTTTCAGAGCTTCCGTGCAACTCGCCATTGAAACAGTAAATGCCCGGATTGCTGGTTAAACTGATTTATTATTTCTTTCTGACCCCGTTTTAAATTGATAAATTCAGAGTCATCCGACCGTTTTACTGTACAATACTGTTAACCGGAATGTGTCAGATACTTCATTCGTAAATTTCTTAATCTGTTCAGATGTTACGTTACTTCAAACGATGGATTCCTGCCCGCGACGATGTGGGCAGGCCGGCTCAGGCCGTTAAACAGGGTATTGCCATGCTCCGCAGGGAATATGACGGGAAACCGTTTGATGAAACCAGTGCCGACCCCGATCCTTTCACACAGTTTGAATCCTGGTTCGGGGATGCCGTCAAACACATCGGACAGGATCCCAATGCGATGATTCTGGCCACGGCCGACAAGGAAGGGCAACCTACATCCCGAACTGTTCTTTTAAAGGGGTTCGATGAAGAGGGTTTTGTTTTTTACACAAACTACAACAGCCGAAAAGCGAAGTCGATTGAGGAAAACCCCCGGGTGTCCCTCACCTTTTACTGGCCCGATCTGATGCGCCAGATTCAGGTACACGGCACTGCAGAAAAGGTACCCCCGGAAATCTCCGATGAATACTTCAACTCACGTCCGGATGGCAGCAAACTTGGCGCCTGGGCCTCGGATCAGAGTTCCCCGATCTCCTCCCGATACGCCCTGGAGGAGCAGCTAAAACAGTATGAAGAGACATTTCGGGATACCGGCATCCCAAGGCCCCCGCACTGGGGTGGTTATCGTGTAGTTCCCTTCCGCATCGAATTCTGGCAGGGACGGCTCAACCGGCTGCATGACCGTATCTCATACCGGAATGAGGAGAACGGACGCTGGATCATTGAGCGCCTCTCTCCGTGAGTTTTCTCACATTTTCACTATTTTAGCGGTACTTTGCTGCAATTGGTTCACGTTTTGTGAAACAGCACCTGTCGAGGCTGTGCATGGAACTGACCCGACGGGATATTTTTAAAACCATCCGAAAGAAAGCAGCACTGAAGGATACAATATGAACAGATCGGGTACAGACTCACATCCTGCGGCCCGATGCACTCCGGACGATCTTTTCCGGTTCTTTTTAAATGAATAATTTGCATATGAACCCTCAGTTAAGAGAGAAAAACGATCAAAAATGGTACGCACTGGACGCCGATGCTGTACTGGAACAATTAAAGGTAACAACAGAGGGTCTTTCTCCTGCAGAGGCTGAAGAGAGGCTTAATCAGTATGGTCCCAATAAACTCCCTGAGGGCAAAAAACAATCTGCCCTGATTCGTTTTTTACTGCATTTTCACAACATGCTGATTTATGTCCTGATGATTGCAGCGGTCGTCACGGCGCTGCTCGGCCACTGGATCGACACCTGGGTGATTGTAGCAGTAATCCTGATCAATGCCGTGATCGGTTTTTTACAGGAGGGTAAGGCTGAAAAAGCCCTGGAGAGCATCAAAAATATGCTCTCCCTGGAAGCAAATGTAATCAGAGACGGCCAGCGAAAGACCATCTCCGCAGAATCTCTCGTACCCGGAGACGTGGTTTTTATGCAGTCGGGCGACAAGGTGCCCGCCGACATCCGGCTCTTCAAGGCCCGAAATTTTCAGGTGGAAGAGTCGGCTCTCACAGGGGAATCGGTCGCGGTCGAAAAAATCACCGGGTCGGCAGAACCCGGTTCCGTGCCGGGAGATCAGACCTGCATGGCTTTTTCGGGTACCTCCGTGGTGTACGGACAGGCCAGGGGCGTTGTCACCGGTACAGGCAGCAATACGGAACTTGGGAAGATTAAACAGATGATGAGCGATGTGGAGAAGATCACCACACCTCTGCTGCGCCAGATCGACTCGTTCGGAAGGATACTATCTGTAGTGATTATCGCTGTAACCCTGCTCTTTTTTGCCCTTGGCTATTTCTATCGCGACTATGCACTTGACGAGCTCTTTCTCGCGGTTATCAGCCTGGCCGTGGCTGCGATCCCCGAAGGCCTGCCGGCTATCATGACGATAACCCTGGCGGTTGGTGTTCAGGCCATGGCCCGACGCAATGCCATTATCCGGAAACTCCCCTCCGTAGAAACCCTGGGATCGGTTGCCGTGATCTGCTCCGACAAGACCGGTACACTCACCCGCAATGAAATGACAGCCACCAGTGTCGTCACTTCCGACACACTCTACAGCATCAGCGGCAGCGGGTATGAACCTAAGGGCGAAATAAAAAAAGACGATCAGGAAATTTCTCCCGAAAACGAAGAGATCCTGTCCGAGCTGATTCAAACGGTTCGCGTCTGTAATGAGGCCTCCGTGAAGGAGAAAGAGGGGGAATGGGTGATCAGCGGCAACCCGACGGAAGCTGCACTGATCACACTTGCTCACAAGGCCGGCCTCGGTCATTTCAGGCCGCAGAGGGAAGATGTAATCCCCTTTGAGTCGGATCACAAATATATGGCCACCCTGAATCAGCTTGAGGATGGCAGCAAACGGATTTTCGTAAAGGGAGCTCCCGAAGTTCTTCTTGGAATGTGCAGTAAGCAGAGATCAGCGGATGGAGCGGAACCCATCGATCCCGGTTACTGGGAAGAGCAGATGGAGAAACTTGCCAGTAACGGCCGGCGGCTGATTGCAGCGGCTTACAGAGATGCTGAAGCTGACCGGGAAACGATTGAGCAGGAAGATGTCCGGCAGGAGCTGATCTTTCTCGGTCTGATCGGCATCATCGATCCGCCCCGCGAAGAGGCAGTGGAAGCAATACGGATCTGCAAAGAGGCCGGTATCCGGGTTAAAATGATTACGGGGGACCACCTGCTCACGGCCCGGGCCATCGGAAAAGAGATCGGTATCGGAGATGGCGAAAAAGCGATCAGCGGAGCCGAACTTGAAGAGATGAGCGACGAAGAGCTGCGAAAGGCGGTAATCGAATATGATGTATTTGCCCGCACCAGCCCGGAACATAAACTGAGACTGGTGAAAGCGCTGCAGGCTGAAAACCTGATCTGCGCCATGACCGGCGACGGCGTCAATGATGCCCCGGCCCTGAAACGCGCTGATGTGGGCATTGCCATGGGAATCAAGGGTACCGAGGTGACCAAGGAAGCTTCCGAAATGGTGCTGGCCGACGACAATTTTGCCACCATCGCCAATGCTGTGGAAGAGGGGCGCACGATTTACGACAACCTTCGAAAAGCCCTGTTGTTTATTCTGCCTACCAACGGAGCGGAATCGTTTGTGATTATGGCCGCTGTGATTATGGGGATTGTGATGCCGATCACACCTGCTCAGATCCTCTGGGTAAATATGGTGACAGCCGTTACACTCGCACTGGCTCTCTCTTTTGAACCTGCCGAAAAAGGGGTAATGAGCCGCCCGCCCAGAAAATCGGGAGCACCCATTCTGGGAGCCTACTTTCTCTGGAGAATCCTGTTCGTTTCACTGTTAATCGGCGGATTTACCCTGCTGCTCTACAACTGGCTAACCCACAACGGATATGAAACTGAAACCGCTCGTACCATTGCTGTGAACACGCTTGTCGCCGGACAGCTTTTCTATCTTTTCAACTGCAGAAAGATGCACGAACCGGCTCTGGGCCGGGGCTTTTTTACCAACAAATATGCATTTTTGGCGGCGGGTGTTTTGATCCTGTTTCAACTTTTATTCACCTATGCTCCCTTCATGCATCAGTGGTTTGGAACCTATCCGATTGAACTTTCCTACTGGGCCTTTCCCCTGATCAGCGGAACAGCCGTTTTTGTACTTGTTGAATTTGAGAAGATCCTGTTCGGCAGAAAACGTCTTGCCGCTGAAAGAAAAAAATTAACCTGAACAGCTTTCCTAACCAGCCGGAATATTGAACTGAATCGATATGAATAACTCTGCACAACATCCCCCCGCAGCCGCCATCGCCACTCCCGTGGGTGAAGGCGGAATTGCTGTGGTGCGTGTCTCCGGCTACGGTACCATCCAAAAAGTAAACCGTTGCTTCCGGGGTAAAAATCTTGAGGAAGCAGATTCCCATACCGTACACTTCGGAAGAATTGTCAGGCCCGACGGCCGCATCGTGGATGAGGTTCTGGCCACGCTGTTTCACGCCCCCAGATCCTACACGGGTGAAGAAACCGTGGAGATCTCCTGTCATGGCGGGGTTCTGGTCACCCAGGCTGTTCTCGAAACCATTCTTGAACAGGGAATACGGGCCGCCGAACCGGGAGAATTCACACGACGCGCCTTCCTGAACGGGAAACTGGAATTGAGTCAGGCCGAAGCCGTTGCCGACCTCA
Organism: Balneolaceae bacterium; assembly: GCA_007693745.1. GTDB lineage: Bacteria > Bacteroidota > Rhodothermia > Balneolales > Balneolaceae > Rhodohalobacter. The sequence continues at coordinate 16,712 of REDA01000026.1, forward strand.
TCCATGCGAAAAGCATAAAAGCCGCGGATGCTGCCAGTCAGCAGCTCGAAGGCAGGCTCGGTGAGCACATCAAAATCTTCCGGCAGCAGATTATTGATGCCACCGCCATGGTGGAACTGGAGCTCGATTTTATCGAAGAAGATGTGGAGTTTGCCAATAAGGAACAGCTGAGGCAGCTGCTCAGTGAGGTTCGCTCAGAAATCGATGCCCTGCTGGATACGTACGAAACCGGCCGGCTTGTGAAAGATGGGGTGAAAACCGTTTTCATCGGCCGGCCCAACGCGGGTAAATCGACGCTGCTCAATACCCTGACAGGAACCGACAGGGCAATTGTAACCGATATTGCAGGCACCACGCGGGATACCATTGACGCCGACTGGAGCTATGAGGGACTGCTTTTCAAGCTCATCGATACGGCCGGCCTGCGCGATACGGAAGACCGCATTGAAGCCGAGGGGGTGCGGCGCTCGCAAAAAGCGTTTGAACGGGCCGACCTGGTTGTCTATCTGAAAGACCTCTCCCTGCCGGACGATCCGGCAGAGCGAACCGAAATCGCATCGTTTCAGAAGAGGGCAGCACAGACGCCGTTTCTGCTCGTGGGAACAAAAAAAGACCTTTTTCAGGTTTCCGGCAAGGGGGATTCAGATACCGTAACGAGTGCGGACACGCGCGTTGAGTACGATCTGACGATCTCTGCCCTGAGCGGAGAGAATATCAGCTCCCTGAAACAGGCGATGAAACAGCGGGCCCTGGAAAATAAAGACTATGACACCTCCACGCTGCTTGTCACTTCCTCGAGACACCGGGATGCCCTTCAGAAAGCCCGTGAAAATGTAGAGAGAGCCATCGGGGCCCTGGATCAGGGTATGACCGGCGATTTTCTCTCCATCGATCTGAGAGCAGCCCTTCAGGAACTTGGAACCATCACCGGAGAAATTACCAACGAGCATATCCTTGACAGCATCTTCTCGCGCTTTTGCATTGGTAAGTGA
>REDA01000082.1 GCA_007693745.1 Balneolaceae bacterium
ACTGAGCAACCATTCATAGAAAACCACTCGGGAGAGAATCAGAACCGGCTCACAAGGCCGGTTCTTTTTTTATCAGATCAATATCAACACTCAAACGATCACTGATTCACAATTTAAGCAGTGTATCTTACTCCAATCTGATTAATCACACCATTCAGCGTTGCACTCGGCCGCATGGCGCAGCCTGCTTTTTCGGGATCGGGATGGTAATAGCCTCCGATATCCTGCGGCTGTTGCTGCGCACCGATCAGCTCCTGATGAATCGCTTCCTCATGTTCCCTGAGTGAAGCAGCAATGGGGCTGAAGAGTGCTTTCAGTTCCGTGTCATCATCCTGTGCTGCGAGCTCCCCGGCCCAGTAGAGAGCCAGATAGAAATGGGAACCCCGGTTGTCGATGAGCCCCACTTTTCTTGCGGGTGATTTCCCGTTGTTGAGAAGGCTTTCCGTTGCCCGGTCGAGGGTTTCACCCAGAACTTTCGCTTTCCGGTTCGAAAAGGTTTTTGCCAGATGCTCAAAACTGACCGCCAGGGCCAGAAACTCGCCAAGCGAATCCCATCTGAGATATCCCTCTTCCAGAAACTGCTGCACATGTTTCGGGGCAGAACCACCGGCGCCGGTTTCGAAAAGCCCACCCCCGTTCATCAGCGGAACAATCGAGAGCATTTTTGCAGAGGTTCCCAGCTCCAGAATCGGAAAGAGATCCGTCAGGTAGTCGCGCAGCACATTCCCGGTAACAGAAATGGTATCCTCACCGTTTTTGGCCCGAAGCAGCGAAAAGTTGGTGGCTTCTACCGGAGCCATAATCTCCATCTGCAGCCCGTTGGTATCGTGATCCTTCAGATATTCCTTCACTTTCCGGATCAGCTGGGCATCGTGAGGGCGCTCTTCGTTGAGCCAGAATACCGCCGGGGTTTGGGAATCACGTGCACGGGTAACGGCCAGTTTCACCCAGTCGCGGATAGCGGCATCCTTCACCTGACACATACGGAAGATGTCACCCGCCTCAACTTCGTGCTCCATCATGGTTCCTCCGCCCGCTTCCACCACGCGTACCACACCCGGCCCGCTCATTTGGAAGGTCTTGTCGTGGGAGCCATACTCCTCCGCCTTCTGCGCCATGAGCCCTACGTTGGGAATGGTTCCCATCGTTCGGGGATCAAACGCGCCGTTCGCCCTGCAGAAATCGATGGTGGCCTGATAGACTCCCGCATAAGAGCGGTCGGGGATCACCGCCTTGGCATCCTCTGTCTTGCCTTCGGCGTTCCACATTTTGCCCGACTCCCGGATCATTGCCGGCATGGATGCATCGATAATCACATCCGAAGGAACATGAAGATTGGTAATGCCCTTGTCTGAATTTACCATCGCGAGTCCCGGGCTTTTTTCATACAGCTTTTCTATTGCCGATTCAATTTCATTCTGTTTCGGGTGCCCTTGAATTTTGGCATAGAGATCCCCCAGGCCGTTATTGGTATTCACGCCCAGTTCCTTGAAAAGATCGCCATAGGTATCAAAAAGCTCTTTGTAAAACACCTCAACAGCCGCCCCGAAAATAATCGGGTCGGATACTTTCATCATGGTGGCTTTCATGTGGAGTGAAAAGAGCACCTTCTCCTTTCGGGCATCCTCCACCTGCTCTGCAAAAAAGGCTTTCAGCTTCGCCATGCTCATCACTGCGCTGTCTGCAATCTCGCCATCCTGGAGTGCAATACCCTCTTTCAGAACCGTTTTGATGCCATCTGAAGCCTCAAAAACAATATCGGCTGTAGTTGCATTTTGAATCGTGACCGACTGCTCACTTCCGAAAAAATCACCTTCGCTCATGCTGGCAACGTGCGTTTTGGAGTCGGCCGACCACTCGCCCATTCGGTGCGGATTCTTCTGAGCGTAGTTTTTAACCGAACGTGGTGCCCTTCGATCCGAGTTGCCCTCTCTCAGAACCGGGTTCACCGCCGAGCCGAGTACTTTGGCATAGGAATCCCTGATCTTCTTCTCCTCCTCATTTTTGGGCTCTGCGGGATAGTCCGGAATCTTATAGCCCTGCGACTGCAGTTCTTTGACGGCGGCTGTCAGCTGCGGTACCGATGCAGAGATATTGGGAAGCTTGATGATATTTGCCTCTGGTGTTTTGGCAAGGCCACCCAGCTCAGCAAGATGGTCACCCAGGCGCTGCTCCTCAGTCAGGTATTCCGGAAACTGAGCCAGGATGCGGCCGGCCAGGGAGATATCTCTCGTTTCGACCTCAATACCGGCTGCCGAGGCGAACTTCTGAACAATCGGCAACAGAGAATAGGTAGCCAGCATGGGTGCTTCGTCGGTGATGGTGTAGATCATTTTGGGTGTTTGGCTCATGGCAATAGACTTCAAAATTACAGTTTTGGAAAACGAACAGGCTTCCATTCAATTCAAGCAGGAAAAATAAGAAATTCGCCGGGTTCAACCTATTGGATGGGGGGGTATGAATAACCTCATTGTGTTTTGAGATCCGGATGGGATCGGTGGAACGATGTCACCGTGCAGTTTAAATCCTTACGATAAAACCTTAATCATTGGCCCAGCAAATGGGGAGTACTTCAAATGACCGGTCTGGCAATTCTGCTGCGGGGCTACCAATTCAAAAAGTATAGCAACCAATGTGAACCCGTCAGTAGGAATTTCTGGTTATGCCTGAACAGCTTTGAGGGACTTGATGTGTTTACTTGGCCGATTTGACGATAAATCATGCATAGCCTGTAAATTCAACCAGAATTCAGGGGAAGTATCGAACGCTTCTGACAGGAGCCAGGCCGTATCTGGTGAGATTCCTCTCTTTCCCCTTACAATTTCGTTAATCCGCTGAATGGGTATGTCCAAATGATCTGCCAGTTCCTTCTGTGTCAGCCCCATGGGTTCAAGATATTCCTTCAGCAGGATAACACCTGGGTGTGTTGTAACTCTGTTTTTTGGAATCATAATGATTCACCTGTTCGGTTTATGTGTGATAATCAACAATGGCAACGTCATAAGCATTGGAATCCTGCCAGCGGAATACGATTCTCCATTGGGCGTTAATTCGAATACTATGAAACCCTTTGTAATCACCCCGCAATGCTTCAAGACTGTTGCCGGGCGGTGATCTCAAGTCATCAAGAGAAGTGGCAGCATTCAGTATATCCAGCTTATAGGTCGCGGATTCAAGAATTTGGGTCGGGAGCTTTCGAACCTTGCTGCTTGAGTTTCCGTGAAACAGATCTGACGTTGCTTTATCTCTGAATGATTTGATCATTCTTTAAATTAATGGATTAACGGTATCCATGCAACGAAATTGTTGTGTGGGGGCATTACGGTCTGGCGGTTGTGCGGCGGGGCTGGATATACACCATTGAGCCACCAAATGCTCACCGATCGTACGAACCGCTTGTTAATGGCCGACTCGTTTATTTGTATGATTCAATGATCTCTTCAATTTTTATTTTGAGATCCAAAATATCTTCCGTTGCCACAATCCAAACCATCTCCAGAGTTACACCAAAATATTCATGAATGATCATGTCTCGCATACCAGCAATCTGGCGCCAGGGGACATCTGAATAACTTTCTCGAATTTCATCAGGCAGATGCTTTACAGCCTCCCCGATAATTTCAAGCCTACGCAGAACTGCATCCTGTTTTTCTACATTTTTGTAAAACTCTTCTTCTGAAACCCCTTCAAGAAATTGCTGAATATGGCCTATGCTCTCCATAATATCCTGAAGATAGACATCAGGTTTTCTCTTGCTCATATCACAGGTTCTTCTTCTCTTAGGATATCATCCTTCAAAGCAGGCTTGATAGCGT
>REDA01000084.1 GCA_007693745.1 Balneolaceae bacterium
TGCATAATTTCACAGATGATGCCGGCCGGTGCCAGTCCGGCCAGCCGGGCCAGATCGATTGCGGCTTCGGTGTGGCCGGCGCGGCGCAGTACACCTCCATCCACACCGGTGAGGGGGAACACGTGACCCGGCCTGCGGAAATCACCGGGAGTGGCTTCGGGACGTATCAGCTCCCGAATGGTGTTGGCGCGGTCGGGCGCTGAGATGCCGGTGGTGGTAAACTTTTTATGATCCACCGAGATCGTAAAAGCGGCTTCATCGGGGTCAGCACCCTCTGTCACCATATAATCCAGATTGAGTTCGGCAGCCCTCTGATTGGTGATGGGTACGCAGACCAGCCCGCGGCCATATTTTACCATCATATTGATGGCTTCCGGAGTCACCTTTTCAGCGGCCATGAGGAAATCCCCTTCATTCTCCCGGTCTTCATCATCCACAACGATAATCATTTTTCCGGCACGGATGTCCTCAATCGCTTCCGGGATGGTATGAAATTTAAAGGGAGTCATGAATTCGTCAGGATTTCCGTTTAATAGGCTTCCGCATTATAAGAGGTCTGCAATTTGCAACTGGCTGAACAGATTCATCAGTTTCAGAAAACATACAGGGCAAGAAAAGGTTCCGCCGTGAGTAAACAGGATGTTACGATTTGCCCGGATTTACATCCGTGATGGATCCTTTCTGGAACCGTGCTTTCACGCCGCTGTCAATTTCAAGAAGCACAGTGTCCTCATCGATGGTGTTTACGATGCCGATCAGTCCGCCTCCGGTTACCACTTTATCACCCTTTTTCAGTTCACTTACCTTCTTTTGCACCTCTTTTTGTCTCTTGCTTTGCGGGCGGATGATGAAAAAGTAGAAGACGAAGAAAATGGCACCAAGAAAAATCAGGTTGATCATTGCACCGCCTCCATCACCGTCGGGCGGGGCCATCAGAAAAAATGTAGTTAAGAAGCTCATGTGAGTAAGTTAAACAGGTTAAAATTTACAGCCTTAAATATAGGATATTCTTTGTCGGGGAACAATTACCGGTGGTGAAAGAGAAAGGCCTGGCGGTGATTCCGGAAGGGTGTTAGCTACTGCACCATTCTCCCGGTACAGCCTGCATAAACAGTGACACCGTCAGTTCACAGCGGCGACAGATGATATAAGAAGGCTTGGCAAAACCGTTATATACGTATCCGGCCTAAACGCAATAAGCTCCTCAACTACAGTGGCTATGCTGCTGCGGTTTAATATTTACTCTGGCGTGGGATACAAATAAAATCCCTTTTTTGTCAAAGCCTTCTATACGGGCGGAAAAGATAATCTTAAGAGATCTCGATCCGGATCTTTTATTCCTTTTTTGTGGAGAGTCCGACCGGGAGGTAGAGCGGACAGCTTCCAACCAGGCTGGTGAGCAGAAATACGACGGCAAGAACCCCGAGGATGATCGCTGCCGTGCCGGTGATCTGGCCGGTAAAGTAGAGAATGCCAATCACGATGGCGACGACAGTTCTGAGCAGACGGTCAATGTTTCCCATGTTTTTTTTCATACGAGGACTCCAATTAAGTGGTTAAGGATTGAATGCCGAGGGCAATCAGAAGCACAAGCACTATACACATAGTACAAACTATCAGAAACTTTTGCCATGCCGGACGATTTTTCATGTCAGATCGTTTCTCTGCAGATCAGAAAGAGAAAAAGCGTACACCGGGATTTTTCATGAAAGAGGCTACCTCCGGCGGACTCGCAATACCTATGCCGTCCAGAAGATCCAGGTCGGTCTCTTCTCTGTTAGGCAGATAGATTCCGCACACATCCACGCGTACTCCCCGCTCCAGAAGCCCGAGAAGCAGTTGTTTCGGGGACCGGTTGGCGGGGGCAAAAGAGGGTGACTCTGAACCAGCAAGGGCGAGGTCACCTGCATCACTGCAGAGCAGAATCCTGACCGGCACATCCTGGTTGGCCGACTGCGTGGCGAGGATAAGTGCCATCATTTGCGTTTCGGCATCGGCGGTTGTGAGGAAAAGAAAAAGGCTTTGATCCGTATCCTGTGCAGAAACAGAGGGAGCCGGGAGGACCAGCAGCAGAAATAGAGAAAAGAGGGAGGCTTTGCTGAGCATAGTTATGAGGTTTGGTTTCAGGATTTAAATACGGGGGAGAACTCCTTGAGCGGCATCTCTTCGCCATGTGAGTTGTTTCCGGAACTGCGCTCAAGAGTCATTTCATAGATCACGCGGTCGTTTCTGTAGAAACGTTTCTGATAGTAGAGAGGCTTTCCGCCCAGTGTGTAGGAGAGCCGGTCGATCAGAAAAAGGGGGGTGTTGACGGGCACGTTCAGTTCAGCCGCCATCTGTTCGTCCGCCACCTCGGCCGACATACGGTAGGAACCCTTTGTCACAGGGATATTATACTCCTTTTCCAGAATTTTATAGATGGTTGAATCTTCCAGAGCCTCTTCATTGAGAAGCTGGCCGTAGAAGACGGGCAGCCAGGTGCAGTCGTAAGCGATCGGTTCGCCGTTGGCAAATCGCAGCCTGTCGATCTGCAGCACCTTGCACCCTTCGTCGAGCTGAAGCTGTGCGGCCAGCCACTCCTGGGCCTCTGTCATTTCAAATTTTTTCACCTGGGAAGAGGGTGTAAGGCCGGCGCGAATCATATCCTCGTTGAAATCAGTAAGGCGGATCAGATTGTGGGTGGCCCGGTTTTCACTGACAAAAGAGCCCAGGCCCTGGCATCGGTAGATGATCGATTCGCCCTCGAGCGACTGCAGGGCGCGGCGGATCGTAACCCGGCTCACGTCAAATTTTTTTGCCAGTTCATTTTCCGAGGGGAGCTTGTCGTCTGCCTTAAACTCACCCCGATCAATCTGTGCCCTGAGCCAGTTGGATATCTGGGTATGTCTGGGTATGCCTTCCTTAAGAATCATGGTTTTATGTAACGAAGTTCTGAAAATTCAACTGTGTTCTTCACTCAGAAAGAGTAAAACAAATGCGGTATTTAGCAACGTCCGGGCTGATCCCGAATGGTTAACATACTGAAATACATATAAAAAGATAAGAAAATTGAATACAAGTCGCAATACTTGTATTAACAGGTAATAGTTATTATTTTAACATTACAGGTGGCTTTGAAAAACCGAGGGTTTTGTAACAGATCGGGGCGGCAGTCGGTTTGAAACCGCAACCTGTTTACGGCAGATGAGGATTTACATTTAAATTTGCGAAGATTTCAGGCAAATGAACAGTTTTTCAAAACCACCTTACAATAATCTAAACAACAGAGACTATGGAAACAGTACATACAAAACTTGGAAAAGATGTTGAGGTAAAAACAGCCAATCCGTTTACGGCGCATCACAAATTTCTGATTGTGGGTGGTGGAAGCGGTGGAATAACAGTAGCTGCACAGCTGCTGCGCAAACTGCGGAAAACCGATGTGGCCATCATAGAGCCCTCGGAAGTGCACTATTACCAGCCGATGTGGACATTTAACGGCGGGGGAGTGCTGAAAAAGGAGCGCTCGCAGCGGCTGATGGGAAATGTGATGCCCAAAAACACCGTCTGGATCAAAGACCGGGTTGTCAGCTTTTACCCCGAAAAAAATATGGTGAAGATGGCTTCGGGGGATTTTGTCTCCTACGAATATCTGATTGTAGCCCCGGGGATTCAGCTCGACTGGGATGCCGTTCCCGGGCTGGCTGAAAGCCTCGGCAAGAACGGCGTGAGCAGTATCTACTGCTACAGGCATATCGACTATGTTCACCACAGCATCAATGCGATGAAACCGGGCGGCCGTGCGCTCTTTACCCAGCCAATAACCAAATTCAAATGTGGCGGTGCTCCCATGAAGATCATGTATCTCTCCTCGGATATCTGGAGAAAAAAAGGGATACTGCAGGATGTGGATGTTCAGTTTACCTCAGCCGGTTCGGTCATTTTCGGAGTGAAGGAAGTAGCAGAAGCCCTCAAGCCTGTGATTGCCCGGTATGGAGTAAAACCCAAACTGCTGCATAATCTGAAAGAGGTGAGAGGGGAGGAAAAAATTGCTGTATATGATGTCTATCGCGATGGAAAGGTAGTGGATGAAGTGGAAATCGAATACGACATGCTGCATGTAACCCCTCCGCAAAGTGCTCCCGATTTCATCAAAAAGAGTCCGCTGGCCGATGCCGAGGGATGGGTGGATGTTCACAAACATACGCTTCAGCACAATACATACCCCAATATCTTCTCGCTGGGCGATGCGGGCAGCACCCCCAACGCCAAAACCGGCGCGGCCATCCGGAAACAGTCCCGCGTGGTAACCGGAAACCTGATCTCTCTGATGAATAAAGGAGAACTGGACACGTCTCTGTCGTATGACGGATATGGCTCCTGCCCGCTGATTACCGGATTTGGCAAGCTGATTCTGGCTGAATTTGATTATGATCAAAAGCTTACGAACTCATTTCCGATCAACCAGATGAAAGAGCGCGCTTCCATGTACTACATGAAAAAGGATCTGCTGCCCGTTATGTACTGGGAGGGGATGCTAAAGGGGCGAGCATAAAAAATTCAGAACTTGTATTGACAAGTATCTACATATGTCGTACCTTAGGTACAGAAACAGAAAATAAAACGATTCAAACTCATGACTGACTTCTTATTTCAACCCTGGCCCTGGTATGTGGCCGGTCCGATTATCGGGCTTACCGTACCGCTGCTCCTGATTGCGGGTGGCAAAATGTTTGGAGTGTCTGCGAACCTCCGGCACATCTGCGCCAGCTGCAATATCGGCAATGTGGACTTTTTTAATTACGACTGGAAACCGGCTGCGAAATGGAATTTTACATTCCTCGGAGGCTCCGTGATCGGTGGCTTTCTGGGCGGATATGTATTTGCCAACCCCGAGCCCATCGCTCTGGCAGCATCCACTGTATCCGACCTGCAGGCGCTCGGTATCCAGGATTTCAGCGGGTTCGTTCCTGATGATCTCTTTGCGTGGAGCTCTCTCGGCTCCGTAACCGGACTCCTGGTACTGGTACTCGGAGGATTCCTGGTAGGCTTCGGCGCCCGTTATGCCGGCGGCTGTACATCCGGCCACGCCATATCCGGTCTCTCAGATCTTCAGCTGGCTTCACTGATTGCTGTAATCGGCTTTTTTATCGGTGGACTCCTGATGACCTATGTCCTCTACCCGATCATTTTATCTTAACCTTTTAAGTACTCACTGAAATGAAATTCACAGAATATCTCAAATATCTGATCATCGGTATTGTCTTCGGTTTCGTGCTGATGAAATCCGAAGTGGTCTCCTGGTTCCGGATCCAGGAAATGTTCCGGTTCGACTCTTTCCATATGTACGGAATCATCGGTGTGGCCGTGGTTGTCGGTATCATCTCCGTCCAGATAATCAAGCGGCTGAACGTAAAGGATGTCTACGGAAATGCGATCACAATCTCTCCCAAAGATCCCTCACAGGTAAAACGCTACCTGATAGGCGGAACAGCCTTTGGCCTGGGATGGGCGCTGCTTGGTGCATGTCCCGGCCCGATGTTCGCACTGCTTGGCAGCGGACTTACCATCATGCTCGTACCGATTCTTGCCGCACTGGCAGGAACGTACACCTACGGACTTCTTCGGGATAAACTCCCTCATTAATGAGACCCGGTTTCTGTGAGATGCAGTAACCGGATCAACTTCAGCCGGTTCCATTCGGTTCAAAGAACTTCATAAACAAAACAAAAACAAAACCAAACAGAATAACATTATGTATTTCAAGCAATTTTTTGACGACAAATTAGCACAATATGCCTATCTCATCGGCTGCCAGGCCAACGGTACCGCCGTGGTCATCGACCCGATGCGTGATATCGACCAGTATATTGATGCCGCAGCCAAAGAGAACCTCACCATTGTGGCTGCCGCCGATACGCACATCCACGCCGACTACATCTCCGGCCTTCGCGAGTTCGCCGAGAGAGGAGTGAAAGTGTACGCTTCGGATGAAGGCGACAAGGACTGGAAATATGAGTGGCTGATGGGAAGTGACTATGACTATGTACTGATGAACGACGGCGATGAGTTCAAAGTCGGAAACATCACCATCAAGGCGTGGCACACACCGGGACACACTCCCGAGCACCTGAGTTTCTTCGTGACCGACGGCGCTGCTGCCGACGAGCCCATGGGCGTGGCCACCGGCGACTTTGTCTTCGTAGGTGATGTAGGCCGTCCCGATCTGCTGGAATCCGCTGCCGACATCGTCGGTATGATGGAGCCCTCCGCACGCACACTTTTTAAGACCGTAGAAGAGTTCAAAAAGCTTCCCCCATACGTACAGGTGTGGCCGGGTCACGGTGCAGGAAGCGCCTGCGGCAAGGCACTGGGAGCCATCCCTGAAACCACAGTCGGCTATGAGCTGAAGTACAACAACTCCATCAAGTCAGCCTCTTCAGAGGATAACTTTGTGAACTTCATCCTCGAAGGACAGCCCGAACCCCCTCTCTACTTCGCAAGAATGAAGAGAGACAACAAAATTGGTCCGGCACTCATCGGCGGCCTGCCCAAAGCAAGAAGGCTGACCACCCGCGAGCTGAAGGAAGTGGCTGCAGACTCTTCAAAAGTGCTGCTCGACACCCGCGAAAGAGGCGAATTTGCTGCCGGACACGTTCCAGGTTCCATGTTGTCACCCATGAATAAGCAGTTCAACACCGTTGCAGGTTCCTACATCACCGAAGATGATGACATCTATCTGGTAGTGGAAGAGCACAGACTGGAAGAAGCCATCCGTGATCTTTTCAGAATCGGACTGGATCGTGTGCATGGATATGTAACTCCCCGCGATCTGCAGCTTTACAGGCAGCAGGGCGGTGAGATGGCAACCCTTGAAGTGACCAGCTTCGATGTTCTGGGTGAACTCGGCGAGAACGACGCGGTACTGGACGTACGGAAGCTTTCCGAATTTCAGGAGTTTCATGTAAACGGCGCGGTAAACATCGCCCATACCCGTCTGCTCCCTAAAAAAGCGGAACTATCCAAAGACAAAAAATACTTCGTCCACTGTCAGTCAGGCGGCCGCTCTGCCGTATCCGCAGCACTGCTGAAACGATTCGGTTTCAATGTGGCTCTGATCGATGATGAAGTAGAGAAAATCAAATCAGCCGTAACGGCCTGATATTGACTTTTTGATCCTTGCCGGCAGATGAAAAAGCTCTGCCCGGCCAGGCAATATCATGACCCCCTTTCTTCTTTTCCATAGTCCCATTGAAGAAGGGGGGTCTTTTTTTTACTACCTTATCCAAATGATTCTTACCTAAATCAGTGAACCGCATTCAATCCATAATCCCTCTGTTTTCTCAGTTTGAAAACTACACAGGCAGCGATCTGAAAAAAGATCTGATTGCCGGTATCACAGTCGGGATTATGCTGATACCCCAGGGGATGGCGTATGCGCTGATAGCAGGCCTGCCTCCGGAATATGGCCTGTACGCTTCACTGGTACCGCTGATCCTGTATGCCGTTCTGGGTACCTCCAGACATCTGGCCGTAGGGCCGGTGGCGCTGGTGGCGCTGCTGATCGCCTCTGCCGTCTCCCCGGTCGCAGAAACACCGGATGAGTATATCGCCTACAGTATCCTGCTGGCGCTGATGGTTGGGGTTCTGCAACTGCTCTTCGGTCTGCTGAAAATGGGTTTTCTGGTGAACCTGCTCTCCCATCCGGTACTCTCCGGTTTTATTTCGGCCGCGGCGATCATCATCGGACTGAGTCAGCTACATCATCTGCTTGGCATTCAATCCGTTTCGGGTGGACTCCATGAAATTCTGATTGGCGTGGTGACGCAGCTTACCGGCGTGCATCTGATCACCCTGGCCGTGGGGCTTGGCGCCATCGTGATGATTATCGCGGCCAAAAAGAAACTGCCATCCCTGCCGGGTCCGGTACTTGCGGTTGCTGCCGGCATACTACTGATTCTGCTGAGCGGCCTGGACGCGAGGGGTGTTACGATTGTGGGAGCGATCCCGGCCGGGCTACCGGCATTTTCACTTCCGCTTCCGGATCTTGATGTAGCCCGTACACTATTCCCCATGGCGGTTGCCATTTCGCTGGTGGCTTATATGGAGGCTATTGCGGTGGCGAAAGCGATTCAGCAGAAAGCCAAATCCTACAAGGTCGATGCCAATCAGGAGCTTATTGCATTAGGTACAGCCAACATCGGCGGGGCTTTTTTCAACGCATTTCCGGTTACAGGCAGCTTTTCACGCTCTGCTGTCACCTTCGATTCGGGCGGAAAAACCACACTCTCTTCGCTGGTTGCAGCCGTGGTAGTCGCTTCCGTACTGCTCTTTTTCACGGGCATCTTTTACTATCTGCCTACGGCCATCCTGGCAGCCATCATTATGGTATCGGTATTCGGTTTGATTGAGTGGCACGAATTCAGAAGGCTCTGGGGATTGGGGCACTACGACCGCTATCTCTTTCTGGCCACCTTTGCGGGAACCCTCTTCATCGGCATCAAAGAGGGGATTCTGCTGGGCGTAACCCTCTCGGTGGTAATGCTTCTCTACCGCTCGGCACGACCCAACTTCGCGGTGATGGGACGCATACCCGGAACGAAAATTTTCAGGGATGCCAGTAAGTATAAAACCGAAGAGGAGCAGGAGGTACTGGTGTATCGCTTTGACGCGCCTGTACACTTTGCCAATGCAGAGTACTTTTCAGGTAAAGTGCTGGAGAGGGTTGAAGAAAAACCGGGACTCTCTACCGTCATCTTCGATCTCAACGGAGTGAACGAGATGGATTCGACAGGAGTAGATGAGCTGTTTAAAGTGATACAGCATCTGGCTGACATGGGGATAGGCTCTCTCTTTGCGGAGGTTAAATATCCGGTGAGATCCATCATCCGCGATGCAGCGGCTGAAGAAACAGAGTTTAATTTTTACATGACGGTTGATGATGCCATCGGCAGTCTGAGGAGTGACCTGACGGAGAAGGAAAAACTGCTGCATCTGGACACCCATTAAGTACTGGTAATAAAGAACATATTCTAAACAAAAAAAACTATGGAAACTGAAGTCATTATTGTATTGTCGATTATGGCCCTTACCATCTTTCTGCTGGTAACCGAGCTGGTGCGAATCGATGTAACGGCAATTATTACGATGCTGCTGCTGAGCTGGACCGGCATTCTTACCAGCAACGAGGCGCTCTCCGGGTTTTCGAGCAACGCCGTAATTGCGATGATCGCAGTGATGATCCTGGGTGAAGGGGTGGCCCGAACCGGGATGATGTCGCGCTTTTCAAAATGGCTGCTGAAGCGGGTGGGCACCAAAAAAACCACGGTGCTGGGGTCGCTTTCGCTCTCTGTGGGTACACTCTCCGGTGTGATACAGAACATCGGTGCAGCCGCGCTGTTTCTTCCCAGCATCATTGACATTGCCCGCCGGATCCGTATTTCGGCATCCGAGCTGATTATGCCGATCGGGTTTATGGCCATTATCGGCGGCACGCTCACCATGGTGGGATCGGGACATCTGATACTGACCAACGACCTGCTGGAGGCCGCGGATCTCGAGCCCTACGGCCTGTTTGCCGTAACGCCGGTAGGGGTGGCGCTTCTGGTGGCCGCCATACTCTTCTTCATTCTCTTCGGAAAGCAGTTTCTGCCGCAGGGGTCTTCTGAAGGCGGGCTGGAAAAAACAGAGCAGGAGAAGGTGATGGAAGCGTTCAGCCTCAACCGAAATATCCGGATGTTTGAAATACCGAAGGGCAGCGCACTGGCCGGGAAAACGATCGAGGATACCGGAGTCTGGAGCGATCACGGCCTCAACATACTGGCCGTAACCGACCGCAAAAACACCTCCTACGCCCCCTGGCGGGAGACCCGGCTCAGCGAGCTGGAAATTCTGGCAATCTATGGACAGGACGAGCGGATCGAGAGCTTTCGTGAAAATTACGGCCTGGTGGAGATCGAAGATGAAAAACTCTTTGAAGGGATCAACGATCCGGATGAAACCGGTTTTGCAGAAGTAATTATACCGCCCCGCTCCGAGCTTGCGGGCAAGAGCCTTCGGGAGTTTGCCATGCGCCGGCGCTATGCGGTGGAGCCGCTGATGCTTTTCAGCCGGGGAGAGCGGCTCGAAGATGATTTTTCGGACCATAAGATCGAAGCCGGCGATACGTTTATCGTCTATGGCACCTGGAACCATATCCGTGAGTTGCAGGGGAGTGATCCCTTTGTGGTGGCCACTACTGTGGAAGCAGAGCCGCGCGACGCCTCCAAAACCTGGCAGGCCGCCGGCAGTTTTCTGCTGGCAATTGTACTGGCGATGAGCGGATTTTCGATCTCCATCTCCTTCCTGACCGGCGCGATGGTGATGATACTCACACGGGTGATGTCGATCCAGGAAGCCTACAAGGCAATTGAATGGAAAGTGGTATTCCTGCTGGTGGGACTCATTCCGCTGGGTGTGGCGATGCAGAACAGCGGCACGGCACAGTTTCTCGCAGAGGGTGTGATGGGCATCGTGGATGGCAGCCATCAGCTGGTGCTGCTCTTCACCGTGGCGATTCTGGCAACAGGCTTCTCCCTGGTGATGTCGAATGTAGGGGCGGTGGTGGTACTGGCTCCGCTGGTGGTGGGCATGGGGCTCATTGCAGGCGTGGATCCGCGTCCCCTGGTACTGCTTGCAGCCGTCAATGCCGGGAACTCCTTTATCCTGCCGACACATCAGGTGAATGCGCTGATGATGACAGCCGGCGGCTACAAAACGAAAGACTATTTCCGGGCGGGCGGGGGCATGACGATCGTCTTCCTGCTGGTATCGGTCTTCTTTTTCTACTTTACATTTTTCTGATGGATACAGAGTAACGGAGATGGGAGATGATTCAGCTTCATGAGCAGCTTTCTGAGAAACGCTGAAACCTTACATCCCAAAACCTGAACATCTGCAACGATTCACCATGGTAAAACGAATATTTTTAACAATAGTAACCCTAACAGTAGTAATCCTTATGTTTAATCTGTTTTCAAAATCTGACAAAGCCCGTATCGATATCTCCTCGGAAGAGTTTAAAGAGATGCTCAAAGAAGAACGGGGCGTGATCATCGACGTGCGCACGCAACAGGAGTATAATGCGGGCCATCTGGCCGATACCGACCATCTCTACGACTTTCTGAATGGTGATTTCCAAAAAGCGGCAGAGGAGTTTGATCCCTCCAAAACCTACTACCTCTACTGCCGTTCCGGAAACCGGAGCGGACAGGCTGCGCGTATGATGCAGAGAGAGGGGTTCGAAAACGTCTATAATGTGGGCGGGTTTGACGACCTGGCCCGTGCCGGCTTCGAGACCAAAAAATAACCCGAACAGGCAAAAGCTCAACCGTCCGGTGTGTACCGGATGGGGGATGCGTTCGCAGATTCAGCAATCAACGATATAACCTTCAGTCAGAAACGGCTATGAACAACTCAAAAGAAACCCTTGATGTACCCGCTGCGGCGGTTGCCGAAATTGAAAAGGCGATTGCCAGCGATCAGAGTGTAGTGGGGATTGATGCGAAAAAGACACACATCATCATCATTCACATGCTGCGTGAGATCCGTGAGCAGTTAGACCGGACTGAAAAGCGGCTGGACAGACTGGAGCAGCAGAACCGCTGATTACAGTTTCTTTGCCAGGGCGCGGATCACCATCGCCTTTCCTGTGCGGTATTCTCCCTCTTTGAGGCCGATCTCCTCTTCCTGCAGATAGCTCACTTTTGCCGGCTCGAACAGTTTACGGATCTGGGATACCGTATAGAGCCGCGCAATCGTTTTGGGTCCGCCGGAGGCTTTCCCGAGCTGTTTTTCGGAGAAGCACTCAAAAATGATGGTTCCGCCCGGTTTCAGGCTTTTGAACACCTTTTCAAAGAGACGTTCAATCTTATCCTGTTCCAGCTGGAGGTAGATAATCGCCGCCGCGTCGAAAGACTCCTCCTCGAGTTCCGCCTCATCCAGGGATTTCAGGATGTAGTTGATCTCCACGTTATGATCCACCGCAAGCTGATTGGCTTTCACCTGAGCCGCCACACTGAAATCAACCGCGGTAACGTCCCACCCCTGTTTGGCGGCATAGACAGCGTTGCGCCCTTCACCTTCGCCCGGAAGGAGCAGTGAGCCGACCCGCAACGTGTCAATATTCTGCCTGAAATAGTTGTTGGGTTCAATTCCGTAGGCGTAGTCATCGCCGCTGAATCGCTGGTTCCAAAAGTCTTGCATGGTATTCCTCCCTCTGTTTGGTGATCGTTGGTGTGCTGATATGTGAAAAAAGATTTCCCTTACCCTGAGCAATACATCTGAAAATTGAGTCTTCAGGTGAGAAGATCAGCAACAGAGCTGCTGATTCAGAACATCCATTGCTCTGCATCGTCGTCCCTTATCTTAAAATAGTAAATTCTGAAGAATCGGCAGTCAGGAAATATCAGGTATCTCAATCATAAAACGCTTTGCCCGATGAGGCCATCTCCTGCAGCATCTCTGCGGGCCGGAAGCGGTCGCCATGTTTGCTCTGCAGCTTTTCGAGCGCTGAGCAGACCGATGCAGCCCCTTCCCGGTCGATATAGCGGAAAGGTCCGCCAAGAAACGGCGGGAATCCGAGGCCCAGAATTGCGCCCAGGTCGCCGTCGCCCGCACTCAGCAGAATCTCTTCCTGCAGGCAGAGTACGGCTTCGTTCACCATCATCAGAGCCATGCGCGACTGAATCTCTTCGGGCGTGAATTTCTTTCGTTTCTCCCCGCCGAAGTAGCTGTAGATTGCGCGGTTCACTTTCTTCTTTTTCCCCTTGCCGGAGGGGTAGAGATAGAAACCCTTGCCATTCTTACGCCCGAGGTAACCCGCTTCGGCCAGTTCGGCAGCCTTGGAGCTGGTTTTGGCTCCCCTCTCGCGGAAAAGTGCGCCGAGAACCTCCGATACGTGGGCTCCCACGTCGATGCCCACCTCATCGAACAGCGCGATCGGGCCGACCGGAAAACCGAACTGTTTCATGGTGCTTTCCAGCTGTTCAACCGATGCGCCCTCTTCGAGCAGCAGGAGGGCTTCATTCATAAACGGGGCGAGGATACGGGTGGTGTAGAACCCGGGGCCGTCGTTCACTACAATCACCGTTTTGCCCTGCTTTACGCCCACATCATACGCTGTGGCCAGGACCCACTGCTTGGTTTTAGGTGTTTTGATGATTTCAAGAAGGGGCATCTTCTGAACCGGCGAGAAGTAGTGCATCCCGATGATATTGCCGGGATAGCGGGCCCCGGCTGCGATCTCTGAGATCGGCAGTGATGAGGTATTGGAGGCGAAAATGGTGGAGGATCCGGACTCCCTTTGCACCTCTTTCACAATCGATCGTTTCAGTTCCAGGTCTTCAAATACAGCTTCGATCACCAGGTCGATCCGTCCGAATCCATCGTAGCTGTCGGTCGTGTGGATCCGGCTCAGCTGCCGGTCTCTGTCCATCGGGTTGAGGATCCGTTTTTCCACTTTCGAGAGAAGATTTTCATCGATCTGAGCTTTACCCTTCAGCGCCCGGTCTGCGGTCTGGTCTTTCAGCCAGACCCTGTACCCCTGCTCCGCACTCACCTCCGCAATACCGGCGCCCATGAGTCCGGCGCCCAGAACGGCGATCGTCTCCACCGGGCGAACCCTGTTTTCCATCGGATTATTTTTGGCGTGGGTCATGCCAAAAAAGAGCTGAACGAGAGCACGCGATTCCGGCGAGACGGCCAGTTCGCCAAAAAGTTTCGATTCGTTATCCATCCCCTTCACAAAGCCGTGCTTATAGCGGTACTCCACGCTGTCGATGATCTTCATCGCGGCGGGATAGTTCCCCTTCGTCTGCGCCAGCGTCTGTTTCCGGGCCTGTGCGAAGATCAGGGCGCGTGTAGCGGGATTTCCCTCGAGGGCTTTCTCCGCGAGAGAGCGGCGGTCCTTTCGCACAAACGTGCCGCCGGCCAGTTTCTTAGCCGCGCGGATACCGGCCTCCTTCAGGCCGTGGCGGTGTACCACTTCGTCGGCAAACCCGTTGCGTTTAGCCTGCCGCGGGTAGATGTTCCTGCCGGTGAGGAGGTAGGGGAGCGACTTCTGAATACCGATAAGGGCGGGCAGGCGCTGCGTGCCACCCATACCGGGAAGAAGGCCGAGCTTCACCTCCGGCAGGGCAATTTTGGTAGAGGGGTGATCCGATACAATACGGTAATGGCAGGCCAGGGCGAGTTCGGTGCCGCCGCCCATGCAGGAGCCGTGGATGGCCACCACAAAAGGTTTGGCAAAATGCTCCACCCGAAGCAGGATCTGATGGCCGACGCGGCTCAGCTCTGCCAGCTCGTGGGCGGTTTCGCGGGCTTTGAACATCCCGATATCGGCGCCGGCGATAAAATTCTCCTCCTTGCCGCTCATCAGCAGCACTCCCTCAACCCGGGGATCCTGTTCCAGGGAGTCGCAGGTGACCGAAAACTCCTCAATCAGCTCTTCGCTGAGCTTATTCACCTTTTCGCCGGGATTGTTGAGGGTAACAATGGCAATTCCCTGCTCCTGATCGATGGTCAGTATGTTGCTTCGGTTCTTCATGCGTCAAAACGTTCAAGAATCATGGCGTGTCCCTGTCCGCCTGCGGCGCAGGCGGCGATGAGTGCGTAGCGGGCGTTTTCATCCAGCAGGCGGTTGGCCGCGGTGGTGACCAGGCGGATGCCTGTGGCGGCGAACGGGTGGCCGATCGAGAGAGAGCCGCCGCGTGTATTCAGTTTACCGATCGGAATTTCGCCCACTTTGATCGGCCGGTTCAGCTCCTTCTTCGCGAACTCCCTGCTGTCGAGCGCATTCAGGACGGAGACCATCTGTCCGGCAAACGCCTCATGAAACTCAAACACATCAATTTCTTTCAACGTCAGCCTCAGCCTGTCGAGCAGGAGGGGTACAGCCAGGGCGGGGCCCATCAGCAGATCGACGCCGGGTGTGCGGGCCACGTAGGTAAAACCGCGCACGATGGCCTTTGGTTTGAAGCCGGCTTCCAGTGCGGCCTCCCTCTCCATAATCAGGGCGGCGGAAGCGCCGTCGGTCAGAAACGAGGCGTTGCCCGCGGTAACGGTTCCGTGCGGACGGATAAAAGCGGGTTTGAGCGAAGCCAGTTTCTCGAGGCTCGAATCTGCGCGAACGCCGTTATCGGAAGCGATGATCGCAGACCCTCCATTCACGGAAACGGGAATCACTTCGCGGTCGAACAGCCCCTCTTCGGCGGCCTTTGCGGCGAGCTGATGGGAGCGCAGGGCGTAGGCATCCTGTTCCTGCCGGCTGGCGCCATATTTGGATGCCATCTTGTCGCAGCTCTGTCCCATCGTTTCGCCTGTGGAGAACTCCGAAATCGAGGGAATTTCCGGCAGCAGGTCGGAAGGGGAGATGCCCCGGAAAAACTGAAGCCAGTCGGAAGGTTTACGGTAGCGCTGCGTTTCGAGCAGTTTCTGCCGGAAGCTTTTACGGAAGCGGATGGGGATATCGCTCATCACCTCCACGCCGCCGGCGACGGCACCGGAGATCTGCCCGAGAGAGATTGCGTTCACGGCGCTGGTAAGTGCCATGTTTGAAGAGATACAGGCCATGGAGACGGTGGTGGCGGGGGTATGGCCCGGGAGTCCGCCTCCGAGAGCCGCTTCGCGGGCGATATTGCTGGTGTTGATATCCTGGATCACGTTACCGAACCAGGTATGCTCCACAAGAGCCGGATCGGCTTTGGTCCGGCTGAGGAGTCCGGCGATGGCCAGGCGGCCAAGGTTGTAGGCAGAAAACTCCTTAAAATCAGTTTGAGACCGCAGGAAAGGGGTTCTGACCCCGTCCACAAACACGGCCTCCTTCAGGGTGTTTCGTTTCATCATCATGTTACAGCTACTCCGTTATACGACTTTTGCAAAAAAAAGAATAAAAAAATGATGAACAGTACTCTGCAGAGACATAGTGGAAAACCATTATTTCGTTCAATTAAGGCCTTTTTGGAAACGTACAAGCCCCGTCAGGAGGCACAATATCGGTTGTATGTTTACGAAGGCGTTCTGATTCATTAAAAAAAAATCCGGTTCTGTACAAAATCCCCAAACTGATAGATAAAAAAAGTTCTGTTGATTAAAAACTGTTTTATCGCAAATATATAGTTCTTATATTTAGACTTGTTGAAAAACAGAGGGCACTTAGCTCAGTTGGTTCAGAGCACCTCGTTTACACCGAGGGGGTCGGGGGTTCGAATCCCTCAGTGCCCACACCCTTCTTTTTCCGTGGCGGACATTCTGTTCGGTTCCACGGCGCGAATCTCTGCAAAACAGCGCCCTGCGCAGAAAAACCCATTCCTTTGCAGAAGATATTTCCGGTACGATCGTATGAAGTTATCCAAAAACCAGGGGTTTTGCTGAAAATCAGATTCCGGTTGAGGTAGCATCTGATTCCTGATTATAACATATTTCCCTTCAATCAGAACAACCATTCAACACCCCTGAGCCCTATGAAACCGTTACGCTGCGCCCCTCTTTGGATTCTTCTCTCTGTACTTCTGTTTCTGCCCCTGCAGCTTCGGGCGCAGTATCTGCCGCCACCCGGGGAGTGGGAAGAGCGCGAGCCGGCTGAGCTGGGTCTGGATGCGCCGGCTCTCGAGGCGGCGGTACGGTTTGCGCAGGAGCATGAAAACAGTGTAAACCGGGATCTGCGCATTGCGATTCTGGAAGCCTTCAGCCGTGAGCCCTATCATGAGCTTGCGGGTCCGGTTCGTGAGCGTGGCGGGCCGGCGGGGATGATCATCAAAGAGGGCTATATAGCGGCCTCCTGGGGCGATCTGGAGCGGGTGGACATGACATTCAGTGTCACCAAGAGCTACCTCTCCACGGTGGCGGGTCTGGCGTGGGACCGCGGGCTCATCCGCAGTGTGGACGACCGCGTGGCGGAGCAGGTATGGGAGCCGCGGCTCTTTGACGGGCAGCACAACGGAGCAATCCGATGGGAGCACCTGCTCAATCAGTCATCCGACTGGTACGGCACGCTCTTTGGGATGGAAGACTGGGGGGATCGTCCCCCGCGCGAAGGGGGCATTGATGAGTGGCGGATGCGGGAGCTGCATACGCCGGGCACGCGGTATCAGTACAACGATGTTCGGGTGAATCTGCTCGCCTATGCGCTGCTGCAGGTAGTGCGGGAGCCGTTGCCGCAGCTGCTGCGCAGGGAGGTGATGGATCCGATCGGGGCGTCGCCCACCTGGCGCTGGTACGGCTATGAAAACTCCTGGACAGAGCTGGATGGCCACAAGGTGCAGTCGGTAAGCGGAGGCGGACACCATGGCGGCGGGCTGTTCATCAGCACGCTGGATCAGGCGCGGTTTGGCCTGCTCTTTGCGAGAGGCGGGCAGTGGGGCGGAAAGCAGCTGGTGTCGGGCGAGTGGATCGAAAAAGCGGTGGCGCCCTCGCAGCCCAATGCCGATTACGGCTACATGTGGTGGACGCTGAAAGGGAGTGCGGAATGGGGAGAAGTGCCGGATCACATCTACTATGCGGCGGGCTTTGGCGGGAACTACATCGTCATCGATCCGGAAAACGACCTTGTGATCGTCACCCGCTGGCTCGACGGTGCGGTGCTGGG
>REDA01000064.1 GCA_007693745.1 Balneolaceae bacterium
CATCTATTATCAACGAGTTAGATAAGATACTGCAATTAAGAGAGTGAATGTTGTTTTTTGCCCGCTTTACATTACCTTTTAATAACCTTTTACTATCAGAAGGCTTTGCAAAACCATTATTTTGACCGTCTTCTGCCAAATCGCAAAATATAATCCCCGAACAGGGGACTTTGAAAAACCAGGAGTTTTGCTCAAGATCAAGGCAGAAGCAATTTTAAAACCGCATCCTGTTTGCCATACGTTAGGATTATAAAGTTGATTCTGTCTGGTTGATGTAAACAATAGCCTGTTTTTCAATACCAACTTCATTAATTAAACCATTGTCACATTTTTACGTCATAGCCACCCCGATCGGAAACCTTGGTGACCTCTCCATCAGAGCTGTTGAAGTGCTCCGTCAGTGTGATCTGATCTACTGTGAGGATACCCGAAGCTCATCGGTTCTGCTGAAGCATTACAACATCGAAACTCCTGCGCGATCGTTTCACCAGCACAATGAGCATAAACGGGTTGAGGAGCTGATCGGCAGGGTGAAACGTGGAGAAGTAATTGGTTTGATCAGTGATGCGGGGATGCCCGGTATTTCCGATCCCGGTTTTCTGGCCGTTCGCGCGGCACGTCAGGAGAACCTTCCGGTGACCGTGATACCGGGAGCCGATGCCCTGACAACCGCGCTGGTATCGAGCGGCCTTCCGTGCGACCGTTTTCAGTTTGAAGGCTTTCTCCCTCCAAAAAAAGGCCGCCAGACCCGGATAAAGGAGATCGCCGGATCGGAGATTACAACGGTCATCTATGAGAGTCCGCACAAGCTGATTCGCCTGCTGGAGATGCTTCGGGAGTTTTGCGGTGAGGAGCGATGGGTTGCCGTGGTTCGGGAGCTGACCAAAAAATTTGAAGAGACCGACCGGGGAATGCTCGGCGAGCTCACGGATCGCTGGAAACAGAAGGAAAAGATCCGGGGCGAGTTCGTCGTGGTTGTGGCAGGGAAAGGATATGAGGAGTGAGGGTTTCAGGTTTCTGGTTTCTGGTTTCTGGTTTCAGGTTTCTGGTTTGTTGATGCCTGAATGATGTTGAGGTTTTTAATTCGCATGTAACACTTGGTCGAAGTTAACTTCGGCCAAACGTTCCAGTGTTCAACCCATAAACCCATAAACGAATAAACGGTTAAACGGTTAAACGGTTAAACGAATAAACCCACAAACTCAACAACTCTCAAACGAAATTGCCTCCCATAGCCGCTCTTCTTACCTTTTGCTGTCGCATTACAACGAACCTTGCAGATACATCCAGCCGAATCATTTATGAAAATACTTTCCATTGTCGGGGCCAGACCTCAATTTATTAAACTTGGCCCACTGTCGCGAGAGCTCAGAAAACAGCATCAGGAGATCATTATCCACACCGGACAGCACTACGACCATGCAATGTCTGATCTTTTTTTTGAACAGCTGGAAATCCCCGTTCCCGATATAAACCTTGAGACCGGATCCGGCCTTCAGGGTGCACAAACCGGGCGAATGCTGGAGGGAATAGAACGGGAAATGCTCTCACACAAACCGGATCTGATGATCTGCTTCGGAGACACCAATTCGACCCTGGCTGCATGTCTGGCCGCCTCAAAACTGGGTATCCCATCCCTTCATATCGAAGCAGGACTCCGGAGTTTTAACCGGAGCATGCCCGAGGAGATCAATCGTGTGGTTGCTGACCACACTTCAGACCTGCTCTTTGCACCAACTGAAACAGCGATGAACCACCTTGCCGATGAAGGCCTCAGCACCAAATCAGTTCTTACCGGCGACATCATGGTAGATTCCGTCCGCTTTGTTCAGGCCAGGCTGGACGTTGATCACTCCAGACAGGAGGGCTATCTCCTGATCACACTGCACCGGCCGTACAATGTAGATGATCCTGTGAAGCTCAATACCCTTTTTTCACTGCTGAGCAAACTGGAGCAACCGATGATTTTTCCCGTTCATCCGCGTACAAGAAACATTATTGAGAAGCATCAAATTTCTCTGCCCGAAAACCTGCAACTCATTCATCCACAGGGATATATCGAATTTCAGGGACTCCTGAAGGGATGCTCAAAAGTAGTCACCGATTCGGGCGGACTTCAAAAAGAAGCCTATCTTGCAGGAAAACCCTGCATCACTCTGCGGCCCGAGACCGAATGGGTGGAAACCGTGGAAGCAGGATGGAACAGGCTCTGTGATATCAATGATCCGGATCTGGCAACAATTATTCAATCGTTTCAACCCACAGGAAAACAACCAAACCTCTACGGTAAGGATGTAGCAAAGACCATGGTCGAGGAGATTGAAAAATGGTTTGAGCTGAGAGATTGATTCTAATTTATTCTACAGGATTCAGGTTCAGGCATCAACACCTTTTCCCTTTTCACTCTACCCTCCGTACCTTACCCGGATAATCAATCCAGATCTCTTTCATCATGAACATCGACATCATTGCAGGGGCACGGCCCAATTTTATGAAAATCGCTCCGATCATCCGGGCGATTGAAGCAGAACAGAAAAGAGGAACAGAGCTGCACTACCGGCTGATTCACACGGGTCAGCATTACGACCGTAACATGAGCGGCAGTTTTTTTGAACAGCTCGGAATACCGGATCCCGATCACAACCTGGAGGCCGGTGGCGGCACGCAGGCTGTGCAGACCGCAGAAATCATGACCCGCTATGAGGAGATCCTGATCAAAAAACCATCCGATCTCTGCCTGGTGGTGGGCGACGTGACCTCCACCATGGCCTGTGCCATCACTGCCAAAAAACTCAATCTCACCGTGGCTCACGTGGAAGGCGGCATACGGTCGGGCGACCGCACCATGCCGGAGGAGATCAACCGGCTGGTTACAGATTCCATTTCAGACCTCTTTTTTACCACCAGTGAAATCGCCAACCGCAATCTGCGTGCAGAGGGCATCCCGGAGGAGAAGATCCATTTTGTAGGCAATACCATGATCGACACCCTCCTGGCCAATCTGGACCGCCTCACCCCTCCTGACGACTGGGAACGCCTTGGCCTTGAAACGGGTGGCTATATGGTAATGACCCTCCACCGTCCTGCCAACGTCGATGAAGAGACGCAGCTGAGCAGTCTCATCGCTGAGATCGTAAACTCCGCGCGAGGAGTGCCAATTATTTTTCCCGTCCACCCCAGAACCCGAAAAAACCTTGAGAAACTGGGCATTCAATACCCGAATCTGCACTACAGCGATCCGCTGAGCTATCTGGAGTTCAACTATCTGGTACGGGAAGCCAAAGCGGTCATAACCGATTCAGGAGGCATCACGGAAGAGACGACAGTCATGGGGATTCCCTGCATCACCCTTCGCGATTCAACCGAGCGTCCCGAGACCTGCACCATCGGCACCAACGAACTGATCGGAACCGATCCGAAGGCCGTTGCACCGGCACTGAATACCCTCTTCGAAGGGCGCTGGAAGAAGGGGGGCATCCCTGTGCGATGGGATGGTAAGGCCGCGGAACGGATCGTAGACATACTGATAGGGCTATCCCGCCAGTGAGGAGCTTGCAGAGATAAAAGCACGGATCGATGAGAGCTTTTTCCTTTTACCAGGCCAGGCTGACTGGTAAATGATCTCGCTTTTTCGCCCTATTTCGCACTCTTTGACCGGGCTCCAGGCACTTACCAGGCCGGTTGACA
>REDA01000027.1 GCA_007693745.1 Balneolaceae bacterium
CATCAAGGCAAAAGTAAGAAGGAAGAAATCTTCTCCCTTCGCGGTTCTCCGCATTCGCTCCGAATCACTTTTCCCCTTCTTTCGGGGGATCTGTTTTCTTAGCCGGGCTCTCTTTCTTTGCAGCCGGTTTCTTCCTCACGGCAGGTTTTTTCTTTTTCGGGGGTTCGGTTTCGTCCGTTTCCGCTTTTTTCTTTACAGCTGTTTTTTTGGCCGGTGTTTTCTTTTTCTTTTCTGCACCGTTATTGGATATCACTTTTCCTTTGTCACTCTCTCTCTCAAACATTCCCTCAGGGTAGTGTCCGCTCGGTCGGTCGCCAAGCATTTCCCTGATATCGAGATGATTCAATACCTCCTTTTCGAGCAGAGTGGCCGCCATTAACTCCAGCTTCTCTCTTTGCACATTAAGCAGATCCAGTGTTCGCTTGTAATTACGTTTGATAATATTGCGAACTGCCTGATCAATCTGCTGAGCGGTATTTTCGGAGTATTTTTTATTAAACCCAAAGCTGTTTTCCGGACTGCTGGAATCCTTGAGTGACAAATAACCGAGCTCTTCACTCATACCATATTCAGCCACCATGGCAAAGGCCATATTCGTGATCCTTTCCAGGTCATTTTGAGCACCCGTTGAGATACTTCCAAATACAATCTCCTCCGCAACGCGTCCGCCAAGAAGGGCGCAAATTTTATCATCCAGTTCCTCGGTAGTCATGAGAAAACGATCTTCCAGCGGTGTCTGAAGCGTATAGCCCAGTGCAGCAAAGCCCCTTGGCACAATACTTACTTTGAGAACCGGATCCGTATGTTCAAGCAGCCAGCCTACGATCGCATGCCCGGCTTCATGATAGGCAACAATCTTTCTTTCGCCCGGGCTGATCAGTTTGTTCTTCTTCTCGAGGCCGGCAACCACACGCTCAATCGCATCCTGAAAATCCTCCATTTCCACCACTTCCTTATCACGGCGGGCCGCAAAAAGGGCGGCCTCATTGCAGAGGTTGGCCAGTTCCGCACCTGCGAAACCCGGAGTCTGGGAGGCGAGTACTTTCAGATCGATCTTGTCTGAAAGCTTCAGTTTTTTCACGTGAACCTCCAAAACCTGCATCCGCCCCTTCAGATCCGGCTTGTCGATCAGGATCTGCCGGTCAAACCGGCCGGGCCGAAGCAGTGCAGAGTCCAGAATATCCGGACGGTTGGTAGCCGCCATGATGATCACACCCTTGTCAGAATTAAACCCATCCATCTCACTGAGAAGCTGATTGAGCGTATTTTCCCGCTCATCATTCGAGCTCATCGCCATACCGCGTCCGCGGGTCCGCCCGATGGAATCAATCTCATCAATAAAAATGATACAGGGTGCCTTTTCCTTTGCCTGTTTAAAAAGATCCCGAACCCTGGCTGCACCCACACCGACAAACATCTCAACAAAATCTGATCCGCTCAGTGAAAAGAAGGGAACGTCGGCTTCACCGGCAGTGGCTTTGGCCAGCAGTGTTTTTCCGGTTCCCGGGGGACCCACAAGCAGAACTCCTTTCGGCAGTTTGCCTCCCAGTTTTGTGAATTTCTGCGGCTTACTTAAAAATTCAACCACCTCTTCCACTTCTGCCTTTGCCTCCTGAAGGCCGGCCACATCTTTAAATGAGACTTTACTCTCGGCTTGTTTATCGTAGAGCGAGGCCTTGTTTTTCCCAATATTGAGAACCTGCTGCCCGGGGTTCATTCGCCTGAATATGAAAATCCAGAATGCAATGATCAGAGCGATGGGAATCAGCCAGATAAAAATACCGCTGAACCAATCCTCTTCGATCCGGACATCATAGATTACCTGGTGCTCATCAAACAGAGATCGTACCTCATCGCCTTCGAGCATAGTGGTTGTAAATTTGCCCGACGGCCCGGAGGGACCGCCCCACTGCCTCTCGGATTCTACCGGTCGCTCGGCGATTCCTTCTTCAAACGCTTTTTCTGAATAGTTGCCAATTACCTCAACATTGTTGATGATGGTAATTTCGTCTACATACCCTTGCTGAACGTATGTCAGAAACTCACTGTATTTGATTCTTTCGGACGATTCGCTGGGAATAAAAAGAAAATTAAAGCCGATGAGTATCAGAAACAGAACAAGATAGATCCAGATTGGAAATCTTGGAGCCGTTTTTTTGTCTGCCGTTTGCTTCTGGTTTTTTTTGATTGGTTTTTTGGCCATGTATTCGTTCTGATAAAATCTGAAAATAGTTTTAAAGATACGGTTTTTAAGAGACAGATGTACTGAACAAACGCTTGAAAGGATGGAATCGTTTTGCAGGTCTGTTGATTTATGAAAAATGTGCCCAGAGTTCAGGGATTGAAGTTTCTTGATTCCCGTAAAACAGTCCGGATGACCGATATCATTACCGGAAAATGATTTAGATTTTCATCACGAATCTTTAAAACCGTATTTTGGCTAACTGAGATAATCTTTCACTTCATTTACATATGACTACATTTACACCGATCGATCTTGCCGGATTTTCCAAAATCATTTCCAATCTTGATAAAGAAAATACCATCAAAAGAGAATCCGTTGTTGCCGGAATTGGTCAGAATGCATCTCTGACCAAAACAGATCCCAATCATTTAAGTCTCCATTCCACATCACTTTTTTTAGAGGGGATTCATTTTGATCTTACCTATTCTCCATTGCATACACTCGGGTACAAGATTGTAACCTCTGTAGTGAGTGATCTGTATGCAATGAATGCGGAACCTGTTCAGCTTCAGCTCTGTATTGGTTTACCAAACAGAATATCCATTGAAATGGCAGAACAATTTTTCCTTGGCATTCATGAGGCCTGCCGCAGGTATTCAATTGAACTCACCAAAGCGGAGCCAACGGCTTCACATCAGGGTTTGGCTATATCTGCAAGTGTGTCAGGAACAGTTCCGGAGAAAGAAGTCCTGCAGAAAGTCGGAGCAACAGAAGGTGAACTGATCTGTGTAACCGGAGATCTGGGTTCGGCAGTAGCCGGCCTCAGGGTGTTAATGAGGGAGAAAAAGCAGTGGCAGCAGGAAGAGGATAATCATTTTCAGCCGGATCTTGAGGGATACGATTACGTGATCAAACGTCAGTTGAAACCAGAAGCAAGAACTGAGATAAAAGAGGCTTTCAGAGAAGCGAAATTTCTACCCTCATCACTTACTCAGGTAAAGCAGGGACTGGTCACGGATCTGAAGAGCCTTCTGATTTCATCCGGAATATCTGCTGAAATTTATTCTCCTGCGATTCCGATTACCCTTGACACGCGAAAAATTGCAGACGAGATGAATGAGGATGTAGATAAATATGCTTTTTATGGTGGCGAGGATTTTGAGCTGTTATTCACCCTCCCTGAAAAAGATGAACCTCGGTTACGTAAGGTTTTTGATGATTTTGTAGTGATCGGAAAAACCACTAAGTATGACGGAGCCCTGCGTATCAACACCGGTGAAGAGACGATTTTAATGGAGTTGGATTAAGGATGGGGGGGACGTTCCGGGGTGGATATGAAACAATAGATAACAAAAGGTTAAAAGTATCTCTTTGTTACTTTTGCCTTGATG
>REDA01000033.1 GCA_007693745.1 Balneolaceae bacterium
TTTTGCGTTTTGCGTTTTGCGTTTTGCCTTTTGCCTTACCTCCCTTCTCACCCCCCAAAAAAACCTGAATCCTGAAACCTAATCATACAGCGTGTACCCGTCCGGGTCTTCATCATACTCTTTGAAAAACCAGACTGCCGCATAGACAAGGGGTGTGTCAAACAGCGCAAAGAAGAATTTGAACAGATAGGAATTGATGATCAGTATCACAAGCGTGCCGATCGTTGTAATGTTCTCCCCAAGGTTTCCTGAGAAATAGAGAATACTTAGAATGGTGGTACTGTCGATCAGCTGACTGAACATGGTGCTGCCATTGTTTCGTACCCAGAGATATTTTCCCCTGGTGACCCTTTTCCAGAAATGGAACAGACGCACATCCACGGATTGAGCCACCAGATAGGCGATCATACTCGACACCGTATTGGCGATCACAAATGAATAAACCCCCTCGAACAGATTGAGTCCGCCGCTCACCCCGTACGTATTCGGAAACCAGTGCCCCACACTCATCAGCAGGAGTAAATACATATTGAGGAAAAAGCCAATCCATACCACCATCTGCGCTTTTTTTCTCCCAAACAATTCTGATATCAGATCGGTTACCAAAAATGTAAACGGGTAGGCCAACAGCCCCACCGGGATACTCATCGTGTAGAGGCTCCCATCCCTCACCAGAGACGGTGTGATTGCCTGCAGCCAGTCCGGCATGGAAAACGAAAAAATCGTTACAAATTTCGTTGTACCTACAATATTACCCAATACCAGTGATGTAATGAAGACACCGGCAAGGCTCAGAAAGAGAATATCCCGTTTATGTTGTGTGGGGGTGCGAAACCATTTCAGTGTCATCTGAACCTTTTGAGCTTATTTTGCTGTTATGCTGATAAACTACGGCACACTGAATGCCGTTCAATCTGATCTGTTTTTTTTATGAATACTGCTGAATCCCTGAAAATACGCATTGCGGAACGAGCCGCAAGCCGCTACACGGAGAATGTACGCTTTTCGCTGAATTCCCTTGCAAAAGAGCTCGAAATGGATCCTCCGGAGCTCTTCCGGCTCTTCCCGAACCGTTCTTCCATACTCGACTATTATTATGAGTCCCGTTTTGAGATCTATAAAAACGAGATCTCAGCAATTGAGAGCTATGAGAACTATTCACTGAGTGAAAAACTGAACACACTCATCTTGTCTCTGCTCGACCAGTTTATGGAACAGCGCGAGTTTGTTCTCATGACGTACAAACAGAGAGTTCTGACACCAATGTCCACTACCCGCTTCAAGGCGCTTTACCGGCAGGAGATGGAAATCATATTCAGGTCAGATTCAAACCGGTGCAGCGCCTCCACCCTGCTCCTGAATTCATTTTTTTTCCATGCCCTTTTCCAGACCTTCAACGGAATTCTATGGTTCTGGAGTCATGACCGCAGCGAACAGTACGAGAACAGTATGGCTCTGGTTGATAAATGGAGCGTTTTTACTCAGGAGGTTTTCTACACAAGGGCAGCTGAAAAAGGGGTTGATTTAGGTAAGTTCATCCTGATGAATTCCCCCTTGCGAAATTACTTCGGATTTGGATGTAACCCGGTGAAAGAATGAGTGATTTTCCATCCACCCGTTTTGAGCGGGGTAAAATTTACGCCAAATCGGGATTAAAAGCAGGTAAGAACATAGCCGGACATTACCTGAAATCCCTCACCGGAAGGAATGGTTCAAACTCGGAACTGTTTACCAAAACGGCAGAGGATCTGCTGGGTGATTTTACCAAACTCCGGGGGACGGCCTTAAAAATCGCACAATCTTTTAGTATCGATCAGGGATTCCTGCCGGAAGAGTTTACAGAGGTCATGTCCCGCGCACAGTACAGCGTGCCTCCCATCAATCGTTCTCTTGTCCGCTCCATTATCCGCAGAGAGCTCGGGCGCTATCCGGAACAGATCTTTGCAAAATTCGGGGAGGAAGCCATCGCGGCCGCATCCATAGGCCAGGTGCACAGGGCTCAATTGCATGACGGACGAGAGGTTGCCGTCAAAATTCAGTATCCCGGAGTAAGAGATACCATCAGCTCCGATCTTGCCCTTGCCCGCACACTGCTTCGGCAGATTGTTTCCGGAAAAACAGATCTCGATAAATACCTGAATGAAATCAGGGAGACATTACTGCGTGAAACCGATTACATACAGGAAGGAAACTCGATCCGGCGTTTCCACCAGCGATTTCAGAGCGATGGTGTTGTCACGCCGCAGTGGATTGAGGAGTATTCTACACAAAAGGTGCTGACGATGACCTATCTGAAGGGCGTACATCTGGACGAGTTCCTGAAGTCAGATCCGGATCAGTCTGACAAAGATCATTACGGCCAGCTCTTCTGGGATTTTTTTCATAATCAGATCCGGGACCGTGATGAAGTACATGCAGACACACATCCGGGGAATTTTCTTTTTACGGAAGAGGGCAGACTGGGGGTGATCGATTTTGGATGTGTAAAACGCTTTCCCGCTGAGTTTTTCAACGATTACCTTCAGCTTTTGCCAACACATCTTTCACAAGATGATGACGCGATTCAAAAACTCTATCTGAAGCTGGATGTTCTGAAGTGCGAACCCTCATCAGATAAAACCGAACAGAAGATTTTTGAGTTCTGCAAGAATTACGGGTTCACGTTCGCTATGCCGTATCTTGAAGAGCGCTTTAATTTTGGTGATCCGGAATACAAAGAGCTTCTGGCCGTTTACACCAAAAACGCCCCCTTCACAAACGAACCGAGAGGGAATGAAAACTTTCTCTATACAACCCGGGTCCATCTGGGGCTCTATCATTTCCTGATGAAACTCGGGGCAACGGTTGATACATCCCGGTCAAAATCGATTCTCGAAAATGTGATACATCATGCAGTGCCGACATAACAATAGTGGGGCTTTGAAAAACCAGAAGCTTTGTTCAAGATCAAGGCGGAAGCAACTTTAAAACCGCAGCGTATCAGCCAACCGTGAGGATTTTAAAGTTGCGACAACGAAGATATTGGGCAAAAGAACAGTTTTTCAAAGCCTGCCAATACATCTTTTTACTTCTTTTAAGTATAATAGAATCTATTTTTAACAGTTCTACTCCATTGAGTGGGGAGTTTTGAAAAGAACAAGACAACAACAGATACTGAATATGATTCAATCGAAACAGAGATTTTTCTACACCACCAGCTTTCTCATACTTCTTTTGCTTTTGTCCGGCACTAATTATCTGAACGCTCAGGCTCAATCTTCAGTAAATGAAATTTCAAGAGATGAGCTGCGGGGTCTGCTGGAAAGAAACGTGGTTCCAACAAGCAGGGCTGTGGAGACCATCGGCTCACCTTACCTCTACGGGGAGTTCAGAAGCGGAGTCCTCACCCTTTTCAACGGCAGGGAAACCGAGCCGCTGATGATGAATTTCAATGCGTATGAAAACCGTGTTGAGTATCAGGACGAGAGAGTAGTGATTGCCGTTCCCGGTGAACGAATCCGGGATTTCACGTTTATCCATGATGGTGAACCCATTCTCTTCAGGAAAGGATTCTCTGCAAGAGGTCTTAATGAGGAGGATTTCGTTCAGATTTTGACTGAAGGAGCCGTGACATTTATTGTGAAGCATGATGTCAGCTTTCAGGAAAATGTTGCAGCCTACGGCACCGCAACACAGCGGGATGAGTACATTTCCAATGAACGCTATTACATCCACTATCAGGGTGAAACAGACCGGATGCGAAGACTCACTCAGAGAAATATCAGCCGGGTACCCTCTTCATTTCAGGAACAGATGGAAGAGTATGCCAGTACCATGAGACTGGATCTCTCCACACCGGAAGGGGCGGCCAGTTTTTTCCATCACTATAATACGTTAAAACGGGTGGAGCCTTAACCATTCCATACATTCAGGAAATGCGGAAAACACATTCTAATCGGTTCAACTGAAGGATGCACATCAAATTCAGCGTCATTCAAAGATCCTTAGGTTTTAGGATTTACGGTAAATCCTCATTCCTTTATGCGTAATCACATATGTTTTTGCAACAAAAAGTACTGAATAACGTACTGTTCAAACTACTATCAATGTTTCCAACAGCACCGTCAAGAGTATCCAACCAATTTCAAAATATCTTAACTATAAACCATCACGACGCAACTTAAGAATATGAAGTATCTGAAGTTATCTGTTATCTCATCCCTTTCCATTATTTTTATAATTTTCCTTCAGTCCTGTACACAATCATCCAGTCAGTATCTTATCCAGGATCCCGAAATCCGTCAGGGTGAACAGACTCTTTCGCTTATGGTTATTGAAGCGGATGATCTGTTTCAGCTTTTTCCGGATCATCTTTTCGGAGCATTGCGACCGATGGAGAGAGAGCTTTTTGACAATCAGTTGCTTTCAATTCTATCGCTTCAGAGCCGTTCGGATGTTCGCGGACGTATCAGCAGCGATTATATACGGGAGCAGGAGCTTACCCTTCAGGAATTCAGGGTCAGAAGCGGCAGTTTTTCCATGATTGCACCCGAAATAGGAAATGAAATAAGATATCCCAACAGCGAGAGCCGTTTTGTTCTGATACTGGATCAGTTCTTTTTTACTCCATACCAGGCCGAAGTTGGAGGTGACACCTATGCTGGTCATGAAAACCGGGTTGAGCAGCGCATACGAATCGAAATGAAATACCTGATCTGGGACAATGAATTGAAAAATGCCGTGGCCTGGGGCAGTATTGAGAGAAACAGTGTCTTTGATTTTGAGAATCAGGTTCAAACATACAGAGAGCTGCTCAGTGGCGCATTACAGCAAATTGTTCAGGTCAGTCCATTCAGAGGTTAGGTATTCGGAACTGCTTCAAGCAAAAGTGTTTCGAACTTGGATTGAAATCAGAGTTGAAGCGATATCACTCCTATTTTAATTCACAAAGCGATAGCGGAGTGTACCGAGCGAAGCACAACCAGAAACGGGAAACAAGAAACGAGTAACACTGAAGGATCTCTATACATAGCCCGTCATGACAGGCAACCCTCAACCTCACCCTTCGGCGAAGCCGTACCGATGCCCCGGAAAACCTTAGCGAAAACGATCAGGGAATGACTTCAAATACAGTTCCTGAACTTGCCTGAACCCTCAGTTTGGATTCGATATTTCCAACGATTTTCTGTTCATTTGCGGATAAAACCGGATTCAGAAAGGAGCCGTCACTATCTGTAAACACATCTTCCACGTCAATCAGATTTCTGATGATCAGGGTCTCCTCTCTTCCACCCACATCTACAATAAAATCGTATTCATTCGTAAAGCTCAGGCTGGATCGAAATGTGAAATCCAGTTCATCGACCGTACCCCGGATGATCACACTAAAGTTTGTATCCTGCCCGAAAAAATCTCCATCCAGTACTCCGGTTCTGCTTGAAGGTGGTTCTACAAATAATTCATAGCCTGTAAACCGGTCAATATCTCTGAAACCGAGATCCACATCCAGGATCAAACGATCTCCTGAAATATTTTGGTCGTATGAATAGATCAGCGCAGTCACATCTGCGCTGGTTTGAAGCGTCAGATCGTTAGCTGTGTAGAGGTTAAATCGATCCAGGGAGAATTTAAATTCACTAATAATCAAATTTGCATCCCCGATGGAAATTTCACTGCCTACATTGTTCGCGAAAAAATAGAGTGCAAGCCTTCTCTGTTCCTGATCTCTGTTGGAGGTAATACAGCTGCTTAAAAGAAGAAGTATCAGTAATAAAACTGTAGAATGTGATAATTTCATAAACATAGTAAAATTAGTTTCCGGTATTAACGTGCTGAATTCCGGCCGGATATTGTCTGAATGCGTTTGTTGTACATAACCAGCAATGCCTTATAACGGTAAATATTAGCGGCTATTACCCTATCTCAGGGATCATATTGTGATTGTCCGAATGCTTTGCAGTACCATCATTTGATGTACAACTTGACTGTCGTAAGAACGTCCTGAAAATAAAAAAGCCATACCTGAAAAGGTATGGCTTTTAGTTTTTTTACAGAGTAAATCTCTGCTTAGCCCCGGATAAAGATCCTGGCCGTTGCAAGGTTAGCAGAAGCACCCACTCCTTCACCTCCTTCGAGGTTCAGAATAAGCAGACCTGACTGCCCCGGCTGCAGGCTTCCACCGATCAGCTCAATTTGCACATTCACTGTGCTTGAGTTGGCAGGAAGAGCAATAGGAGAGGAAGAGATCAGGTTGTAGTGAACACCTGCCTGAGCAGTAGAACCACCGTCCACACTAAACGAAACGTTCAGTGGTGCTGTTCTCTGCGCACCGATCAGCTGCACCTGTACAGATGCAGCTCCGGCATTCACACTAACCTCTTGCTGGAGCGGGAAGAAGCCTACAACGGTAGGACCGTCATATGTTTTCTCCGCATCCCCTTTGTCAAAAAGGTCATTCATATCACAGCTCATGAGGAGCAGTGTAATCATGGAAAGAATTAATAATTTAATCTTCATTGGATAAGTTATTTTGAGATTATCGTTCAATCTGGAATGACCCTTAGTAACCGGGGTTTTCTACCAGTTGCGGGTTCACGTTACGCAGTCCGACTCCGATTTGCGGCAGAATTCTGTATGAACTTGCGAACATTTTGATGGAACCGTCAGGGTTACGGATATCTCGTCTAAGTCTTTTCAGGTCGAAAAATCTGTGGCCTTCAAGAGCGAGTTCTCTCATTCTTTCATCCAGAATGAAATCTTCGAATGCCTGAACACTTGCGAATGAAGCGGGTGTTTCGCCGGCATTACGCGCATCTCTGAGTGCAGTAAGTGCTGCAATACCCGCTGCCTGGTTGCCTGCTTTATACTGTGCTTCAGCAAGAATCAGATACATTTCAGCAAGTCTCATGAAGGGAAGATCATCCACTGTCTGACCTTTCGCTCCGTTAAATTTAACCAGTGAGAAGCCGCCGTCGTTGATGTCTGCACACCCTGTTGGCTGATTCAAAGCCACGCGCTGAGCTTCACGGCAATCTCTGTACCATCCAAGCCGGTAATCTCCTTCCTCATACTTGTCCACAAGAAACTGTGTAGGTATTTGAGCCAGGAATCCGTCGGATGTATAGGTAGCAGGGCCGTCATTGTTAAAGCCTCCACCCTCTGTATCCGGATTGATAATCAGCTTGAAAAGTGCTTCGGGATGATTACCGATATTCTCATCAAACATATTGGCTACACCACCCGGTGTGTCCTGCAATGTGCCACCAAAATTGTTGATGGCACTTTGTGCAAATTGTGCAGCGTTGGCCCACTCGCCTGCATAGAGGTAACCGCGAGCGGTTAACCCGTCAATAAATGCAAGAGTGATAAATGAGTTGTTGGTACCAAGATTATCTGCAAGTGATCTTGCCCGGGCGAGATCTGCAAGAATCTGAGCATACACTTCATTCACTGAGCTTCTTGGACGAAGATCGGCATCCAAAACGTCGATCACAGGCTCTGTACGGATTACCACGCCGGCATCCCAGTTCCCTTCCAGTTCACCTACACCAAAGTTTCCGGGATCGTATCCATACACCTTCACAAGATTGTGAAGAGCAAATGCGCGAATGGCAAGAGCTTCTGCACGGATTCTGTTCAGCTCAGCAGCGGGCAGTACTCCATCTTCAACGGCGCCGATCAGAAGATTGGCATCCTGAATGATGTTGTAATGTGTACCCCAGGTTGCAATATGCGCTGTACCTGAAGTACCAACGGCCTGCCCCAGGTTCTGATATCGGGTTGATCCGGGACGGTTTCTGGTTTCATCTGTAAACGCGCTCGGAGCCACAAAGTACTCTGTTCTGTACGCAAAGCTTTCATGCATTTTAGCATACATGGAAGATCTCAGCGCCCGCACACCTTCCGGTGAGGTAAGAACTACCTCACCTGACACGGATGTAGCAGGTTCTACATTTTCCAATATATCGTTACATGCCGTAGTTGAGAAAAGAAGTCCTCCGGCAATCACGAGAAGTAGGATTTTAAGTTTATTCATTTGTTTACCTAATTTCAGTTATGATTAAAACCGGATTTCAATACCAGCATTCACCTGTCTTTCCGTTGGGTAGGAAGCTGCAGTCTGGTTGTTGTAGATATCCGTAGGATTGAAGGCCACTTCCGGATCGTAGTACGGCCATGCAGTCCATGTGAGCAGGTTAATCGCGGAAGCATACACTCTCACATTGTTCAATCCAACCTGCTGCGTCCATCGGGTGGGCAGATTGTAGCTGAGTGAGATGTTCTTCAGACGGATATAGCTGGCATTATTCATAGACTGTGTGCTGAGCTGAGTACGGTAGTTTGCAGTTTCAACATAGTCTGTTCCGGCAAGCATCGCTCTCGGGTAGTAGGTAATATCTCCCGGCTGTCTCCATCTGTCCATTACTTCTGTGGTCATGTTCATCAGGAAGTCTGGTGTACGGGTGAAGTAGAAGTCTGTTTGGGCAAACGCCCACTGACCAAAGCTGAACTGGAAGAAAGTATCCAGCGTTACGCCTTTGTAGCTCAGGGTGTTTCCGAAACCACCAAAGACATTGGCCACACCATCCTTGTACTCGATCGCGTCACGGCTCTGTACAGGATTAAAGGTGATATTGCCATCTGCATCGTACCACATCGGGCGACCGTCAGCCGGATTTACACCAGCCCATCTTGGTGTTTGGATCAGACCGATTGGCTTGCCGATTTTGAGAGCGTCGAACGTATTGTCGGCGCGGATATCGGTGCCTTCCGGAAGGCTGAGGATCTCATTCTCCATGAAGGCGATGTTGAAACGTGAGCTCCACATGAAACCGCCTGTGTTCACGTTTACCGTGCTGATCTCAAACTCAATTCCCTGGTTTCTCACACTACCGATATTCTCGGTAATGGATCCGAAACCACTGTCACTTGGAAGCGGACGGCCGAAGAGGAGTTCGTTGTTATCTTTGCGGTACACGTCGATCGCACCAAAGATACGTCCCTGGAGCAGCTCATAATCGAGACCTACATTAATTTCAGTCGCTTCTTCCCATCCGAGGTTGACGTTAGCCAGCTGTGTGGGACGAAGTCCGGTAGATCCCTGATAGGAACCTGCAGCAGAGTAAAGTCCTCTGGAAGCAAAGTTACCGATCGCTGAGTTTCCTGTGGTTCCGTATCCTACACGAAGCTTCAGTTCGTCGATAAAACTCACATCAAAGAAATTTTCTTCACTGATTCTCCATGCACCGGAGAAGGAGGGGAAGAAGCCCCAGCGTGTCTCGGCACCGAATCGTGAGTGACCGTCGTAACGGGCAACCACATTCAGGAAGTATCTTTCATCGTAGTTGTATTTCACGTTGGTGAAGTAACTTCCGAGTCTCCATTCGGAGAATGTACCCGCTGCAGTTACCGGATCGGCAGTCGCGTTCAGTACTGTAAAGAAAGGTCCGGGGAAACCGTTCCCCTGTACAAGGCGTGTTTCAACATAGTTTCTTCGGTATTCCGTACCGACAAGCCCGGATACGTTGTGAACGCCGTTGAAAGTTTGGCGAAGGTTGGCCACCAGGTTGGTGTTGAAATTTTGTACCTGACGCGCAGCGTAGAAAGCAAAACCGCCCTGTGCAGGAGCTGCAATGGCTGATCTGTACTGCTGATCGTCTGTATTTCTGTAATCCACGCCTACCAGGCCATTGAAGGTCAGCCAGTCATTGGCACGATAGATCAGGTTCATGTTGCTGATGATCTGAGTAACCGTACCTACACGATCTACTTCATTCATTTGAACGGCCGGATTGTTCGCCAATCCAAATCGGGTAAATGGATTGTAAGAGCCATCTTCATTGTAAGGGAAGCTCATCGGGGCTTCAAACATCGCCTGAGAGATCGGGCAGTTGATGAAGTTACCATCCTGGCAAACTCCGAACTGGGTGCTTCTGGCGAGGTTTACATTCAGGGAAGTTCTCCACCGGTCGCTGATCTGATGGTCGATGTTGGAGCGCAGATTCAAACGGGTAAAGTCGGTATTGAAGGCGGTTCCCTCAGTATCTTCATAACCACCGGAGAGGAAGAAAGTGGTTGCCTGTGTACCGCCGGACATGGAGATATTATATCTCTGTGTTACGCCATCGGAGTAGATAAAGTCCTGCCAGTCTGTGTTGGCAAGCTGGCCTGGATTGAACGGATCTTCACCGAAAAATCCAAGCAGGAAGTCTTTTCGGTTATCACGGGCAAAGTCAAAGTCCCAGCCTGTAATATATTGCGCACCTTCAGCAAGATAATCCACATACTGCTCAGAGGTGATGTAGTCCACATTTCTTGCGAGTGAACGCACACCGGTCTCTGCACGTGCTGTGATCTGTGTTCTTCCTACCTGTCCGCGCTTGGTAGTGATAATAACCACACCGGCAGCAGCCTGTGCACCGTAGATTGCGGCAGAAGAAGCGTCTTTCAGAACTTCGATCGACTCAATGTCGTTCGGGTTCAGAGCGTTCAGCGGAGAGGTACTCGCAGCCTGAGTGGAGAGACCGTCGAAGGAGATCTGCACACCATCTACAATGTAGAGAGGCTGGGTCGCTGCGTTAACAGAACCGTTACCACGGATATTCACACGAAAACCGGCACCGGGGTTCCCGGAATCGGCAGTCACGTTCACACCGGCAGCACGTCCCTGAAGCAGGGCTTCTGTGTTTTGCAGTGGAACATCCTGAATGTCAGCTGCACGAACACTGGCAATCGAACCGGTAAGTTCACGCTTGGTGGTGACGGCATATCCTGAAACGATCACTTCGTCCAGTCCGATCGCACCTGTCTGCATCACGATGTTAAGAGTTGTGGTTTGTCCCGCATTCACCTGTACAGTCTGGCGGAAAGTTCGGTACCCGACGAAAGATGCCGTCAGATTATAAGTACCTGCCGGGACGTTCTGGATAACATAGTTACCGTCGAAGTCTGTGGCAGCACCACGATCCAGCTGCGTGAGCAGGATACTGGCACCGGGCAAGGTTTCGCCGGTTTCGGCGTCTGTTACCTGTCCTACAATTGAGCCTGTTTGAGCAAGCGCAATTTGCGAGGAAAAGAAAACCATAAGAAGAATGGTCAGTAACTTTTGATACATACGTAACCTCAGTTTAGTTTATGTTTTGGTCTGAATAAGTCGTGAACATTTACCTTTGAACACTTCAAGCGGATAAATAAGCAATTTTTTCGCAGAAATAAAACCATTTGATAACATTTTTTTAACAGAACTTTACTGAAAGCGCTATTATTTCATTGTTTGAGCGCAAATCTCCTCTGCTTTTTAACCGATTTAAAATTACAGGCTCTTCAGGACGGTTTTCTTTGAGAAGTGTGCTTTAAAAAATTCATGAATGGCTTTCGATCCAATTTTTGCCTGAAAAGTGTCCGTTTCCGATTCGAAAAACATTTTTCAGCGCGGAGCGATGCTGAAGGGATGGGCAGACTGATAGATGGCCGGTGAGGATTCATCCGAAGATATGGAAAGTTCCAGCAGATAGGAGCCCGGCTGCAATTCTTCAGATACAATTTCCAGAAGCTGGGCAAATCGGGGAATCCCGCTGCTGTTGCTGATCGTCATGGATGTTTCACCCGTGTAGCGCGACCCGAATATCCTGCCCAGTCCCGACCTTTCACGAAGGATACGGTAGGTGAGTGTAAAACTGTAAAGCCCGTCACTGTCTTGTGGAAGGTTATAGGCTTCGTAATAGAACATAATCCCCTCCTCCGCATCAATCCGGCCGTCGTGTGCAATTTTGAACAGATCGCTGTTTTCTGCTTCCGGATCGTGATAGCCGAAAATTACATCAGAGATAAAGAGGCCATTATGTTCTCCGGGCTCTCTCAACTCTCTTGCAGCCTGCCTTCCAAAGCCTTTGAGGCTGGCCCTCAGTGTGGATTGTTCCGAGATCCCATCTTCAGAAGAACCGTTATGAAGTTCCGAGTACACTTCAAACTGATGCATCCCTTCCTGAACCGGAACACGGATCACATTCTGTGCAATGGCTTCTGCCGCCGGGTCTTTCAGCACCGGAGAGCTGGCGCGGACAATGCCGGACTGTTCTCCCCCTCGGTTTCTCAGCAGAATGGTTCGGGTGATTTCGTACTCCTCATAGCGAATCGCATCCAGGTCGTCCACTTTCCGGAGCTCCTCGTAGGCAATGGCACTTTCCACTTCTTCCTCGAAGAAGATTTTGAAGTAGGGATTGAGTTCATCATCATAAAAAAGATAGGGAAAGGCTGCCGGAGCGATGTCAAAGAGAACAGTTTCGGCAGCAGACCTCTGCTCGGGTGCCTGTGCCTGTGCTTCGAGAAGCCTGGCTGAGCTGGTCTGCTGAAACTGACGGGAGAGTGACCTTGACAAGGGTATGGATGTATTCATATAGCGGTCGAGCATCTCTTCATACTGATTTCCGAAGTAGAAATCGAGGCTTGCAAGCTGCCGGTAGTACATCATCTGAAGAATGAGCGCCGGGGTGATAATTTCGATTCGTGATGAACCTCCCTGCTGCATTTCCTGAAAGATATTTGTCCGGTCCACATCCTGCCCGCCACCCACTTCGGCAGCCGCACCGGCACCTTCACTGAAAATCGCAAAGGTGACCGGGCTGTTCCGGTCGGTCATGCTGAATGCGGCCGACGGGATAAAATCATCCACCGAACGCATCAGGTTCATATCGGCCCCTCCATAGCGGTTTCCGAAGATATAGATGACATTATCCCTTCCCTCTGAGAGGCCCTCGTAAACCCACACCTCATAACTGGGATAGGTATGATAGTCGCGAACACGGTAGTAGGTATTCATATAGACAGCCGATCCCACGGCCGATTCGAAGGCACCGCTGCCCGGAGAACCGCCGTCATCAATCCGTGTGGTAATCAGATAGTTGACAAAACCCGGATTGAACATAAAGATACCGGATCGGGTCCTGAAAGGTTCGCCAAAACGTATGTAGGTTTTGCCTCTGTCGTCGAAGAGGGTTCCGGAGGTGGTCTGATAATTCCGGATTGCATGATTCACCCTCTCGAAGTGCTCCAGAAGCCTTTCGTTGTAGAGATCTCCCGGCAGAAGGGAGCGTTCCTGCCAGAATGTGCGCAAAAAAGAGAAGATTTCGGGATTTCCTTCATCAATCATGCGCTCAAGCCGCCGCTTCTCACGCTGACCCAGCATCGGGTCTATAAAAAAAAGCTCTTCATGAAGGCGTTTCTTTTCTTCTTCCTCAATATTTGTTGTGGAAAGACTCCAAAAATAGAGCTCCGATGCTTTCTCATAATGTTTCCGAAGCCGGTATTCCGTAACCAGACGGATAAAATCGTGTCCAAGTACGAAATCGGGTTCTTCAAGAGATTCTGCATATTCCAACCAAAGCAGTGCTGCAGATTCGGGGTCACCGGCCTCTGCCATTTTGGCTCCTTCATTGTAGAGATTACCCACCACCGGATCACCGGGTGAATAGGGCCCGGCCATCACTGAGAGCGGAAGAAAAAGCAGAACCGTTAACAGATTTTTCTTCAACTTATTAACTATTTGAGCTTTACTGTTCAACAGATTGATGATCTGATTTAATATTCAGTCCGATACCTTGCCGGGTTTTATTATTAATATGATTTTTCCCATTCCCGTTCAATGGGCAGCAGCATCTTTTCAGAGCTATAACGTAAAAAATTACATTTCATTGAATCCAACGCGAAAACGTGAGGTATGAAACGATCAGCTCACTTCAAAAGAGAGGGATCCGCTTGCCACAATTTTGGAGTCGGCCAGGATGAAGGGAAGCTGTATCCGTTCATCTGAAGTGGATCCATCCCGACCTGCTACACGGCAATTCTCGGAATAAAGGAGGGGATGCGGGTCAGTACTTCATAGTTACGCCTCGCTCTTTAGTCGGTTACACCGTTTGTTGATTCTTTTGCGATCCCGCCAGAGGTTCGTCGATATTGACCCTCTCTTTAAACTGCTCTGCTGCGGCAGCAAGCCCCTGATCCGTTGCCGATCGCAGGGTGACACCAAAACGGGCCTCACCCGGACTGATGCCAAACGCACGTTCTCCCATCCGGATGTAGGTGACGGCCATTTTGTTTCCCTGGTGAGCGTTTACAAATGCATCCAGCGATTCCCTGATATCCAGAATAAGTTGGCACATGTAAAATGAAGGGTTGAGTCCCTCTTCCGGGGAGGCGGCGTGACTAAACCGCCCTTTCAGCATCACCTCCAGCCCGATTGAGGCAGATGCGAACGAATGA
Organism: Balneolaceae bacterium; assembly: GCA_007693745.1. Taxonomy (GTDB): domain Bacteria; phylum Bacteroidota; class Rhodothermia; order Balneolales; family Balneolaceae; genus Rhodohalobacter. Next base: position 14,236 of record REDA01000033.1, read on the forward strand.
TTCCTTATATATATGGTATTTTCTTCATAACCTGGAAGGTTGTGCAGTGCAAAGCCGTGATCGATTTTCAGGTTTCTGAACTGTTTGTCGCTCATCACAGCAGCAGCCCCTTCTCCGGTCTCCTCAGAGGGCTGGAAGAGAAGTAAAATAGTTGAATTTGATGGCCTTTTACGGGCGAGCCGGTGAGCCAGGCCAATCAGAACAGCCATATGGCCGTCATGACCGCAGGCGTGCATCGTTCCTGAACGCCGGGATTGATATGGGAGACCGGTCTCTTCGGTCACAGCAATGGCGTCCAGTTCGGCGCGAAAAAGAAGAGTCTGTTTGGGATCACCTGATACCGGGCGATAGGATGCAAGCAGGCCATGACCGCCCAGACCGGTGATGATCTCATCCGGTTCTGTAGCATTGAGCTCTTCATAAATCCGCGCGGCAGTCTCCTTTTCACTGCCCGATCGTTCGGGAATCCGGTGAAGATCCTTTCGGAGCGTGCCAAGATAGTGAAGAAGATCACTGCCGGAGAGGGTTTTATTCGTCATGGGATAGTCTCCGGAAGTTCAGCAGCGGGAAATCTGTGCCCGGAAGCGGTCCAATCAGTCGTTCCGGATTTGGGTAGAGTATGGCGGCTTCAGTCGCATCGGCGGGATCCACCACCCCGGGCATGTCTGCACTGCCCGGATCCCGGATACTGATCTGAAGATGCAGGTGAGGCGGCCACTGTCCGTTCTCTTCCTCCCTGCCCAGACGTGCAATTCTCTCACCGGATTTCACAGCTTTTCCCGGGAGAATCTTTTGTGAAGATTCTCTGGAAAGATGGCCATAGAGTGCATAGATGGGACTCCCATCCAGCTCATGCCGGATCACCAGGGTACCGCCATAGTCGCCCGGCCGGCTGTGCCACTCCGTGTAGAGAACGGTGCCGTCAAGAGGTGCAAAAACGGGTTCACCGGCTTTTGCCCAGATATCGAGGCCCATGTGAAGGGTCCGGCGGTTTCCGAAGTGGGATGCGGTGTACATCCCGGCCCGGTTTTCCAGATAGCCTCCGATTCCCCATCCACCGGCTTCTGCAAAGGAATGGATTTTAGCCGGATCGAACCCATTCCGCAGGTCAAATCTCCGGAGTTCAGGCGGAAAATTCATCAGGGGTGCGGCAGTGTGGTTTTCATGTGACATAAGAGAAACATCCGGGGATTATACTTCAACCATCTTCTCAATGTAATCGGAATTCATGAGACTGAGTGCCCCCATATATTTCAGCTTAAAGCGGAGCATGTCCCCCACTTTCATCCCGTTTGGGTTTTCACCCACATCCAGAACAATCATATCGGAGCTTGCATCTGTAACCTTGATTCGTTCGTCTATCGGAATTAAATATTCCGGCTGCACATCCAGAACCCCAACATCAATAATCGCGCGATAGCTGGTTTTCCCGAAATCATCTTCAGACACGGTGATCCTTTTACCCTGGGGATTAAGCCCCAGATCTCCTTCCGGAACGATGGGTTTCTCGGAAAGTTCAATCACCTGTGCAAAAAGTTCGATCACCTGATCGCTCATCCCATCGATGAGGCCGTCCGTAAATAGATTTTTCCCGAAAAAAAGCGCCTCTCCAACTCTGAAGTGATTGACACCCCTGGGAAGCTGATTCCTCAACAGCAGTGGTATGGTCACTGTAGTACCGCCGGAAATGAGGGGGATGGTTCGTTTGAAAGTCAGCTCAATGATCTGCTTGTAGAGTGCCAGCTGAATCAGTTTATCGCCATCAGGCATCACACCGTGCAGGCAGTTCAGGTTTGTACCCAGGCCGATCACCTCGATACCGGGCAGGCGGAATATCTTCTCATAAAAGTTGACCAGATGTTCCCTCATTACACCTTCCCGAAGGTCGCCCATCTCAATCATGATAATCACTTTATGGACTTTATTTTGAAGCTGTGCTTCGTGTGAGAGTCCCTGCAAAGTGGCCATTTCGGTATTGAGGCTGATGTCCGCGAAGCGGACAACCTCTTCCAGTATATTTTTTGGGGGTGGTTTAATATAGATGGTCAGCGTTTCCGGGTCGATCTTCTTAATCGCCTGCAGATTGCTGATACGGGAATCATGAACCTCCCTGATGCCCAGATCAATCACCTCATTCAGGTATTCCGTATGGCCACAAAGCAGTTTGGTGGTAATTCCCCACTTGATCTCATGCTCCTTGAACAGCTTATCCAGAAACAGGAAATTCTGGCTGAGTTTGTTCTTATACAGTTTTAGGTAAGCCATTTACGGGTTTGGGAGTTTAGGAGTTTATGGGTTTAGGAGTTTATAGGTTTATGGGTTTATGAGTTTATAGGTTTAGGAGTTTATGGGTTTAGGGGTTTAGGGGTTCAGGGGAAGTTTTGCGTTTTGCTGCGTGCAGTTCGCAGTCCCGAACCCTCGGGGCGTTTTCGCTTCGCGGGAATCGCTTCGCTCGGTGCGCTTCGCGGGAATCGCTTCGCTCGGTGCGCTTCGCGGGAATCGCTTCGCTC
>REDA01000021.1 GCA_007693745.1 Balneolaceae bacterium
AGCTTACTCTTTGAGTTTACCGGAATAGGAGTTGTTAATCGCTTTGAGTTTATCCAGATACTTCCCGGAATACTCTTTTTTCATCTCTTCATTTAAATAACTGTGATCAATCAGCTCATGCACTTTCTGCTGATCAGCCATAAAGGTCTGAAGAATTTTTTCCATACGTGATGTCACCAACCCGATTCGGGTTCCAAATTCATGGAAATCATCATAGGCATAGAACCCATTGGCTTCAAAGCTTTCCGTCATCTCAAAATCTTTGAACAACCCATCATCCAGGGCCATCGGCGAATCATCTACGTGCAGCTGCGTATTCATCAAATCATACGCCGGGCTCAGCATGTAATCTCCCTGAGCTGTTTCTATCAGGCTGAAATTCTTCAGATGTGCATCCCCGTTGCAAAACAGATAGTTGAAAAGCACCAGTGTGTAGAACTTCTCCAGCTCTACCGGATAGGCAGGCACAAATTTGTTGATGAGCCCTGCAGCTTCTTCATAGCTGTACCGGTATTTAAAGTTCATCCCGTCCGTTTCAGCTGTCTTCCCTGCCAGGGTCGCAAAATCCTCCTTCCCCAGTTTTGATCCATCTGCTTTCACATCAAATCGTTTGGTGATGTAGGCCGGGTCTCCATTTTTGAAAAATATCAGGGCATTCTCGGCCGTTTCGATTCCGTACACCTGCCGGGCAATCTGCATCGTCAAATGTTCATTGGCCGGAACCTGATTGACGCTTCTTAAATCCCTGGGGATCGGTTTTAATATATAGAACCCCTGCTCCCCCTCTTTCGCCAGCCGCAGCTTATTCTTATCCAGAAGCATTGACACCTTTTCCTGTACTCCGGAAATCGACAGGCGTTTGCGGTTTTCTATGAACAGTTCAGCATCGGCCTCACTCACATCAGGGGCATTATAGGGAAGCACATGATCTACTTTCCGCCCGTTAAAAACGCGCTTTAATGCTGTTGAACTATAGGTATTGAATCCTTCAGCCAAGGTGCCCGGACAATACTTTATTTCTGGAAGACTCATTGTTTAGTTTCATGAATGGGCCGGATGGTTACGGCTCCAATCGTATCTGTTTGTGCAATTTCGAGTAAGAGGCCAAAATAGTCTTCTTCATCAATTTTCAGGTGGCGAGCCTGAAGTTTTCGGTTGACCCCTTCCGAAAGCAGGTTAAAGAAAAATGGAAACAGATGATCTGAGGTATACACCTTCTCTGTTTTAGGCATCGTCAGACTCACCGGTGGCTTTTCCGGATTTTGATACCACGCTTCGTTGTAGGTAAACTCATACGACGCCTTATCGTATTGCACCAGCGTGCCTGCCTCTTCCCCGTTTCTTAACACCTTTGCTGCCCTCATCTATTTTGCCCAGGTTTTTGTACGGTCATGGTGAATTCCATACCGAGAATTTGAGCGATTTTATGGAGTACGTTCAACGTTGGATTCCCCTGTCCGGTCTCTATCTTATAGAGCGTGTTTTTGCTGATCCCGGCCATTTCTGCCAAATCAGGCTGTGTAAGGCCAAGGGTATCCCTTCGTTCCCTGATCTGCTTTCCTATGCCATTGACTCCCATTATCGTGTGATTTATCGTGAAAAAATGAACGGCTACATTAAAAATATAACGAATTTCACATTGTAATGTGATATATGATATTTTTTTATCCCGGACTTGACATAAACACTGATAAATCACAATAAAATGTGATTTATAGGTGATAACTGAGTCATGTAAGGCAAAAGCTTCATCATATCACGATAAAACGCTGTCGAAACTACCTGAAAACTGACTTTATCGGTCTGCCAATTCTTCAATTTCAACCCTGTATCAATCCCATCGGATTCCTTCCAGGTCGCTGTTGAAGAGCCAGGAATCGAACCGGTTGGCATCGTAGAGGATTCTTATGCCGGCCATCACAAGTTCATCGGTGGGAGAGTTGATGATTCCACTGATCCGGTAATCATTTGCGCCACCGAAAAATGATCCCCTTTTAAATTATTTAACGAACAGGTTTATGTGTAGAAACATAAGGGTAGCAGTGGAGATCAGATGTATCGTGAAAGCATTCTGATTGAACGAATTCTTAATGATTTGGCTTGAATCAGATCAACAAATGAAGAGTGATCATCAGGACATGGAAGATCTCTTTTCAGGGTCGGCGTAATACTCTGATCAAATATCAAATGAAACTGATTTGGCAAAACTGATCATCTCTCTGGATGCTTTATTCTTTCTGCTTTACGGGTTGCAATGCTTTCTGTCTCCATTCATGATTCAGGAGTTTCAGCGGTTTGGACTTACGGCGTTTCAGAGGAAGTCTACAGGTGTGCTGCAGTTAATGGGTGCGGCAGGACTAATCACAGGACTCTTTCTGCCGGTTATTGGATTGCTGGCTGCTTCCGGACTCACCCTGATGATGCTGGCGGCTTTTTTGGTGAGGATAAAAATCAGAGACGGCTTTTTTCAGGCAGCTCCATCCCTGATTTTTCTGGTTCTGAACGGATGGATAGCCACGGCCTTTTACGCGATGATGCAGTAGTGGTAAAATAAATTTCTGCTGGCCTGGCCTTGTTGCCTTAGTTTTTTTGATCCACAGCTGTAAACCTCACTACCCACCCATCCGGTTGCGGGTTGAGATTATATCACCGTTTCCAATCTGATCAGGATGCAGAGGTTCTGAGGCGGTTATGATTGTGTAAATCAGAGGAACGTCACGGCAAGCGAGAGTACCAGGAAGGTAAAGGCCGGGAATGATTTCTTGATCGGGTCGCCGATTTTAACATGCATTGATACAGCACCGGCCATCAAAAAGGCGATACCGTAAGCTGCGATGGATTCAACCTGCGGATAGTAGATGGAGGCCAGCAAGAGAATGGCCAGCAGTGACTTCACGCCGCCAATCAGATACATAAACCAGGCGGGAAGGCCGTAGGCTTCAAATTCTTCGGTGATATTTTTCGCGTCACCGCCACGCCAGGAGGTCTGCTTTTTGGCCCGCAGGAGCCAGACGTTTAAAATGCTGAGTCCGACGATAAGTTTGATTGCGATTGCGAGATATTCCATAAGGTGAGGTACTATTTGGTTAAGTGGTGAGTGATGTTAAACAAAACCATTCATCATCACACAGCTGCAGAGATGCATAAGGCATAGACTTTGAAGTACCACCAGAGCCTTGTTTCGGAGGTAGGCTGATAGATCCGTTCGTTGATCAGATTAGCACAACCGTTTCAGATAATGGACTTCACAATCTAAATAAGAAAATTCCCTCTTACAGTCAATAACGTGCAAAATACACTCTGAAAATGAGTTTAGGAGAGCTACATCCATGGCGTGCAGTGGCTTCGTTCTGACTGGGACTCCGAAACGGTGAAAAATCCCGGATCGGACTGTATCCTGATGACTCTTTATC